>CALFML010000705.1 GCA_937879845.1 uncultured Myxococcales bacterium
GCGGAAGCACTCGGCGCGGCTCACCTTGCCGGGATAGATCACGTAGCCGCGATCGGCCAGCGCCTGATAGAAGCGGGGGAATGCGAAGCCCGGGTGCTCGGGATAGTAATAGGCGGTGATGATCGGGCTCTGATCCGCGACTGGTAGGAAGGAGCGGAAGCCGAGAGCGCTCATGCCGCGGCGCAGGGTCTCATGGTTCTTGCGATAGCGCTGCGCCCGCGCGGCGACCCCGCCTTCGGCCGCAAGCTCGGTCAGCGCCTGATCGCAGGCGAGCAGGGCGTGCGTCGGCGGCGTGAAGCGGAACTGCCCGTCTTGATCCAGACCGCGCAGCTGCGCCGACAGATCCAGACTCACCGATCGGGCGCTGCCCGCCGCTTCGGCAAGCGCCGCCCGCCGGGCGATGACGATGGAAAAGCCCGGCACTCCTTCCAGACACTTGTTCGCCGAGGTGATAAGCACGTCGACCGCCGCCGCCTGCAGATCGATGGGCATGCCGGCGAAGCTCGACATGGCATCGACCAGGAACCGGCGTCCGTGCTGTCGCACCACCGCGCCGATAGCCGCTAGTTCATTGCATAAGCCGGTGGAGGTCTCACAGTGCACGACCGCAACGTGGCTCAGGTGCGGATCGCGGGCGAGCGCATCGGCGAATTTTTGCGGCGGCAGGCGCTCCGACTCCGCGACCTCCAGCACCTCGCAGCAGATGCCGAGCACGCGCGCGATATGGGCGATGCGCGCTCCATAGGCGCCGTTTATCCCCACGAGCAGCTTGCCCCCGCGTGAGATGGCGGAGCCGAGCGCGGCCTCGATGCCGAACGTGCCGCTGCCTTGCATCGGAATCGCCGCGTACTCCGGCTCCGCTACGCCCGCGATGCCCAGGAGCCGGGCGCGGACGGCGGCGACGCGGTCGATAAAGTGCCGATCGCGTGAGCCGAGGTCGTGCAGCATCGCCTCTTTGACGGTGCTGCTGGTGGTGAGCGGTCCGGGTGTAAATAGGAGCTTGTCGGTCACGGACCTGTTCTAGCCCAAGACTTTGGCCGTGGGAAGAGCCGGCAAGTACAATCTTTTCCTTCCCCAGACATTCATGTAACGCTGCGCCAGCTTGCCGCCGCGCAAGCAAAAAAATCGGCCAAGGAAACGCCGCCATGCTCAAGCCCCTGACCCGCGCCGAATCGACCCGCTACACCCAGACCTCCCGCCATGCCGAGGTCATGACCTTCATCGCCGCCCTCGCCGCGCGCAACGATCCGCGCCTCCACGTAAGCGAGTTCGGCGCGAGCCCGGAAGGGCGGGCGCTGCCGCTGCTCGTGCTGTCGAGCGCGGGCGTGGATACGCCGGCCAAGGCGCGGGCGCTCGGGCGGCCGGTGGTCCTGATCATCAACGGCATTCACGCCGGAGAGGTCGAGGGCAAGGAAGCCAGCTTGATGCTCGTCCGCGATCTGCTGGACGGCCATGACGCCGGCCTCCTAGAGCACCTGACGCTGGTTGTCGTGCCGCTGTTCAACCCGGACGGCAACGACCGCATCGATCCCGGCAACCGCCGGCTCAACCTGCCTAAGCTCGAGGGCCAGCTCGGACCGGTCTCCGGCGTCGGTACTCGGGTCAACGCCGCCGGCATCAACCTCAACCGCGACTACATGCGGCAAGAGAGTCGGGAGATGCAGCTCCTGCAGGTGCGGGTGTGCCAGCCGTGGGCGGCCGAGCTGACCATCGACTGCCACGCGACCAACGGCTCCGTGCACCGCTACGCCCTGACGTACGACACCCCGCACACCGTGATGAGCGGCCGCGCCGAGCCAGTCGCGTGGATGCGGCAGCAGCTGCTGCCCGAAGTCACCCGCCGCATGCGCGCCCACACCGGCCTTGAGACCTTCTTCTACGGCAACTTCCTATCCGATGAGGGCGGCCACAAGTCCAGCGAGTGCTGGACGACCTACACCCATCACCCGCGCTTTGGCAGCAACTACCGCGGACTGACGAGCCGCTGCGATCTGCTGCTGGAGACCTACGCCTATATTCCCTTTGAGCAGCGCGTATACACGACGTATCAGTTCGTGCGCGAGACCTTGCACTTCGTCGCGGAGCACGCTGCAGAGCTGTGCGCGGTGGTGGCAAGCTCGACCCAGCCGCGGCGCGAGATCGCGGTGCGCTATGAGCTGCACGATGAGCCGGACGCGGTGCCGATCCTGACCCGGGAGCCGCGGGTTCTAGACGGGAAGCCGGCGATCGTCGAGCTTCCGCATCGCTGCCGTTTTGTCGGCAGCGAAGTCATCGTCCGCCCCCGCGCCTATCTCATCCCGCCGCATTTGGCCGCGTTCCTGCGCGGTCATGGTCTTGCGATTCGCGAGCTGGCCGCGCCCGTGGGAGCGGCGCTGGAATGCGCCGTCGTACAAAGCTGCGCGGCGGAGGGATCGCGCCATATCTTGGAGTCGTCGCTCGGCGAAAGGCAGCTCCATGTCGCCTGGCACAAAGCGGAGCGTAAGCTGCCCGCGGGCACGCTGCTGGTTGAAACCAGTCAGCCGCTCGGCGCGATCGCCGCCTATCTATGCGAGCCGCGCAGCGATGACGGACTCCTCGCCGCCGGACTCCTGTCCGCGTCAGCCTCCGGCCAAGGGGATGGTACGGACTTGAAACCGGGAACGCCGTTCCCGGTCGCGCGCGTAACGGCGCTCGATGACTGAGGCGCAGCGCTTCTCGCTCTTGGCTGCGCCGATTGCGACTTGGCAGATGCGGCTTTGGACTGGGCGCCCTGGGGTGGCGCGCGGCCGCTTGGCTCAGGGGAGGGTGATGACTACTTTGCCGAAGTGAGTGGCGCCGGTAAGGTGGGCGTAGGCTTCCTTGGCTTTGGCGAACGGGAAGACCTGATCGATCACCGGATGGATCTCGGATACGGCCAGGGCGCGGTTGAGCGCCGCGAAGTTCTCCACGGAGCCCACGTAGATGCCGGCGACGATGAGGTGTTTGTGGAAGATGCCGTACGTGTTGACCTCGCCCTTGGTGCCGGTGAGTACGCCCAGAAGGCTCATGGTGCCGCCGTAGCGCAAGGCGGCTACGGACTGATCGAACGTGCCGGGGCCGCCGACTTCGATCGCGATATCGACGCCGTGGCCGTCCGTGAAGGCGCGTACCGCTTCGCCCCACTTGGGCTCGGCCTTGTAGTCGATGGTGTGAGCGGCGCCCATGGTCACCGCCCGAGCCCGCTTCTCCGCGCTCTGTGAGGTGAGGATGACCCGCGCCCCCGCGGCGCGCGCCAGCTGCAGGGCGAAGATGGAGACCCCGCCGGTTCCTTGCACGAGCACGGTGTCGCCGGCGCGCAACCGGGCCGACTCGAACAGCGCGTTATACGCGGTGACCCCGGCGCACGGCAGCGTAGAGGCTTCGGCGAAAGACAGGTAGTCGGGAAAGCGCACCCAGGCCGCGGCCGGAAGGACCACTTCTTCGGCGAGCATGCCGTCACGCCCGCCGCCGAGCGCATGTTTATGGTGGTAATCGGAGAGCTCACCGCTGAGCCAAGTGGGGAAAAACGCCGCTGCCACCCGGTCGCCGCTCTTGTGCGTCGTCACCTGCGCGCCGACCTCCACGACCTCGCCGGCGCCGTCCGAGGTAGGAATGATCGGGGCGGTCCGGTTCTTGGCTCCGCGGGCGACCGTGAGATCCCGGAAGTTCAATGAGACCGCCCGCACGCGCACCCGTACGTCCGTGGGGCCTAGCGGCGGGGAAGGGCGGTCGACTTGGACAAGGGGATCGTTCTGGGCGCCGGGCTTGAGCTCATATGCTTTCATCGGGGGATCCTTTCCTGAGCAGTTCTGCCATCATACTTCTGTCGTCAGAGGTGCGTGTTCTTAAAAGTTCTGCCGAGCGCCTGCGCGATCTGCGCGGCGGCACCTGCGGGAGAGCAAGACTCTGTGTCGATTGTCAGATCCGTGCGCGGGATCCTAGGGGTGCTGAATATGCCGGCATCGCGCGCCCTGCGATAGAGCGCAAGGTCGGTCAGCTTGCCGAACGTGCGGCGGCTGTCCGCGCTCAAGCGCCGCTCGATTTCCGCTTCGCTGGCCTGGAGGTTGACGGAGAAGACGCGCACTCCGGCCGCCGCGTAATCGCCAAAGAGCCAGTCGATGAATTCCTGACGAACGGAGTTTTCCGGCGTGAAGGTAAAAAGGAGTCCAGACAGGACGTCCTTATCCTGGGCCGTACGGAGGAAGACCTCACGCCAGAGCGTCTCGCGCAGCGCGACAAAGCCCGGCGTGCCGAACTCATAGATCGAAAGTGCCGTGTCTACGACCAAGTGATTGTGAAAAAAACGGTACCCGGTGAGCGCCGCAAGCTCGCGGCCGATCGTATATTTTCCGACGGCGACAAGACCGTATATAAAGACCAGGTCCATAAGCATGGAACGCTGCATGGGACGTTAGTACCACGACCGCACCTTTTGTGATACCATCGAATGCGGGCTTATTCCTTTCGGCTCGGCCGATAGGAAGACACGACCCGCGGCGGTCTTGTCTGAGGCTCCTTATGCTCAAGCGCGCAGCAGGAAGGATCGACGATTCGATGACGATCACGGCGCACCTTCAAGACTATCAGCTTGGGGAGACCATCTACGAGGGGCCCGAGACCCGCATTCGCCGCGCGGCGCATCTAGAGTCGGGGACGCGCCTTGTCGCCAAGCTCCCGGTCGCCGCCGCGCCGAGCCTGCGGATCCTCGGACGACTGGCGCACGAGGCGCAGATTCTGGCCAAGCTCTCGCAGGTACCGGGCGTGGTGCGGGTTTTTGCGCTGCACCAGCAGGGCGGCAGCGCGGCGCTGCTGCTGCAAGATCCCGGGTTTGCCTCACTCGATAGGGTGCTGGCGGAGCGGGGAGCGCTCGATGTGCGGTCGGCGCTGCAGGTAGGACTTGGGCTGTGCCGGGTGCTGGAAGGCGTACACGCGGCCGGCGTGATGCACAAAGACATCAAGCCGCAGAACATCCTGGTGGATAAAGACTGCACCCAGGTCATGCTGGTTGACTTCGGCATCGCCTCGGAGCTGCTGCAGGAGGCGACCCAGGCATCGATTCCAGAGGCGCTGGAGGGAACGGTAAAATATTTTGCAACAAACGGCATGAAAATGCGCACAGGGGTGGGCGTGTCTTGGTCGCCGCCGGGTATGGGCAAGGATTCGGGCGCTCATGGAGGAGACTCACGGCGGCTGGCTGAGTCGTCTGGGGGCGATTCCGCCGCGGTCGTTCGATGCGGCGCCAAGTCGTAGAGCAGCACCTCGCACCAACCTGCGCTGCCGTCGCCGTCGGCGCCGCTTTCCCAGTAGGTGCGGCCGAGCCGCCTATAGCCGCGCGCGCGCAAAAGCGCCAGCATGGCCGCGTTGTCTTCCCAGACGATGCTTATCTCATGGGTGAAGCGCTGCGCCAACCAGCGCGCCAAGAGCGGCCACGCACCGCGTACGCCGAGGATGCCGCGGCCGTGGAAGCGCGCCAGCAGCCACTCATCGAGCTGAACGCTGCCGGCGGGAATGACGACTCCATCCTCGCATTCACCGATGCGCGGATGGTGATGAGCGATCGCCGCGCCCGCTAGCTCACCGTCGACCTGGATCGCGACTCCATCGCGGGTCGCGCAATAGGCGCGGGCGCGCTGGCTGTCCATGCCTGCGGGCAGCTCGGTCGCGGCGCATAGGGCCGGGTCGTGCGACGCCTCTACCAGCAGCGCCGTCAGCTCCGGTCCGGCCGCGGCGGCGAAGGGGAGCAGCGCGATGCGCGGCATGACCGGAGATGCCTCATCCTCGCGCGTTTCGCCATCGAGCGCGCGGGCCACCTCGGCAAGCGGGGCCGCCCGCAAAAGGTCGAGGTCGACCCGCGCAAATCCCGGCTCGCCGGCGAGCGCCGCCATGAGCTCGGCCAGACCCAGCGAATCGCCCCCGAGCTGCGCAAAAGAGGCCTCGCGCGTGATCGGCTGGTTCGCCAGATGCGGCGCATAGAGCGCGGCGAGGCGTCTCTCCGTAGGCGTGCGCGGCGCCTGCTCCGGCGCGACCGGGCGCGCGTCCGCAGCCGGCAGCGCGGCCAGTGCAAGGCGGTCACACTTGCCGTTAGGCGACAGGGGCAGAGCCGCCAGCGCGACGAAGCGGTCGGGGATCATGACCGTGGGCAAGAAGCGCTCCGCGGCGGCCCGCAGGGAATCCAGGTTGATGCCTGCGGGCGATACGAAAGCGAGGAGCCGCTCGGCGGTATTTTCAGCTGTGCCGGAGGCTGTTTTGACGGGAACGATGGCGATCTGGTTGAGTTCGGGGCAGGCGGCGAGCAGGCAGCGCTCGATCTCCTCCAGCTCGATGCGCACGCCGCGGATCTTGGTGACGTTGCTGGCGCGGCCCAGGTAGTGAATTTCTCCGCTCGGCATGCGGCGGACTATGTCGCCGGTGCGAAAGACCCGCTCATCGGCGCGCCGCGGGTGGCGCGGGAAGCGCAGCGCTTCCTCCAAGGGGCGATGGTGGTAGCCGCGTGCGAGTACCGTGCTGCCGCCGATATAGAGCTCGCCGGATTCGCCATCCGGCACGGGCTCGCCGGCGGCGTCAAGCACCATGAGCTCGGCGCCGGCCACCGCGGGTCCGATTGGCACCCGCTCGACGGGCAGCGGCTGCTCCGCTGGGAAGACCGCATAGGTCACGTCGATCACCTCGGTCGTGCCGTAAAGGTTCACCAACGTGGCCGCCGGGAGCACGGCGCGGAATCGCTGCAGCAGCGGCAGCGTCACCTCTTCCCCGCTCGAAAACCAGTAGCGGATCGCGCCGAGCCTGGAACCGGCGTCCGGAGCGGCGCGGAGCAGCGCGGAGAGGATGGACGGCACCAGGGTCAGCCGCGTGACGCGATGACGGGCGACCGCGGCGATGAAGCGGCCGAGGTCGGCCTGCTCCTCTGCGTACACGACCGCGGTCGGAACGCCGGCAAGGAGACCGGAGAATATCTCCACAACCGAATCGACGAAGTTGAGGGAGGTACGGTGCGCCACGACCTCTCCGGCCGCGAACGGAAACGCCGCCTGGTTCCAGCGCAGCCGGTGTTGGACCTGCGCATGGGTGCCGCACACTCCCTTGGGCCGCCCGGTGCTGCCTGAGGTGTAAAGGATGTAGATCAGAGACTCCGGATCCGGGTCGGCCGGCGGCGCCGTCAGCACGGCGTCATCGTGCTCCGCGTCTGCCGGCCCAGAGAGATCGAGGATCGCCGAGCACGGCGCCCACGCCGGGACCGGAGCGAGCGCCGTCGCCACGAGCAGCGTGTGCAGCTCGAGATCGCCGGCCATGAAGCGCTGGCGTTCAATCGGGTAGCCGGGATCGATGGGGACGTATACACCCCCGGCTGCCAGCACGCCCAGGATCGCGAGCATCGACTCGGGCGAGCGCGGCAGGCACAGACCCACCGGCACCTCGGGCCCGACCCCGCGGCTGCGCAGAACCTGGCCGATCCCGGCCGCGCGCCGCAGCAGCTGGCGATAGGTGAAGCCGCCGCGCGACGAGATCACCGCCAGCGCGTCGGGTCGTGACTGCGCGGTCGCAACGAACTGCCGCCACAGGCTCATCGCCGGCCTCCCAGCCGCTCCAGCGCAGCGTTGAGAATCAGATGGATGAAGGCGCCGTAATCGTGGCCCGCCGCCGCCGCCATCATCGGGAACCAGTAGCCGGGTCCGATGCCGGCGATCGGGTTTACATCAAGGACGTGAGGCACCCCATCGCGCAGGCGCAGCTCCATGCGGCAAAAGTCCCGGCAGCCGAGCGCACGGAAGGTCGCAAGCGCGGTGTCGCGCAGCCGCCGCTCGATCCCCGCATCGACCGGCGCCGGACACACCGGCTCATAGGTGTAGCGCGCAGCATCGCGGTAGACGGCGACCTCGCTGTGCGGCCGGCCGGGCGCGATCAGCGCATCGATTACCGGCGGCAGCGGATCGAACAGCACCACGCTCCGCGGCTTGGTGTGTACGATCTCGATCATCGGCATCATGCGCGGCGCACCCGCGCCGAAGTTGCCGATGAGTCCGAGCGAGAACTCGCGCCCGGCGATAAACTCCTCTACAAGCGCCGGCTCGCGGTAGGTGGCGATGAGGCGCGCGACCTGCGCCCGCAGCGCGCACTCGTCGTCTACCACCGATGCCGGCTCCAGCCCCATGCTCGAACCTTCGTGCAGCAGCTTCACGATCAGCGGAAAGCGCAGCGCCGGCGCCAGCGGCTCGTCGGGGGATGCGAACACCTGCCAGGAGGCGGTGGCGATGCCGCGCCACGCCAGCACCTCCTTGGTCCGCGCTTTGTCGAGCGCCAGCGCGAGCGTGAGCGGACCGCTGCCGGTGTAAGGCACGGCGAGGGCCTCGCACACGGCCGGGACGTAGCTCTCACGGCTCTCGGCGCCGATGCGCCCTTCGGCGACGTTGAACACCAGATCGGGCCGCGCGCGCGCCAGCCGTTCGCCGAACGCCTCGTCGGCTTCGAGCAGCACGACCTCGTGACCGCCGGCCGCCAGCGCCGCCGCTTCCGCCGCGGTGACCTCCGCGGTGTCGTATTCGGCAATGACATCGGGCGGCCGGTGTACCGGCACGGCGCCATGGACGTGATTGAAAGCCAGTCCTATCTTCATTCGCACTCCTTCATGCTGGCGCCGCGGTTGGCACCAGGCCGGGGCACCGCATCGCCGATGAGCTCACGCACCGCCCGCTCCGCGGACAGCAGCGCACCTTGCAGCGAACCAAACAGCCGCTCATGGGTCGCCTCGCCCGCGAATGCCACGCTCGGCCGCGCCGCGCCTTTTTGTCGGAGCGCCCGCGCCAGGTCGGCTCGCAGCGGCGCCGAGCCGAGGGTCGGATACGAGTAGCCGCAGCGCACAAGCGGCTCCGCGCTCCAGTCCTTGATGAAGTGCTCCGCCAGCGACCGCGAAGCCGCGCGTTCCCCCGGCGCCGAGAGGCAGGCATCGAGCTCCGCCAGCAGCCGCGGCAAGGCCTGCGTTCCCAGCGCGAGCAGCTTCTCCGCCGCCGCTCCGGCAACCAATGCGGTGAGCACGTCATCGGCCCGCAGCCCCCACGTGCCGGAGCTCCACAGCTGCGGCGCGCACGGCGTCCCCAAAATGGTGAGGGCGCTGCGGCGCTGCGGCCAGAGGCGGCGCTTGAAGCGCAGGAAGATCTTGAGCAGGGGCCCTGAGCCAATCGTGCGCGCCGCGTACCGCTGCGCTTCCGGCAGTTCCGGCGTGAATGCGATATCTCCGTCGCGCAGCACCGGCAGCGGCACCGTCACGATGGCCTGCGCAGCGGTGAAGCGCTCGCCGCCGCGCGTAGTGACCACGACCTCTGGCCCGCTCCAATCGAGCGCCGCCACGCGCTTTTGCAGCTGCACCGGCGGCGCCTCCGCTGCGAGCAGCGTCAAAAGCGGCAGCCCGACGAGCGCGTAGTTGCGGGACCCCTGTTTTTGCCAAGCCTGCTCGGCCGCCGCCAGACCTGCCATTCCCAGGCGCTCGCTCGACGCGCCGTATTCGTTGCTGACCATGGCTTCGAGCACCTCCCGCGCGCGGGGCGCCAAGGGAGCGAGCGCCTGCGCCAGCGGCACGTCGCGGCCGCGATAAGCGGGCAGGGCGTCGAAGAAGCGCAGCGCCGCATCGAGATCGGGATCGTCGTCGCGCAACACGGCGCGGCGGCCGACTCGCAGATCGCTCCATAGATGCAGACGCTCGCGGCAGGGGCGTAGCGGCAGCCCGCGCGCGCGGGCGAGGCGATAGGGCAGGGAGCGCTCGCCATGGAGCTCCTCCGCCCCGAGCTCCAGCGGAAAGGCGGCGAAGCCGTCGAGGCTGCACACGCGCCCGCCCAGACGATCCGCCGCCTCCAGCACCGTGACCTGCTGGCCCCGGTCGCGTAGCAGGCGCGCCGCGTGCAGTCCCGCGGCGCCGGCACCGATGACTACCACGCTCACTTCAGATGCCTCGCAGACACTGCTCGATGAAGCTTGTGAAGTAGCCGCGGTAGCGGACGCGCAGCGCGGGATTGCGCCAGTCGCTGCCGCGCACTACGCCGCGGCAGTCCGCGGTGCCGCAGCCGCACACGAACTCATCGTAGTCGGAGGCGTCGCTCATCGCGTAGTCGTAGGTCAGCTCTTCCCCGACCGCGATGTCGCGCCGCGCCACGACCACGATATCGCCGCGCATGCCGCAGCTGGGGTTGCAGGAGTGATTGATCATGTCGCCCGGCTCGCGCGCGGCCCCGCTGACCAGGTACAGGTCGCGGTCGATCTGGATCGAACGGGCGCGATGTTCCGCGGGCAGCGCGGCAAGCTCGGCGCGCGTCACCGGGTGGCCGCCAAAAACCGCGACGGTCTCGCCGCGGGAGATCGCGGAGGTGGCGAAGGCGCCGTCCCCTTTGCCCGCGGTGCGGCGCACCTCTGCTTTGGTCGTAAGCCACTGCGTATTCATCAACCGGTCCTCTGCAAAAGTTCACTGTTGCCCATGGTCAATGTCAGACCGTCCGCGGCGGCGTGGATGCTTGCCAGCGCGGCGTCGCCATAGGGACGGCACTGCGATAAAGGCGGAACCTGGTAGGCGGCGGAGAACCGCTCCAGAAGCTCCGTGAAGGCGGGCGTCAGGGCGAAGTCAGCCTCTTCCGCGGGGCGGAACAAGGCCCCAAGGCGCGCTTTGCCTTCCTCCGCGGTGATGCCGAGGTTGGCCCAGCGGCAGCCCTCCGCTTCCGCCGCGCTGAGCACCGCGAAGTGCAGCATCTGGTAGACCGCCGGTGCCAGCGCGTCGCCGCCCACGCGCTGCAGCGCCTCGCGATCCATCCCCACGACAAGGCTCTGCAGCAGCGTACCGGAGCGCGCCGCTAGGTTGTAGGCCAGTACGCCGCCGCTGGCGCTCGTCACCACATGGAAGCGGAAGGCGGGATCGGTCAGCGCGGCGGCGAAGAAGCCCGCGGTGAGGTGCGGCTCGAGCACCGACAGATCGGCCCACTCGCGCTCTTTTTTGGCGGCGATGCTGAGATAGAGCGCGTAGAGCGTGGCGGAATCGAGGTTCGCAGGCCCCGCCGTGATCTGCAGCCCGAGTGCGTCGAGCTCGCGCTGCTTCTTTTTGAGCACGCTCCGGTAGCTGCTGCGCAGGCCGCCCGGATAACGGCCGAAGCGCTCGGCATGCAGCGGCACGAAGGCGCAGGACGGAGCGCTCCAGCGGAAGAAACCGAGCCGATCCAGGGCACTCCGCAGATAGACTTGATCGCAGGGCACCGTATACAGAAACACCCCGTCGAGTCCGAGCTCGCGCGCATGGTCGATGGCCGCGCCCAGGATCGCTTCGTGGATGCGCGCCGGTTCCGGGTGGTCGGGCGCAACGACGATCGCGGGAACGCAGTAGCCGATCCCATCGCCCAGAGACAAGGCGCGCAGGCGCACCCCGCGGGTCAGCCCCGCATCGAACAGCGGTACGACCGCCGTGGCCACCCAGCCCGCGATCCGCTCCCCTTGGTAGGCGACGGCGTAGCGGAGCGCCTCCACGCTGGTGGCGGGATGATGATCCTGCGTCCGCAAGACCGCGAGCGACCACGCGGGGCCGGCCTGCGATTCGACGATGTGCAGCGCTTCGGCCGGCAGCTCGTCGAAGCGCCCGAACCAGCGGATGCGGGGCGAGCTCGCGGACGCCGCGCGCTCTTGGGCAGACGCGCGCATGTTCACTTCGCCGCTTTCTCGGACACCGGAAAGAGCGCGGCACGCATGTCCAAGGGAAGCGAAAAGGCATGTTGGTGCGTGAGTCCGTCATACGTCCGGCACGGGTGAGCGGGAGCGCGGCGCTGCATAAGGCGCTCTTCCACCGCTGCCGCATCGAGCCATGGGAGCCCGCGCTCTCCCGTCGAGAGTGAGGCGATGCCGAAGATCCACTCGGCGCCAAAGGACGGGATGAAGCGTGAGTAGGCGGTGATCGATCCAAACGCGGCGCGGCCGGTCGCCAGGATCGCCTGCGGACCCAGGACGTTGTCCGGCATCTGGAGGCTGCCGATCTGTCCGCAGTACATGCCATCTGCGGAGAGACAGCGCTTGATGAGCGCGAAAAACGCCGGCGAATAGAGCGCGGCCAGCGGACCCGTCGTCTCGGCTTCCGGTAGGTCGCTGAGGATCAGATCGAAGCGCTCGCCGCGCTCCGCCGCGTCCGCAAGGAAGTGAAGCGCATCCTCGATCCGCAGCTCGGCGCGCGGATCGGCGAAAGCGCCGGCGGACCAGGTGGGCAGGTGGCGGCGGCAGAGCTCGACCAGCTCACCATCGATGTCCACCATCACGCAGCGCTCGACCTGCGGGAAGCGCAGCACCTCACGCAGCGTCGCTCCTTCACCACCGCCGATGATGGCGACGCGGCGCACCGGTTTCTCTGCGAAGATGAACGGCGGCGCCACCAGGGCCTCGTGATACGCGGCTTCGTCCACCGCCGCCGACATCGTCATGCCATCGAGCACCAGCACTCTGCCGAACGCGCCGGTGTCAACGATCTCGGCCAGCGCGTGGGCCGTGCGGCCGGCGTGCACCACCTGCTGCACGCGGCAGGCGGCGACCTGATCTCCCTGGTCATCGCAAAGCCACAGATCGGTCGTATCACTCAGCGTGCCGGGTGCACTGCGGACAGCGCGTAGCTCGCCGGCAAAGTCGGTTCGGGCGCGCCACAAGGAGCCTTCGCCGGGCCCGCCCGCCGTGCTCGGTTGGGACCGAATCCCGCGCCGCAGCGTCAGGTGGTGGGCGCGAGTCGCACCGAGCTCACGGGTGAGGTAGTCGTGCGCGCGCAGCGGATCGGTGCGCTCCCCGCAGGTGAAAAAGTCGACCGCCGCGTAGCCGTGCTCCGGCCAGGTGTGGATGGTCAGGTGCGACTCCGTGATGATGACCACGCCGCTTATGCCGTGCGGTGCGAACTGGTGGAATTCGCGCTTCACCGGTGTAGCCCCGGAACGCCTGGCCGCCTCGACCAACATGTCTGAGAGCGCCGCCAGGTCGTTGAGGATCTCCGGGTTGCATCCGTAGTACTCCACGATCACGTGCTGGCCAAAGACCTGAGCCTGGGATTGATCTGCCTCGATATACGCCTGGGACATCGATTCATCCTTTTGCATGTTCATGGGCTGCTTGGGTTACCGCGGCGCTTGGATGTGCGGCGTCGAGCTGCAAGCTGAAACGGCTGAGCCGCAGCTCGCCTGCCTGGATCGTCCGGTCGAAGCTGAAGCCGATTCGGCGATAGGACTCGATGAGGTCCGGCGCTCCCGTGTTCACAAGCCCACAGAGCACCTGGACGGACGCGGGGCGGCAGCGCTTTACCCACGTGCGCAGCATCTTCGCCACCAGCCCGGCGCCGCGGTATGCCGGCTCTACGAACAGCCAAAGCGCCTGCGCCTCCGTGCGCGCCTGCGCCTCCGGGGTGGTCATGAGCTCTTCATAGGCGGCCAGGAAGCGGGCGAAGCTCTCCTTTTGCTCGCGGGCGAGCGCGGCGTGCAGGTCGGACTCGAATCGCTCGCCCGCGGCTGGGCAGGGGAAGCCGTGGTAGCTGACGGCGGCGCAGGAGACCAGCCGCTCGCCCGCCGCCAGCGCCAAGACCTCCGCCGCCGGGTCGGTGAGCACCATGCGGAAGTACGCACGGAAGTACGCATCGAGATCCTGGGGGCCGAATCCGAACGCCTGGCGGTAGAACGTGTCGGTGGCGATTGCCGCCTGCGCCACCCGCAGCAGCTCCGGGGCGTCCGTCAGATCGCAGCGTCGGAAAATAAGTGTCTCGTCAGTCATATTCCCACCACCAGGCGCACAGCGTTTACGCGCTCCGGAATGCCGAATTGGATTGGCTGCGACAGCGAGTCCGGGTCGAGATAAGTCCCGTGCAGACGATCCCAAAGGCTGAACAGCGATCCGAAGTTGTGGCCGTAATGTTCGGGGTTGTTGCTATGGTGGATGTGATGGAGGCGGGGCGTGATGAAGACCCGCTCGAAGGCGCGTGAGCGAAAGCTCCAGTTGGTGTGCATGAAGTGATTGCACAGCACCGTGAGGATCAGCCCCCCGAGGTAGAAGCTCGGCGGCGCATGCAGGACGACCAACCAGAGCGCGGGGAGGCCGTAGATGAAGCTGTGGATCAGGCTGGCGCGGACGCCGGAGAACCAGTACATGTGCGGCACGGAGTGATGCCAGCGGTGCGCCGGCCAGCCGAGCGAGGTATGCAGCCCGCGATGGAGCCAGTAGATAGTCCAGTCGGCCAAGACCACGGCGACGATTCCGATCGCCCAGTTGGGGAGGTGGGGCTGCTTGGCGAAGAACGCTTCGATGGGCCAGCGCGCGTATGCCGCGTTCCAACCCAGGGCGATGAGCATCCCGCCCAAAAGGACCACGAGATAGGCGCCGAGGTCGCCGGCAAGGACGCGCCGGAGCTTCAGGGGCGATATCGGCCGCCATTTTTCCAGTAGCACGAACGGAAGAGCGAAACCGAAGTAGACTGCGACTTCGAGCGCGGTATCTTCCAACATGAAAAGCGTTCTCCTGCACGCATCCAGAGCTGCGCGGAGCATCTTTGTCCGCCGGCGATGATTCGAGTGAGCTAGGTAGCAAGCCTCAGACCAATCCTTACGAGGCATCGCGGTCAGCGGCGGCAGCATCGCCGGACCGACGGACGGACGCCCGCTGCGCCGGCCGCTGCGGCCGCGCCTTCATGCGGCTCGGCCCGGGCTCATGTCCAGTCGTACGTAGGCCACGTCCAAATAGACATGGCTCCAAGTCCAACTGAACATAGGCCGCGCGCTCAGAAGAGCGCAGAGCGCTTCGATGCATTCCGCGCGCGGGCTGTCCGCTGGCAACGCGCTCAAGTCACTGCTGATGTAGTTTCATCTGGACGATCGGCTTCCGCCCTGAGTCTCGCTGCTACGTCGGCGCACATCCAGGCGGAGGCCGTAATCGGCCCTCCAACACCGTGCTTACAACATCGTCACCGCCGATCCGCAAGACGTTCTTGAGCCGAACGCTCGCCTACATTTCGCCGGAGCAGACCGGCCGCACGGCGCGCGCCGTGGATGCGCGGACGGACTTATACTCCTTGGGCGTGACCCTTTTCGAGATGCTGACGGGGCAGCGGCCGTTTCCGGAGCGCGATGCCTTGGCGCTTCTTTATGCCCACCTTGCCAAGCCGGCGCCGGAAGTGAGCGCGCTGGTCCCCGCGATTCCGGCGGTGGTCTCCGCCATCGTCGGCAAGCTGCTGGCCAAGGAGCCGGAGCAGCGCTATCAGACCGCCAAGGGCGTAGCCTGGGATCTGGAGCAGGCGCTGCGGTCCGGCGATTCGTCTGAAGCCGCGGCGATGTTTCCGCTGGCCGCGCGCGATCACTGCATGCGGCTGCGGCTGCCGCAGCTCCTCATCGGGCGCGAGAGCGAGGTGCAGGAGGTGGCAGCAGCCTACGAGCGCGCAGCGCGCGGCGCGGTGGAGCTG
>CALFML010000706.1 GCA_937879845.1 uncultured Myxococcales bacterium
CGGCGGGGGGGAGGCTCCGCCGGCTTTGCCGGTGGAGGGGGCACGGGAAAGTGCCCCCTGTATTAGATCCATCCGCGCCGCCTCAGGGTCCGGGGAAGAAGCAGGGCTTGCCGCCGCAGGTGTCGAGCACCTGCCCATCTTCTCTCAGAAACGCCTGCAGCTGCGCCTTGGCCGCTTCCAGGCGGCGGATCGCCTCATGAACCTTGTTGTCGTCCGGCGGGACGTTGATGTCGCCCGGCCGCGGCATCTGGCCGGTATCGAACTGGACGAAGGCCGAAGGCGCCGGCGCCACCACCTGGCCGATGCCGAACACCGCCTCGACCGGCGGACTCAAAAGCCCGAGCCCGAGCGTGCGAACGATCGAGTACGTCATCAGGTTTGGCACCTGCGCATCGCCCATGCCCATCTGATAAAGCAGGCGCTTGGGCCCCGGATTGCCCGGCAGCACATCCCGCAGCACGTGCGGCGCGTACGTCGCCGGATCCACGTAATCCCACAGCGGCTGGCTCAGCGCCACCAACACCTGGCGGTCCAGCGGATCGGGATAATTTATCCCCAGCACCACCGCGAGATCGCGGAAGTCGGCGCTGCGCCACATCATCCGGCTCCAAAACCCGGCGCCGACGTTGAGGCAGCCGCGCGTGAGATCCGGGCTCAGCGCCATCGTCGTCAGCCCCTGGATGGCGCCGTTGGAGATGCCGTAGTAGTAGACGTGCTGGCTGTCGATCACCGCCCGCCCGCCGAGCTGCAGATCGGGCAGCTTGTCCAGCGCGCCGGACTTGATGAGCCGCGCCAGGGTGGCGAAGTTGAGGTGCGCCTGCTGCAGCCGCTCGGTGATGTGGTTGACGTGGTTCCAGTCGGACAGGACGCGGCTCTCGACGTAGGTCCGGTCGGCCTCGGAGATGCCGATCCAGTCCGAGCCTATCTGGACCATGCACAGGCGGTTTGTGATCTCGCGCTCGTAGCCCGAGTCCATTTCGTCGAGCGCGCCGCCGAACAAGCCGTGGCCGAAGATCATCACCGGCAGCGGCCCCATGGCCGTCGCGGCGCACTTGGGGATGTGGATGACGAGCGGAAACTGGCCGTAGCCGCGGATCACCGGCGTCCCATCCGGCCCGAGCTTCAGCGTCCCCGCGCTGTCCGCCGCGTCGTCTTCCAAGAACGAGGGCACGGTGAAGGTGCCGAGCACCTGGCGCAGCAGCGGATCGGTCGGTTTGTTATTGACCGTCTGGATCGTCACCGGCTGCGGCTGCGTGCCGATCGGCGGGGCGTAGCTCCACGCGGTGTCGCGCATGCGGACAAGGCGTCCGGTGAGCGGCTCATCGCTCGCGGTGGAAAAGTCCCACGCCAGCTGCAGATCCTTGCGCGCAAGACCCGCTTTGGTGAGCAGCGCGAACAGCTCGGCGTAGCGCGGGGCAAGGGCGGAGCGGACGCTGCCGGGGGCGAGCTTGTCGTCGCGCAGCGCGGCGAAACCCTGCAGCGCCGGCAGCAGCTGGCCGTTTTTATCGTAGAGCCCCGACACCGCAACCACGTAGCGGGTCTTGGGCAGGAGCCGCAGCGCTGGGTAGATGACAAGGCCCTGGCGCTGGCCCTCCTCGGCGTTGCGATCGAGCTCGGCCGTGATCGGCACCCGCTCTCCGGTGTCGAAGCGGAACAGCTGCACCGGGCTCTGCGGCTTGAGCGAGTCTTCCAGGTTGTGCGGACCCGGCAGCCCCTTGTCGGCGATCGTCGCGGGAAAGTAGGCGATGATCGGGGTCGCCGGGCTGTAGCCGTCGCGCGTGCCGAGCGGCGCCGGATCGAGCATGACGCCCTTGACCGAAACCGGCAGCACCGCCTGCGGCAGATCGACCAGCACCTGACCCGGCCGCTGCGGATCCGGACGGGTAAAAAACGCCGAAGGGAACGGGGTCAGGCAGTCCTCATGCTCGCCGCCGCCGAGCGGGTTGCAGCCGGGGCGCAGCGGCGGCTCGGTGACCATCGCCGGCGGCATGATTTCCCCATTGGGGCCGCACGCGCCGCCGCCCAAGGCGCCAAGCCCGGCCCAAAAAAGGACCCCCATGAGCGAGCGCCGCGACCGCCCCGAGCGTCGCGTTCGCCGCGTTGCTCTAATCGGCTCGAGGTCAAAAAGTCGGCCGCGGGCACCCAAAAGTCCCAAACCCGAAGTAGCGGACAAGCGAGTTTTCATGCGCGCAGCATAGCCAAACCGCTCCCCATGCACGCCAAGATGTAAAAAGCCGCGGCCGCAGCCCAAACGCCGGGCCGCGGCCAGACGCCGCCGCCATCAAGAGGCGTGACTTCTGGGGCGAAGTGGGCATAACCTACGTACCTACATGCCTGCTGACTTAACTGCCATCCTGCTGCCGCTGCCGCCGCGCGGCCTAAGTCCTGATCAAGTCGTCAACCTGGTCGCATCCAACGGCGGTGCCGCGTCCTGGGTGCGCCTGTGCCCCTTCGACAAGCTGGAGATCCACCAGCTTGAGGTGCTGGAGGGCAACAGCGGTCTGCCCGCGGTGTCGCCGGCGCTGCTCGTGGCGCTGTCCAATAACGGCGGCAAGGCGATGTTCGTCCACGTCAACCACCAGGCCAAGCAGGTGCTCCTGCATGCCTTCGAGGACGGCATCGAGGTCAAGAGCTACCGCGGCGAGCCCGGCGACGAGTTCGCCGAGATCTTCAAGGAGCTGGTCGGCTACACCGTGGACGAGATCGCTGCCGCCGATGACGGCACGCGCCTGGGCTTTGGTCAGGCGGCCTCGCGCACGGCGGCGATCAGCCGCGGCCGGCTCTTGCTCGTGCCCACCGGGACGCCGACCGGGCTTGGCACCTTCACCTTCCACGATCGCGGCCACGATCGTCCGAGCAACCTGCAGATCACCGATGCCGACGACGATGACGACGACAAGGACACCACCCGAGTCGCCTTCTTCGCCTTTGACGGCGGGCTGATTCAGCAAGCGCTCGGCGAGGTGCCCGGCGCTCAGCTGGCGCAGGTGGTGAGCAGCGCGCCGGTGGAAGTCGTCGGGCCGCTCATCGAGCTGCGCGATGCGGTCGCGGCGCACCTCGGGCAGCTGCCCGGACCCCTGGGCCAGGCGGCGGAGCACCCGGTGTGGCACACCCACGCCCTGGAGATGCTGGCGCTCGCCCACTCGGGGATCTATTCCGGCGGCGACACCGCCAAGTTCATCGATGAGAAGCTTCTGGCGGTGCTGGCGATCGGCGATGCCGTCCCGGTGGTCGATTCCGACGACGCCGAGGAGCTGGAGGAGATGCCGAGCATCATCGATGCGCTCATCGATGTCCTGCCCTGTCCCAAGCCGCCGGGCGGCTACGGACCGCTTTTAGAGAACCTCGGTCCGGAGGAGCTCGGGGCGCTCGTGCCGTGGGCCAACCCCAACGAGCCTTATGACGGCACGGTCTTCGTCGTACGCACCGAGCGCCTGCTGCCGCTCATGCGCAGCTTCGACGGCAACAAGCTGGGCCAGCGCCTGGAGCGCTTCTGCCGCGCCCTGTACACCGCCCGCCATGGCGCGGTCGACAACGAAGAGGCCTACCGCAAGTGGCGGGCGGAGCAAGAACAGAAGAGCCGCCCGGACATCGAGCGCCTGCTCACCGCCTGGGCCGAGCTGCGCATCGTCCTCGAACTGGCATCGGTAAACCAGCTGACGGTGGGACTGCTCGTCTACGGCTGAGCCTATAGAACCCCGCCGCGGCGTAGCTTTGCGCCGGGGCGGTCTCCGTCCGCTCGTTCCGTCCGCCTGCTGTATGCGTCCGCTCCGACCTCCCGCTCTATCCGCTTGCTCCATGCGTCCGCTCTGACCGCTCGTTCCTGCGCCCGTTGTATCCGTTTGCTCTGATCGCTCGCTCTGGCGCCGGCTCTATCCGTTTGCTCGGCTCGTTCGTTCGGCTCGATTTCTTTTTTCCATCTTTTGCGGCTTGGCGAAGCGATTGACAGCGCGCCGGCGGCGATGCACTTTGCGGCCCTTGGTCCGCGGCCCCAAGGTCCGCCGGCACGGAGCACGTCAATGAAGATCCTGTCTGTCTCCTCCCTGGTCATCCCGGAGGTCAAGGTGGTGCGCTTTGGCCGCTTCGCCGATCACCGCGGCTACTTCACCGAGCACTTCCGGCACGGCGACTTCCAGACCCACCCCGCGCTGGCGTTTCTCCGCGATGTCCAGTTCGTCCAGTGCAATGAGAGCCTGTCGCGGCCCGGCACGCTGCGCGGCCTGCACTTCCAGTGGAACCCGTACGTCGGCAAGCTCGTGCGCGCGGTGGCGGGACGGCTGGTCGATCTGGTGCTCGACATCCGGCTCGGCTCGCCGACGCTCGGCAAGATCCTGGCGTATGATCTGCCGGCGGCGCCGGAGCGCGACTTCGCCGACTGGATCTGGGTCCCGCCGGGCTTCGCGCACGGCACCCTGTTTCCGCACGGCCCCGAAGTCTCCGTCATCGAGTACTTCTGCACCGGCCAGTACAACCCCGCGTGCGAAGCGAGCATCTCGCCGCTCGCCCCGGATATCGACTGGTCGCTGTGTGTTCCCGCGCTGCAGCGCGAGTTCGCCGCCGTGGTCGCCGCCGGACCCCTTATCACCGACAAGGATCGCGGCGGCTTCACGGTCGCCGGATGGGTGGACGATCCGCGCTCGGAAGAGTTTCGGGTGAGCGCCAGCGCGAGCTCAGCCAGCCTTCTGCGTTCGGGGAGCGGCGGCGGCGCGCTGCAGCAGGCCGGTGGTTGAGCGGCCGGCGACCAGCGGAATGACCTCGACGCGGCCGCCGCGGGCGCGGACCTCGGGGGCGCCGACGATCGTCGCCTCGCTGTAGTCGCCGCCTTTGACCAGCACGTCGGGCTGGCAGGCGAGGATCGCCGCGAGCGGCGTGTCTTCGTCAAAGATCGTGACGAAGTCCACGCACTCAAGACCGGCGAGCAGGGCGGCGCGCTCCTTCTGCGGGTTTATCGGCCGGCTGTCGCCCTTGAGCCGCCGCACCGAGTCATCGCTGTTCACCGCCACCACCAATAGATCGCCAAGCTGCCGCGCCTGCTCCAAAAGCCGCAGGTGGCCGACGTGCAAGATGTCGAAGCAGCCATTGGTGAACACCATGCGCTGACCCAGCTGCAAGGTCGTGCGCCGCAGCTCCGGCAGGCCGCCGCGGGCGATGAGCTTGACCGAGGTCTCCTCCCGCGCCAGGGCCGACAAGAGCTCGCTGCGATACACCGGTGAGGTGCCGATCTTGCTCACCGCGATGCCGGCCGCGACGTTGGCGACGTGCAGCGCCTCCGGCCAGTCGAGCCCGAAGGCCCGCATCAGCGCCAAGGTCGCCAGCGCCGTGTCGCCGGCCCCGGTGACATCGAACACCCGCCGCGCCTGCGCCGGGGAGTGGATAAGCTCCGCGGCCTCGGCGCCGAGCAGGCTCATCCCTTTTGCCCCTTGGGTGATCAGCACGGACGTTCCCGGCAGCGCATGGCGCAGCTGCGCCGCCGCGGCCAGGAGGCTCGCCTCATCGCGGATCTCGACTCCGGCGGCCAGCGCCGCTTCGCGCTCATTGGGGGTGATGAGCGACGCGCCGCGATAGGGCGAGTAGTCGCGGCCTTTGGGATCGACGAACACCGGGGTGCCGCCGGCCCGGCGCAGCAGCCGCTGCATGAAATCGCGGCTCACGACCCCCTTGGCGTAGTCCGACACCAGGATCACGTCCGGCTCCGGCAGCTCCGCCCACAGGCCGGCGATGAGCTCTTCGATCTCCGCCGCTTCCAGCTGGATGCGCTGCTCCGAGTCGATGCGCAACAGCTGCTGCGCCCCGCACAGCGCCCGCTGCTTGGTCGTGGTGATGGCGCGCGCCGGCCGCAAAAGCCCGCCGGTGCGCACCTGCGCCTCTGCGAGCAGCGCCAGCACGCAGTCGCCCGCCGCATCGCGCCCGATCACCCCGCCGAGCGCCGCCTCCCCGCCGAGCGCGCCGAGATTTACCGCCACGTTGGCGGCGCCGCCCAGGCGATCCTGGGTGCTCTTGTGCAACAGCACCGGCACCGGGGACTCGGGCGAGACGCGGTCCACGGTGCCGACCAGATAGCGGTCGAGCATGACATCGCCCACGACCCACAGGCGCGGCGCCCGGCCAAGCGAATTTCGCAGCTGCTCTAACATTTCGTTCTCTCTTGAGCTGAAGGAGGGCGGTCGGGATGGAGGAAGCCGGCGACCGCCTGCAGCAGGCCCGACGCATCGCTTATGCGGTAGCCGCGCGGGCAGCCGGCGGCGGCGCCGGCCTGGACATCGCGCTCGCTGTCGCCAAAGCACACGCTGCCCGGCAAGTCGAGCCCGAGCTCCCGCGCCGCTTGCAGAAACATCCCCGGCCGCGGCTTGCGACAGCCGCAGCCGTCGTCGGGGCCGTGCGGGCAGAAGTAAAATGCGTCGATGCCGGCGCGCGCATCCGCCGCCTGCAGCAGCTCCGCCATGCGCCGATTGACCGCCTGCACCGCGCCGCTGTCGAAGTAACCGCGGGCGACGCCCGATTGATTGCTGATCACCACGGTCAAAAATCCCGCCCGGCGCAGCTGCGAGAGCGCCATCGCCGCGCCGGGCAACAGCACGACGCCGGCCGGATCTCCCAGGTAGCCCGGGTCGGCGATGAGCGTGCCATCGCGATCAAGGAACGCGGCCCGGCGCAACGGCTCCGTCATCGGCTGCCGGCGCCTCTAGCGTCCTCCCGGCGAACCCGCGGGTGCCGGTGGACAGAACGCGGCATCGACAAGGTCGCAGAGGATGTGGCCGATGGTGATGTGCAGCTCTTGGATGCGCTCGGAGGTGCTGCCCGGGGTGCGCAGGCACAAGTCGCTTTGCCGGCGCAGCGGGCTGTCGGCTTCTCCGGTCAGCGCGATGATGAAAAGTCCCAGATCGCGCCCCATCGCCGCGGCGCGCAGCACGTTGGCCGAGCTCCCGGAGGTCGAGATCGCCAGCAGCACATCGCCGGGACGCCCGAGCGCTTCGACCTGGCGGCTGAAGATCTCTTCGAAGCTGAAGTCGTTGGCGATGGCGGTGAGCGCGGAAGTGTCGGTGGTCAGGGCGATGGCGGCCAGGCCGCGGCGCGGCGCTTTGCTGAAGCGGCCGGTGAGCTCGGCGGCGATGTGCTGCGCATCGGCGGCGCTGCCACCGTTGCCGCAGAGAAGAAGCTTGCCGCCGCTGCGCAGGCAGGCGGTGATGCGGACCGCGGCGGCCGCGATGAGGTGCTGGTGGTCGTCCTCGTCAAGGAGTCGCTGGCGCAGCTCGATGCCGTGCTGCAGCGCGGCGCGCACTCGCAAGAGCACCGCATCGGCGACATGGGCCGCCGGCGCATCGCCGGGGAGGCTTTGCGGCGGCTCGTGCGCCGCCGGACCGAGCGGCGGCAACGGCTGGTGTTGCGCCGACTGCGGCGGGGCCGGCAGGGAGCTTGGGACCTTGGGACGTGCACGCTGTGCGCTCACGGATGGACAGGTAACATAGGAATCCCGGTGAGTAAACCGGCGCTGGGTCGCAGGCCGCCTGCCGCGCCGCCCGGAGCCGGCCCTTTCCGGCGCCGCGGCGCGCACGCAGGGGTGGGCACGGTCGTTATGAATTTTGCGGCAGCGAAACCGGGCGGGCCACGACCAAGAGCTCGGAGCGATCCGCGGGGTCTTGCACCGCACTCGCGTACGAAGCCCCGAGCGCCGCGAAGCGCCGGAGCGAGTTTAGCTGCGCCGTTCCCCACTTCCACGGCGTGTCGCCCCACTGTCCGTCCCAGCGCGAGAAGATCTTGGCCCAGCGCACGTCGGCGGCGACGCTCGCATCCCAGCGGTCGAAAAAAAGCTCTTTTTCCAGCACGAACCCGGTGCGCGTAAGCAGCGCCCGCAGCCCCGCCGGCGTTATGTGGTGCAGGTGGATGAGCGGCGGCTGGCTCCACACCCAGTGCACCCCGCGCCGCGCATAGCCGAGCGAAGCGCCGTTGGGAACGGCGAGAATCAGCGTGCCGTCCGGCCGCAGCAGCGAGTGGATGTTGCGCAGCATCGCCGCCGGATCGATCGCGTGCTCAAGGACGTGATGGCAGGTGATGGTGGCGTAGGTCTGCGCCGCGGCGGCGGAGTCTCCGTTTTTTTCGCCGGCTTTGTTTTCAGTCACCGACTCGTACATCGGATCGCGGGTCTGGGCGTCGTAGCCCAAAAGCCGCGCGGCGCGGCCGAAGTAGCCGATGCCGCCGCCGTAATCCAGAAGCGGCCCCGTGCCGAGCGCCCCCAGCCGGCGGTACTGGACCACCCGGTGCAGCGCATCGAGGAACTTGGCCGGGTAGTGATCGCGATACCACTTATAAGAGAACGAGTCCTTGTAGAAGCGGCCCAGGAGCTCGGGGCTCGGCGGCGGGTAGGTGAGCTGGCCTTGGCAGTCGGTGCAGCGCAGCACGGTGAATTCCTGGCCGTACAGCTGCCAGGCGAGTCGGGCATCGGCGTTGCGCACCCGCCGGCTCAAGCAGTGCGGGCAGGTGGCGCCAAGCTCCGGAGCGACATGCCAGATCTCCAGGGAGTCTTTGGTCTCCGCTGTAGCTTCGGGCGCGGGGGATGGGTTCGACTCGGGCAACTCCGGGGAGAGGCGGCGCGGCGCGACAGGCATGACTGTCGCGTGTACCACAGCCGTACCGGCGCGTAAACAGTCGCCGGCCGCCGCCGCAATCGCGGTGGCTAGCGGCAAACTTTTTTGCTATGAACGCCGCGATGAAGCTCGCAGTTGGCTTGATGGCTCCCTATCCGTGCATCGTTAGCGAG
Organism: uncultured Myxococcales bacterium; assembly: GCA_937879845.1. Lineage (GTDB taxonomy): Bacteria > Myxococcota_A > Polyangia > Palsa-1104 > JAEUJZ01 > CALFML01. Next base: position 8,756 of record CALFML010000706.1, read on the forward strand.
CCCAACGCCACGCTCATTCAGTTTCGCATCTCGCCCGATCGGCTCAGTGATACTGAGCTCATCGATTCGGCCAGCGCGTCCCCCGGACGCTACGTCGGCGAGCTCCTGCACCGCCTGCGCCGCCTCGTGCCGCAAGCGGGCGCCTGCCTGGTCTTCAACCCGCGGTTGGAGCTGCCCACCGGCGTCATCGAGCGGACCTTGGAAGGCGTGCGCAGCCTCGATCTGCAGACCACGCCCTACTGCGTCTTCTGCAATCAAGAAGACGTTCCGGTGGCGTATCTCGTGCGGGCGGAGGAGGTGGACAGCTGCCCGCCGGTGCACTTCGGGCTCCTGACCACCGACTGCGGCGCGCTCGACCAGCGGCTCATGAGCGCCAGCTTCGGCGCCGGACAGTACCTGCAGATGGCGTCGATCGGCAGCTCCCTGCAGCCCGGCAACGGGTTCCTCATGCATGCCAACCAGGCGCTGCACGACCCGACAATCTGGGCGATAAACGAGCTGGAGCGCGAGACCGATGCCCAAGCCAGGCGCAAGCTGCTAAAGGACGGCGACCGGGTGGCGGTGCTCGGCTTCCATGCCGGCGACATGCTGTTTCTGCTGCAGGCGCTGGCGCAGGAAAAGACGTGCTTCCGCTGCGTCATCGTTCCCCCCGACTACGCCGAGATCGTCTCCTACCTGCGGCCGGATCTTCTGTGCCGGGTGGTGCCGCACCCGGTGCCGCACCGCGACGGGTACCACGTCGTCGATGAGGCGGCGGTGCTGCGCGATTTCATCGGTCATCTGCTGCGGCAGAACCTGTACTGCGGCCGATTTTTTCACATCGTGCGGCCGTTTTTTCGCAAGTACAACGCCTCGCGCCACCACCTGCGGGAGGGCCTGGCTTTCACCCTGGGCGGGTCCGGCCACCCCCTGCGCTCGCTGCCGCCGCTGTCCGCGGCGAACCAGCGCGACTATGGGCTCATGCGGCCGCAGCCGGGCCGCGTCATCGTGCAGTTTGACGCCGGCTGGGAGCTCAAGGCCTATCCGCCGGAGCGGCGCGGCGAGCTCTTGGATCTGCTGATCGATTCGGGCTACTCCCCGGTGGTGCTGGGCCGCGCCGAGCCGTCGCATCCGGGCGTGCCGGCGGTGCCGTACACGGACCTGGCGAGCTTCCGGGTGCTGCTCGGTTCGGCCGAGGCGCTGATCGGCAGCGACTCGTTTCCCGCCCACTTCGCCCATGCGTACGGCATGCCCGCGGTGACTTTGTTCGGCAACACCAAGCCGGACAACTCGCGCGGCAAGGACGGGCCGCGCTACCGCTATCTGCATCACGCGATGTCGTGCGTGCCGTGCGATCAGACCACGCGCTGCCTGCTCGATAACGGCTCGAGCTGCCAGGCGCTGCCGCGGGCCGGGGAGGTTCTTGCCGCGCTGCGCGCCGTGTCGCCGCCGCCGGCGGAGCGGCCGCGGCCCGAGCCCCGCCCGCTTGCGGAGTGCGAGCGCCTCATCACCGAGGTCGTTCCCCACGTCGAGTTCGTCGATCACCCGCCGATGTCGGTGGCGGAGCAGGAGAGTTATCTCGACGATCTGTTTTCGCGCGTCGAGTTTGACACCCTTTCCACCTGCCCGCTGTGCCAGGGCCGCGAGCTGCAGCTCATCGGCCACCGCTTCCGCCTGCCGGTCGCCGAGTGCCGCGGCTGTGGGCTGTGGCTCGTCACGCGGCGCATCAATCCCGCCGGCCTCTCGGTGCTGTATAGCGAGAGCTACTGGATCGGCTTCATGCGCCTGCACGGCTACCCGATTCACGTCGAGCGCTACATGTTCGACTACATGGCGGCGCTCGATCGGGTGCGCGACATCGCCGCCTTGTCGCCGCCGGGGGGGGCGACGCTCGACATCGGCTGCTCGATCGCCGCGCTGCCGCGCCGGCTGCAGGAGTTCGGCTACCGCGCGGCGGGGCTAGAGCTTGATCGGGAGCTCGGGAAAAAAGCGATGTTTTACTCCGGCGTGCCGGTCTACGCCTCGCAAGAGGAGATCCTCGCCCGCGGCGAGCGCTTTGACGTCGTGTCGATGTTCGACGTGTTCGAGCACCTGTATGAGCCGGTGCCGTACCTGCAGTCGCTGCGCCGGATCATGGCGCCCGGCAGCGTGCTGCTCATCGAGACGTTCCGTACCGACTCGCCGGCTTTTCAGCGCGAACAGCTCAAGCACGAAGACGTAAAGCCGATCGAGCACCCGTTCATGTACAGGCAGAAACACATCGACGAGCTGCTGGGCCGCGCCGGGCTGCAGCCGGTCAAGGTCACCTACCCGCTCGGCCCCGACCATGCGCGCATCCGCGTCGCCGCGCGCTGGCAAGAGGATGCCGCACCCACGCCGCCATGACAAAGACCATCTACTGCACGATTGCGACAGCCAGCGCGCTGCCGCAGGTTTCGGTCCTGCGGGACTCCCTGCTTGCCCACGGGGTGGCGGAGCTGCGCGTGCTGCTCCTAGAGCACCCGGCGCGCGTCGCCAAGCTGCGCGCCCAGCTGCCCGAGCTGCACCTTTTGAGTCCGAGCCAGCTCGGCTGCCCGCGCTGGCTGCAGCTGGCCTTCGCCGGAGAGGCGGCGGAGCTTACGGCGGCGCTCAAGCCGGCGCTCCTCGCCACCTTGCTGGCCGAAGGCAACGTCGTCTACTTCGATCCGGAGATCGAGATTTTTTCTCCGCTCACCGAGATCGAAGCGGCGCTGGCGCAGTCCGACGTGGTGGTGACGCCGCACGTGAGCCGGCCGCTGCCCGACGATGGGAAGACGCCGGCCCTGGCCGATGTGCTGGCCGGCGGCCAGTTCAACCTGGACTTTGTCGGCGTGCGCAAGTCGAGCGACAGTGCGGCGCTGCTCGCTTACTGGCAACAGCTGCTGACGGATCCGCCCGGCGGCGCCGACAGCGAGGTGCCCTCCGGCGATGGCTTCTGGGCGGCGGCGTTTGCCTCGCTCGTGGAGCGGCTGCGCGTGCTGCGCGGCGACCGCTTCCATGTCGCGGCGTGGAACCTGGCGCAGCGCCCGCTGCAGTGGGATGACACGGCGGCGCCGCAGACCGCGGACGGGGCGGTGGTCTTTCTGAGCTATGCCGGCCTGCATAAGACCGCGGCGCCGCGCCGCCCGCAGAACCGCTTCACCATTGAGCCGGGTTCGCCGCTGCAGCGGCTCATCGCCCGCTACGAGGAACGGGTGAGCGCTTCGGCGTACCAGCCGTTTACCGCGCAGCCCTATTCGTTCCACTGCTACACCGACGGTACGCCGATCCCGCTTCTGCATCGGCAGGCGTTTGCGCGCTTATCGCCGCCCAACCGCCGGGCGATCTTGAACCCGTTCTGCGAGCGCCCGTTTCTGGAGGAAGTCGTCGCCCGGTCGCCGGCCCTCCGCTACCCCGCGACGCAAGATGCGGTGGCCCGCTGCGCCGAGCTGGAGCGGCGGCTCAACACCCTGCCGCACTCGCTGTTCGGGCACGCCGCCAACGCCATGGATCTGGCGCTGCCGGGCAGCCGCGATCGCGTCTACCGGCTCATGCAGATCGTCTCCTCGCGCTACGGTCAGAGCTTGGGCCAGAAGGCCGGCTACCTAAAGCAGATCCTGCTGCGCAGCTAGCCCGCCGCGCCCGGCACCGATGTTCCTTCTTTAGACCTAGGCATACCTATATGAAGAAGCTGTCTACAAACGCTCGCGTTATCGCCCTCTACTTGCCGCAGTTTCACCCCACGCCGGAAAACGACGAGTGGTGGGGTAAGGGCTTTACCGAGTGGACCAATGTCGCCAAAGCCAAGCCGCTGTTTCCCGGCCATTACCAGCCGCGCGTGCCCGCCGACCTCGGCTTTTACGATCTGCGCGTCCCGGAGACCCGCGAGGCGCAAGCGGAGCTGGCCGCCGCCCACGGCATCGAGGCCTTCTGCTACTGGCACTACTGGTTTGCCGGACGGCGCATCTTGGAGCGGCCGTTCGATGAGGTCCTGCGCTCGAAAAAACCCGATTTTCCGTTTTGCCTGGCGTGGGCCAACGACACCTGGACCGGGGTCTGGCACGGCGCCAAAAACCGCATCCTGATCGAGCAGACCTACCCTGGGGTGCAGGACTACACCCGCCACTTTCATCACGTCCTGCCGGCGCTGTCCGACGACCGTTACGTCAAAGTCGACGGCAAGCCGCTGTTCGGCGTGCTGTTCCGCCAGAAGATCCCCGACACGCGGCTGTTCACCGACACCTGGCGCGAGCTGGCACACCGGGTCGGGCTCAAGGGCCTGCACCTCATGGCCCTGGCGGATCACGGCGAGCTGGCCTATGACGCCGGCGCCGCGGGCTTTGATGCGGTGGGGACGTGCAACCAGCTGCAGATCCACTCGTTTGTCACCAGCATGGGGTTTCGCCGCAGCTACAACGCGGCGAACCGGCAGCGGCTGGGCAATAGCGCCGCCAACATCAAAGAGGAGCTGCGCAACCAGCTGCTGGTGCAAAAGTACACGGCGCGCAGCCTCGTCAACGCCGCGCGCCGCCAGCCGCGGCATGTGTACATGTACAAAGACGCGATGCGCTTTTTCCTCCCCAACAACGACTACAAGGTCGCAAGCTACCCGAGCCTGGTTCCCGACTGGGATCACTCGCCGCGCTGCGGCGGCCGCGGGGTGATCCTGCACGGCTCGACGCCGGAGCTGTTCCGGGTGCACGCGCGGCAGGTGATCGACTCGGTGCGCCAGCTGCCCGATGAGCAGCGCATCGTCCTTGTCAAGTCGTGGAACGAGTGGGCCGAAGGCAACTACCTGGAGCCCGATCTGCGCTTCGGCAAAGGCTACCTGGAAGCCCTGCGCGACGAGCTGTGCCGCGCGCCGGGGTGACGGAAACGAGCCTCAGTCGAGCAAAGCGAAGAACGTATTGCCGCGGGTGTGGTCGTAGTAGCGGTAGCGGCCTTGTAGGAATTCCTTGTAGATGTGCCGGCTGCGATCGTCGCACTCCACGCAGAGCAGCCGCGGCCGGAACTGGGTCAGCGCCGCCCCTTGCAGGACCTTGAGGTCTTCGCCTTCGCAGTCGATGCTGAGGAATCCCAGGTCCGGCGGGCTGCTGTGGGCGCCCATCAGCTCGGCGAGCGTCGTCAGGTCGACTCGCGACGGGGCGTACTGGTAGCCGTGGTCGCGGCGGAACTCTTCGGCGAACGCGCCGTGCAGGGTGCTGACCTGGCCGTACTGCCACTTGTCCTCTTCCTTGATCCCGGCCGGGCCGACGGAGAACAGCATCTCGACGCCGGTCTCGTTGTGATCGGAGAGGGCCATGTTGACGCAGGTGACGCGCGACTCGCTTTTGTACAGGTCGGCGAGCCGCTGGAACACCCGCGGGTTGGGCTCGATCACCATCCCCGCCCAGCCGAGCTCGAACAGCGCCCGCGAGTTGCTGCCGACGACGCCGTCAAACGCGCCGGCGTCTACGAAGTAGCGTGAGTAGCCGGTCTGCCGCTCGGAGAAATAGCGCAGGATGATCGGCTGCTCGCCGTGCTGCGAATAATCTCTGGGAGCTTTCGCGGCCGACGCTTTGGATTTCGTCTCGGAGGATTTCCACGGGAGGCGCATAGCGGCCCGTATACTAGGCGGTCGCCTGCCTTGTCAACGCCGGCTGTCGCCAGGCCGCCGCGCCTTGTGTTATAGCGCCAACATGAGCGCAGACGCCGGCCGCCTGGAAGTGCTGTGATGGCGCCGACTCCCGACCGGCCCGCGGCTGCGGTGAGTCGCGCCGGAGTTCGGCGATGATTCGGCTCGCCGCCGGTTTTTTCGGCGAGCTGCCGCTCCTGGTCGGACGCGCCGACACCGTGGCGGTGCAGTTTTCGTTTTCGCCGGATCGCTTGAGTGAGGTGGAGCTTCTCGATGCCGGTCACGCTTCGGCCGGGCGCTTCGTGGCCGAGCTCTTGCGCCGCGTGCGGGAGCTGTACCCGCAGGCGCAGTCCTGCCTGGCGTTCAACCCGCGGCTCGTGCTTTCGTCGGTGGAGCGGCAAGCCGTGCTGTGGGCGGCGGCGCTGCGCGAGCAAGGCGCCGCGGCGGCCGCGGAGAGCCCGGGGTGCCTAGTCTTCTGCGACCGCAGCGGCAAGACGCCGCTGGCCTACCTTCTGCGGAGCGAGATCCTCGGCTGGTGCCCGCCGGCGCACCTGGGGCTTTTGACCGGCGATCACAGCGAGCTCGATCGGCGCTTTTTGCAAGCCAGCTGCGGCGCCGCCCAGCTGGTCACGATCGAGAGCCTCCACCGCTTCATCGAGCCCACCGCCAAGTTTCACAGCGCGGTGAGCCCGGCCCTGCATGACTTTACCCGCCGAGCGATCGCCCGCCTGGAGTCGGCCGCGACCATGGCGGCGCGGCGCGAGATGGTCGCCCGCAGCGAGCGGATCGCGCTGCTCGGCTACCACGCCGGCGATGTCCTGTTCCTCCTCCAGGGGCTGGCGCTGGAGGCGGGTCGTCATCCCTTCACGGGCCTGGTGGTGCCGCCGGAGTACGCCGACATCGTGCAGTACCTGAGCCCGGAGCTCCGCTGCTTCGTCATAAAGCAGCCGATTCCCAAGCACGGCATGGAGCGCGGTCCGGATGAGTTCGCGATTTTGCGCGACTACGTGACGCAGCTGGAAGCCGAGGGGGTCTCGACCGAAGGTTTTTTCTGGCACCCGCTGCGCCCGAGCTTCCACGACTTCGCCCGCGCCCGCCACCACCTGCGCGAGATGACCGCCTTTGCCCTGGGCGGCAGCGGCCACCCGCTGCGTCCGCTGCCCGCTCTATCGCCGGCGAGCCGGCGCGACTATGCGCTGGCCCGGCCGCAGCCCGGCCGGGTGGTGGTGCAGTTTGACGCCGGCTGGGGTCTCAAAGGCTTTCCCGCCGACCGCCGCGCCGAGCTGCTGCATCTCCTATGCGCCGCCGGCTATAAGCCCGTCGTGCTCGGCCCCGGCGAGCCCGAGCTGCCGGAAATCGCCGCCGCGGACTACACCGACCTGGCCGCCTTCCGCACGCTCCTTGACAGCGCCGAGGCGATCATCGGCTGCGATTCGTTTCCGACGCACTTCGCCAACCTGTACGGCGTACCGACGCTGACTCTGTTTGGCAACACGCGGCCCAGCAACTCCCGCGGGCGCGACGGCACACGCTACCGCGTCCTGCACCACCCCATGACGTGCGTGCCGTGCCGCCAGCCGACGCGCTGTCAGCTCGATAGCGGGACCTCATGCCACGCGATGCCGACCGCGGCGGAGGTGGTGCTGGCGCTGCAGGCGATGGTTCCGTCCCCAACCATGCCGGGCTATAAAGCGCGTCCGCCGGAGACCCTGGCGTAGGCCCAGCGCCCAAAGATTTTGTCGCGATCCGGCGGAAAGCGAAGAGCGCCGATGCCCAAGACCCCTGCGAAAAAAACCCGGACCGCGGCCAAGCGTGGCGCGTCTTCCATCCCGGAGCATGCGCCCCCACGGCGCGCGGCAGTCGCTGCCCTACAGCCCCAAGTCCGGGGCGAACAGGTCGCCGCGCCGCCGCCCGCCGCGACGATTTATTGCACGATTGCCGCCGCGCACGAGCTGCCGCAAGCGCTGCTGCTCCGCGATTCGCTGGAGGCGGCGTCCGGGGGCGTGGACTTCCGGCTGCTCTTGCTCGAGCATCCGGCCGTGGTGGCGCGGCTGCGCGCCGAGCTGCCGCCGCTTGCCGCCGCGGCGATCCTGGCGCCCGACGAAGTTTCCTGCCCGCAGTGGCTGACCATGGCCTTTTACTACGACCTGCGCGAGTACGCGGCGGCCCTCAAGCCGGCGCTTCTGCGCACCCTCCTGCGCCAGGGCAACGTCATCTACCTGGATCCGGACATCGAGGTCCTGGCGCCGCTCACCGCACTGGAGGCGCTGGGCGCAGAAGCGGATGTCGTGGTGCTGCCTGAGGACCCGGCGCTCGTTGCACCCGACGGTGGTCTTACCGAGCCAGGGCTTGCCGCGATGAGGCTCAACCTCGGCTGCATCGGCATTGGGCAGGGCGTCGCGGCTGAAAAGCTTCTCGCCTGGCTGCAGGAGCAGCTGATCGAAGGGGCCCACCACAGCCCGGAGCACGACCTGTATCCCGAGCAGCTGTGGTCCACCGCGCTCCTTGCTGCCGCCCCGCGGCTTACGGTCTTGCGCTCGCGGCAGTACAGCCTGGCCCCCTGGAATGTTCGCGCCGGAGAGCTGACGTTCCCCGCTCCCATGGCGGCGCAGACTCCAGATGGACCGCTGTGTTTGCTACACCCGGACGAAAAGGAACGGCGCGACCGTCCGTCCCCCGAGCGCGACCGCGCCTTTTCTGGTGCCCCGCTCGCCGACCTGCTCGCCAAACATCGACGCAAGCTCGAGCAATCACCGCAGAAGCGCTTCGCCGGCTTTCTTTACTCGTTTGGCAGCTACGCCACCGGGGAGCCGATCCCAGGCCTGCACCGCCGCGCGCTGTGGCAGCTGCCCGCCGTCAACCGCCGCACCCTCGCCAATCCCTTCACCGAGCGGCCGTATATCACCAAGCTCGCCGACCAGCTGGCCGCCGCCCCCGCATCCCGCAACCCCGCGCCGCAAGCGCAGCGCAGTCATCTCCCTCACGCTGTCTTAGATTACGCCGGCAAGCTGGCCGGAGCCCTTGTCGATCGCACCCTGCCCGGCGGGCGCGAGCGCCTTATCGACGCCATCCATGCCGCCGCCGCCCGCCACGCCAGCCTTCGCTATTACGCCGGCCAAGCCATCGACAAAATCCTGCCCGGCAGCCGCGACCGCTTCCATGCCGTCGTCCATGCCGCCGCCACCAGCCCCAGCCCCGCGATCCGTCACACGGCCGCAGTCCTGCTTCGCGCCACCGGACACCGACCCTAAATCCCTGTCGCGCTAACACTTCGCCGATCCGTCGCGCCCATAAATTTCCAGAGCGGGTGGCGCCGGAGGCGGGGCCCCCGGCGCCAGAGCGACGGGGTGCCGCAGGCGACGGGACCCGCGGCGCAGCTCGAAAAGAATTATTTTTTGTCCGCGTACCCTAGCTCACGCGGAAACCAGCCGCTGGCCCCCCAGTCGCCCGGCCTTCTAACGAGCTCGCCTGAGCGTCAGCAAGTCCAGCTCCGGCCCGCAAGTGCTGGATCGCCGCATCGGCAATCTGTTCGGCGCGAGCGCGCGACACCAGCGGCTCGCTGAACACAAGGTTGAGGTTGAGCTGATCTTCCCAGGTCGTCACGATCGCCATGAGCTGTCCGACTACGGACACCCCAGCCGCGAGCGAGAGGTTTTCGATCCGCAGCGCCCCATAGACGCTCGGGATGGGCGGCCGCGCCAGGTTACTCACCCCGATTGCCGCCGGCGAGCCGCCGTCAAAGCGGCGGATGAAGCGCGGCCCCGGATTTTTCCCCCACGGAATAAACAGGCCGATAAGCGGCATGGTGAGAAACTGTTCGCCGCTCTCCAGCGTCTCGGCGAGCTGCGCCTTGACCTCCCGCGCCAGCTGCCAGAGCGGCGGCAGCGGCACGACCTGGTGAAACGTCGTGACCTGCGAGATATAGAGCCCCAGGTCCGCATCCACCTTGGGCGAGAGCTGCTCGCGCAGGTTCAGGGCGGTGAAACAGCCAATGGTGGTCGGGGTATCGGCGGCAAGCTCCGCGGCATAGGCTGCGGCGGCGGTCCCCAGCAGCAGCGCCGCGCACAGGGCGCCGTGGATCGATGCGCCGGCGGCCCGCGCTTGCTCGCCCAGCGCCCGCGTCTGGGCCGGAGTCAGCGTGCGCTGCACCAGGCAGTTGCGCCGCTTTTCCGGCGGAGCAGGCTGCTGGAGCGGCAGCTTGCGCGCCCGGCGTACTGATTTATTGAGCACCTGCTTTTCGAAATAGGCCTGCATGGAGCGAAACCGCGCCAGCCCCCGCACCGTCTGCGGCAACAGCTCCGGCAGCGGCGGCACAGGCGGCAGCGGCTTAACTTGCGGCAGCGCCTTGACTTCCGGCAGCGGTTTAACTTCCGGCAGCGCCGGCACAAGCGGCGGCAGCAGCGTGACCGGCACGGCGTGCGTGCTCGTGCAGCTCAGGGCAAAAATGGCGCTAAGCAGGTCGCGCACGGCGAATACGATGGACAGCGCGTCGGCGATCACGTGATGGATCGTCACCACGAGCTCGCTGCGTTCCGGGTCGGTGGTATCTCTCACCCAGGTGACGCGGCTGAGGTGATCGGTATCGGCGGCAAAGGGCAGGTTGAGCTCGTGCTCGACCACGTGCTGACAGCCCGACGCCGAGTGAACCACGCGCAGGGGAATCGCCCCCGCCCCCTGCTCGGTGAATCGCAGGCTGCGATCATCGCCCGCCACCCGCACGCGTAACAGCGGGTGCTGCGCTTGAAGTCGCTTTAAGCCCGCTTGCAACAGGTGCTCATCGATAGGCCCGCGCAAAACGACTAGGCCGACGCCGTTGAAGCGAGCGCCGCGGTCGAGCAGCCAGAAGGCTCGCTCCATATCGCAAAGAGGGCGTTGGAAGCTCACCCGGCGCAACGTAGCGAAAAACCCGGCGCCTCGCCATCCGCGGCCCGCCGATACCTTGGCTGAATAATGGAGACATGGGGTCGCCGAGTGATCAAACCACAACGGACTGGAGCTCATCGCCAGCCGCTCAATCGGACGCTGCGCCGGATTTCGGACAGCCGCGCGGCCGCACTGCGAGCCGCCTAGCGTGGGCGAGCCTGGGCGGCTCCGCTTGCGTGGGGCGGCAAGTGTGCGAAGTAAAACGCAAACGAAGACCCTAATGCGATTCGCTCTGCGCCTAGCTATTTCGTCTCCATCGCCGTCGCCAGCGTGATCAGTCAGAAAATAATTATTTTCTGCCTACTTCATTCATTACTCACGTCTTGCGTCCCCTATGCTCATGCGATTCCAGACAATGCATAAGCTATGTGCAGACTATAAAAAAGGTAAATGGCGTCGGGCTGCATCATGCTTCAGCGTGGTCTGCGGTTTGCTAACTAGCTGTCTTTGTGGCTAACTTATCGAGTATGTTCCAAGAAGTACGCAAGTCCCTCGCCGCCCCTCTGGGATATCGACATGAAGGAGGCGACCCAAGCCGGCAGCGTCCGGCAGCGACTTGCCGAACTATCGCCCGCCGACGCCGCAGACGACCGGCCCAGGTTGGCTGCCTCTCTCGCACACCTGCCTACCAGGGAGCATCCTAAGGGCGGGCAAAGGGCGCGCGGATCGGTTGGCTGGCCGAAGAGAAGTCGATTTTACTAGCCAACCAAAGGGACTGGTCTGATATCCTTCTACGCGAGAATTTCCAATCATGGTGCTGCATTCAGGAATCAGCTCGCGTAGTTGCAGGTGGGGAACCTGGAGGCAAGCGAATAGAGCTCCTGCTGGACAGTTTAATTATGGATCAGAAATGATCTCTGTCCGCTGCTCGATGACCGCTTGGGGGGGGATACGGTCATGATGCTCCTTCTTGCTATTTCGATGGTTGCGGGGATCAAGGCGGGGAATGCTTCGCGTTATGGGTATGAAGGAGACTCGTTTGATCGGGTTGGCTCCTTCGCCTGCCGGCGAACGCTGGCGGCGCGCTATGGCGAACGCGGCTGGCAAAAGATGCGCGATCATGGGGTCGCCCATCGCACGCTGGCGTGCGGCAGCCGCCTGGGAATCTGCAATATACGGACCGGCCAGTGCACCACCGCGTTTGTGGTCGACCGCGGTCCTTGGGGCGTGCTGGATCGCAAGGGCGAGTGGCACGTCCGCACCGGCGCGCTGCGTCCGGGCGAACACTACCGCGGCGATCTCGATCTGCTGCCGGGCACCTACTCGGCGATCGCGCTCATGGGGATCGAGAAGGTCGCCTATTGGCCGCTCAAGGACACCGAGGCCGGACGGGCGCGAAAGTTTGAACACTTGCCGCCGCTGCGGGCCGGCGGGCGGTCGCCGTTTGCGGTGAACCTGCGCAGCCCGGACGCAAGCGATGCGGAGCTGCCGCCGCTGCGCACCGGAGATCAGAGCTACACCGCCTCGCTGGCGTGGAACGTCCTTGGCCCCGCGGCGGCCGAGACCCTGTTCCCGTCTCCGCCTCTGCGCGACTGAGGCCGCGGCCCGCACAAATTCGCCGCTCGCGGCCTGTGCCACGGGTGGCTTGCGCAAAGCGGCGTGCCTCTGCATAGTCGCAAGATGCAGCCGCCCGGAAACCCCGCGCATGAGCAGCTGCGGACGCAGCTTGCCGCCGCGCACATTCATCCCGGCTACGATCCGCGCCTCCACCTCTTGATTCCGACGGTCGTCGGCCTCTGCGGCATGGCGGTGATGTTCGCCCTGCTGCGCGATCTGCGGGCGGTCGAGCTGTTGACCATCCCGATTACCTTGCTTGGGGGGTTCGGCCTGGAGTGGCGCGTCCACAAAGACATCCTGCACCGCCGGGTGCCGCCGCTGCAGATCCTGTACGACCGCCATGAGCGCCTGCACCACATCGTCTTTACCCAAAACGACATGGGGCTGCGCCGCCCGCAGGAGCTCAAGCTCGTGCTGCTGCCGGTGTTCGTGATCGTCGTCATCCTGGCCTTGCTGCTGCCGCTCGGGCTCCTGGTCGGGCTGTTTGTGCCGCGCAACTGCGCGCTTTTGTTCATCGCCACGAGCCTGCTCTTCTTCCTCCTGTATGAGTGGCTGCACATGGCCTACCACCTGCCTGCCGACACGCGGATCGGGCGCAATCCGCTCATCGCCAAGCTGCGGTCGCTGCATCAGCGCCATCACGATCCGCGGCTGATGAAGCGCTGGAACTTCAATGTCACGGTGCCGCTTTTCGACTGGCTGCACGGCACCCTCTGGTCGCCGGAGCGCGAAGCCAAAGCGGCCCGCCGGTCGCCGGTCGCCGCGGTCCACACCGAGCCCGGCGCTCCGCTCGCCAATCCCTGACGCGCGCTGAATCAGCCGGACCAATGACCGGCGCCGCTGCGGTCCGCGGAAATCGTCCGCGGCCGTGAGCCGTTTTGCGGCGCCGCGGGCACACACTAGGAAATGGAGAAACGCCGCTCTCTCATGCCAGCCGGCCGCGCCGCCGTTGCCGCGTCCACCGGGCTTTTGGCCGGCGCGCTGGCGGCGTGCAGTGGGATTGAGGCGGACATCCTGTCACTGCGGCCGGTGCCGGACATGGCCGTCGCAGTGACCGATGGACCGGCGCCGGATCGCAGCAGCGGCCTCCAATGTACCAACCAGACCATCAGCACCATGGACTGTGTCGAGGTGGGGCTGTGGATCATGAAAGCGCAGTCGATCTGCTGGTCGCTCGGGCTGCAGGTCTTGGGCCGGGTGGAGCCGCAGGAGTCGTGCGCCATGGGCAAGAGCCAAGGCCTGCGCTTTGAGTGCTGCGCGCCGCCGCCGCCGCCGAGCTGCACGCCGCGTCTCCAGGGCGACGAGGTGACCTGCCGCGACGCCAACACCTGGCTCGACAGCGCCACCATCGACTGCCAGTCGCGCCGGGAGCAGGTGCGGATGCTGGCCCTCAGCGAGCCGTGCTCGGCCAGCGGGTTCCGGCTCGTCAGATACATGTGCTGCACTCCCGGGGTGGCGGCGGGGCCGATGCTGCCATGACCCCAGCCCCGGATCAGAAAACGGAAGCCGCGAGCCGACCTCGCAGCAAGACCCCCACCCCCACCAAGGAGGACCTATGCAGACGCTAAAGCACCCTCATCCCACTCAGCCTGGAGGGCGATGTCCACCCCGCAGAAGCCCTCGGCGGGTGCTGTTACCCTATGCTGCGCTCGTCGTCATCGGCGCGGCACTAGGCGGCTGCGGCGTCGAGCCCATCGACCTTGGCGATAGCACAAACCCGGTCAAGACCCTGGACAGCCTCAAGTGCACAAGCGAGACCCAGGGCGGCGCGACCAGCTGCAAGGATGAGAAGACCTGGAGCGCCTACGGCGCCATGGCCTGCGCCGGCAAGGGCCTGGTCCTAAACCACATCAGCTTCGCCACGAGCTGCGGCGCCGGCCTCTACCGCGAGGCCACCTACGACTGCTGCACCGCCTCGCCGCCGTCCCCGCCGCCGCCGGTGCCGCCGGTGCCGCCGCGGATGTGCATGTGGTCCCCGGCAATTGGTCCGGCTGCGTGCCAGCCGGCCGATGCGTGGAAGAAGCAGGGGATCACGTTCTGCTCCACCCACGGCCTGCAGCTCAACGACCTGAAGCTCGATCGGCCGTGCGGCGCGGGCGGCTATGGCAGCGCCCAGTTCGAGTGCTGCACCACCACCCCGCCGCCGCCGCCGCCGCCGATGTGCACGACGGAAGTTCTGGCCGAGAAGAGCTGCGTGGACGACGGCACCTGGAAGGCCAAAGCCGATGCGGCGTGCAAGGCCAAGAAGCTGAACCTGACCGCGCTGGCGTTCGGCGCCGCGTGCATGGGCGGCCACCTGGATGTGAAGTTCGAGTGCTGCCCGGTGGTGACGCCGCCGCCGCCGCCGCCGCCGATGTGTACGACGGAGGTTCTGGCCGAGAAGAGCTGCGTCGACGACGGCCGCTGGAAGGCGCAAGCAGAGGCGACGTGCAAGGCCAAGATGCAGTCGCTGGGAACGCTGGCGTTCGGCACGCCGTGCATGGGCGGCCACCTGGATGTGAAGTTCGAGTGCTGCGGCCCGACGACGCCGCCCCCGCCCCCGCCGCCAGGAATGTGCACGACCGAGGCGCTGACGGAGCGCAGCTGCATCGATGATGCGACGTGGAAGACCCGCGCCGATGCGGCGTGCAAGGCCAAGAAGCTGAACCTGACCTCGCTGGCGTTCGGCGCGGCGTGCATGGGCGGACATCTGGATGTGAAGTTCGAGTGCTGTCCGGTGGTAACGCCGCCGCCGCCGCCGGTCTGTGCGACCGATGTGCTGGCGGACAAGAGCTGCGTGGACGACGGGACGTGGAAGACGCGCGCCGACGCCGCATGCCGGGCCAAGATGCAGACGCTCAGCTCCCTGTCGTTCGGTGCGGCGTGCATGGGCGGACACCTGGAGGTCAAGTTCGAGTGCTGCGGCCCGATGCCGCCGCCGCCGCCTCCTCCTCCGATGTGCACCAAGGAGACGATCGCCGCGATGGCTTGTATCGATGACGCCAGCTGGAAGACCCGCGCCGCGGCCACCTGCGCGGCCAAGAAGCTGACGCTCACTGCGATCGCTTACGGCACGGCCTGCATGGGCGGACACCAGGACATCACCTTCGAGTGCTGCCCGGTGGTGACGCCGCCGCCTCCGCCTCCTCCGATGTGCACGACGGACAAGGCGCCGAGCTCGGGCAAGTGCCAGACCCCGGCGCAGTGGAAGACCGATGGCGATGCCTTCTGCGCCGCCAAGAAGCAGACCCTGACCAGCCTGTCGATGAGCGGCCCGTGCATGGGCGGCTTCAGCGAGGCGGAGTTCGAGTGCTGCGGCGCGACCCCGCCGCCGCCGCCGCCGACCTGCACGGGTGGCGTGATCGGCGACGGCCGGACGTGCAACACCGAGTCTGCGCTCAAGTCGCAAGCCGAGGGCGTCTGCAAGATGGCGGGTCTGCGGCTCACCGCGTTTTCGCCGTACGATGCCTGCGGGGCGATGGCGCAGTACCTGCACGCCAAGTACGAGTGCTGCAAGTAGCCTGAAGCTACTCCCAAGTTAACCGCCGCGCGCTGGCCGGCATCCGGACGCTGTCCGACCGATTCCGGCCAGCCCTCCTCCTCTTCTCCCCTTCATAAATAGCTCTTCCGTCGGAGACGTTGCCACACCTTTTATGGCACGGCTGCTGCATTGCTGTCCAGGGTCCGCGCCGTTACGCGGACGCAGGGCTGCCGGCACCCGCCCTTCCGAAGAAAGGTTTGTCTCATATGATCGCACAACCTGTAGCAAGCACCCGCGGCGCGGCCGGCGGCAACGCCCGCGCCGCACCCAGCGCCCCGCCGCTGCCCGAGCTCACAGCACCGCCCGGGACCATCACTCCGTTTGATGAGAGCGCCGGGCGTGTGCCCTGGAAAGTCGTCTACACCATCATCGAGCGCGGCAAGGGCCGGCGCGTCTGGGTGCGTGTCGGCGTCGCATTCGTCAACCGCGATCAGTCGCTGAACGTGCGCCTGGACGCGCTGCCGATCTCCGGCCAGCTCCACATCCGTGAGGCGCCGCCGCCGGGCAGCCGCGACCTCGAGCCGCTCGCTCCCATCTCGCGGGGAGACGGCGAGCGCGGTCCGTAAAACCTGAACCCGAAGTTGCGCTTTGACCGCGCAAAAATTTTGCGTAACCAAAAGGAGAGTCCGAATGCGTAAATTCCTGTGGGCGATTGCCCTGTCCGTCTTGACCTCGGCGGCCCCGGTCGGGGCGGCGCCGACGCCGGCCCCGGCGGCCCATCCCGCGCGAGCCGCGAGCCCGGCATCCGTGGAGCCGCACACCGGGGCCGGCGTGGTCAATCTCAATGAGGCGACGCCGGAGCAGCTGGCGTTTCTCCCCGGCGTGGGTCCGAGCCGCGCGGCAGCCATCGTGAGCTACCGCAAGCAGCATCCGTTCAAACACCTGGAGGAGCTGCAGCGGATAAAAGGCATCGGCAAGAAGACCTTCGTCCGTCTGCGGCCGCTTTTGGCTTTATCTGGACCGACGACCTTGGCCGCGCGACCCGGCCGTAACTGAGCGTGACCCGCGGGCGGCTTCGGCAAGGTTGTGCCGGGGCCGCCCGCCGATTCCTTGCCACCGGAGCTAAGCGGTGCGCACGAATTTGTTAAGGCTGCCCGCGGCCGCTTTGACGGTGTGAAACAGCTCAGGGAACGCGTCGCGGATGCCGCCGATGAGAAACTGCACCGCGATGGCGACGAGCAGAAGGCCCATCACGCGCTCCAAGATGGCGCGTCCGGAGTTGCCGAGAAATCGGTTTACCAGCCCGGCCGCACGCAGCATCAGATACGAGATCAGCGCCGTCACGAGGATCGAGATCGCGAGCAGCACGAACTGCCACAGCCGGCTGGCCTGCGCGACCAGCACCATCACGGTCGCGATCGAGCCCGGGCCGGCCAAAAGCGGCATGGCCAGCGGCACGATCGCCACGTCCGGCTTGTGCACCGCCTCGTTGACCTCCTGGTCGCTCGTGCGGGTGCGCGAGGGCCTGCTACGCAGCATGTCCAGGGCGGTCAGCATCAGTAGGATGCCGCCGGCGATCTTGAACGCCGCCAGGGTCAGACCGAACAGCTGAAATATCAGCCCGCCGCCGAGCATGAACGTCAGCAAGATGGCGGCGGTGATGACGCAAGCGCGCCAGGCCATGGTCCGGCGCTTCTCTTCGCTGTCGCCTTCGGTGATGGTGATGAACACCGGCACCACGGCAATGGGATCGACGACAAAAAAGATCGCTGAGAATGCAACCACCCCATAGCTCAGGGCGTCCCGGACTAGAGCGGTCGACACTAGATGTGCCATGGCAGGAGTTTAGCAGCCTGCAGCGGGAGTCGGCGGGCGGCGGAAAATCGGTTGCACGGAAGCGGCGCGGTCACTTTGTTGTCACGACTTGTTCGGCGGGGCGCGCCGCGACTTTGATGAGCAGCGTGCCGCCGAGCGCGGGCTGCCAGAACCAGCCCTCGGTCGCCGTCTCCACATCCGGCGCGGTCGCCAGTTTTGGCAGCTCGCTGCCGCCGCGCAGCACCTGCGCCGGGGGGGTGACCGCCAACACCTCCAGAACCGTGGCGCCCTTGAAGAGCGTGCCAGGCTTTATGCGCAGCTCCAGCGGATCACCGGGCGCCATGACCGCCGCTTGCGCGAGCTCGGCGCCGTCATAGAGCGTAAAGACGGCGGGCTGCGGTCCCGGATAAAGCCGCACGTAGAGCGCTCCCGGATCGTTTTGCAGCGACTCCACCCCGGCATCGGTCGCCGGGGACAGGGTGTCGATGGTCGGGCGCAGGAGCGGCACGATGCCGCCGGCGCGGACGAACAGCGGCAGGGTGTCCAGCGGCGCCGCCACCGTGGCCGTCATGCCGCCGGTTCCGCCGTGATAGACCGTCCCGTTCCAGTAATCGATCCAGTCGCCGGGCGGAAACAGGACCGTGCGTTTTTGCGCCCCGCGCTCGATCACCGGCGCGACCAGCAGGTTGTCGCCGAGCAGATACTGGTCATCCGGGTGCTGGCCGAGCTCGGGATAGGCAAGGCCCACCGCGCGCTGGATCGGCCGGCCGTCTTTGGCCAGGTTTTGCGCGTAGGTCCAGACATAGGGGAAAAGCCGCAGATGCAGCCGGGCGTACTGGCGGTACAGATCGAGCGTCGCGACATCGCGGCCGTTGTTGCCGGTAAACTCCCACGGCGGCTGGCTGCTGGCGTCGCCGACCTCCATGACCGTGCCGAGCGCGGTCTGCTCGAACCAGCGGATGTACAGCTCCTTGTCCGGTGGGCTGTGGCGGTAGCCGCCGGTGTCCGCGGCGAAAAACGGAAACCCGGAGGCGCCGAGGTTTATCCCTTGGATGATCGTCGCCGGCAGGCCGCCGACCCCGACCACGGTCTTGCTGCCGTCTTTGATCGGCTCGCGGAAGCGGGAAAACGTCGCGTCCATATCGCCCGGCCAGATCACCGAGACGTTTTTCTGATCGCCGTAGCGGCCGGCGCGGCACAAAAGAAATCCGCCGCTCCTAGGCAGAAGCGATGCGTACAGCCCGTGATAGTCGAGCTGGTACTGGTAGTGGGCGACGCGCTCATCGCTGCCGTCATGAAACTTCCAGCTGTTGCGCGAAGCCCCGAGCGCCGGCACCACATCCTCGCCGTAGTCGAGCTTGAACCCCTCGGCGCCGAGC
>CALFML010000707.1 GCA_937879845.1 uncultured Myxococcales bacterium
TTTCCCTACACGACGCTCTTCCGATCTAAATGGAGCCGTGGTGGACCCCTATCTGCGCTCGGTGCTGGCCCTGGCGGGGGCGCGTATGGTCTACCGGCAGCCACCGCTCCCGGATCAGTCGGTGGGCGTCCTGAGCGCCCGCGAAGTGCTCAACGTGAACTTGCAGGGTACCCAGCTGGTCATCCTATCTGCTTGTGAGACCGGACTTGGCGATATTCGGGTCAGCCAAGGGGTAATCGGGCACCGGCGCGCGTTCCTGGCCGCGGGCAGCGAGACCGTCGTTTCCAGTCTGTGGCAGGTCAACGACGATAGTACGCAGAAGCTCATGAGCTGCTTCATCAAACAGCTAAGCATGAAGGTCGGTCGGATCGACGCGCTGAACAATGCCGCGCGCGCGCTCCGGACCGACCCGCGGTATGCGCATCCCTACTTCTGGGCCCCCTTCGTCGCCACCGGAGAGCGCCGCCCGCTCGAAGCGTTCGTGTTCGCCGATGGCTCGGTGGATGGCGAAGATCCTTGCCGCAGTCGTACCCGCAAGCTCCCCTGACTCCAGCTGGCATGAGCGTTGCTGATAAGTTTCCGCCAGAAGTGACTCTGCCGCGCAAATAGCTAGCTAGTCCATCCGCAGCGCGGCTTTTGGACTCCAGGGCACAAGGACTCATCATGCGCCGTCTATGCATCGGGTGCCTACTCTTTGCTCTCGGCTTTCTGCTCAGCCAAAAAACCGAAGCAGTCGAAATCCCTCCCAAGCTAACGGTGGTACTCGAAAATGCGGAGGTGCCGCCGCAACCTCCAGCGGCCCCGTTCACCTACCGGCCAGCCGGCCGCGCTTTTCGCACGAGTCTGGACTTGATTGCGGATTATCTCAGCGCAAAGCCGGAGCAAGGGGGAGAACAAGTTCTCGCGGAAACCGGAAAAAGCAAAACCGTCAAGCGCACGTGGAATTTTCAGTTCGTCATCGTTACGATTCCCGGCAACGAGTATGGTTACGATTCGCACTTAGTCGCCGTGCAGCGCGCTGCGGCAAGCCTGGGCTATCGGGTTCAAAGCCAGTGGCTGCCCGCCCCCGGCGAGGCAAGTGGTGCGCATCCCGGGGTGATTCTGCTCCGCCCGCCCCGCTTGGTGGCGGACTCCAATCGAACCAAGGAGCGGCTGGAACTGGACAATCATCTACTCATCTACGTAGTCGATGAGAGTCCAAACGGGGGCATCTCTCTACCCGCCTTCGAGCAAGCGCTCACTCAGATCGACTGCATCTCGACCATTCAGTCTAAGTTTACCGTTCCAGGCGACCTCGCAACGGTGGGTCAGAAAGTCTCCGTCTCAATATTAGGGCCGACCTTTTCAAGCTCACGAACTTCCCTGGCCCTGGGTTTGGCGAACTCAAAGTTCAGCAAGGCTTTCGCTTTCAATATCGTCTCTGGCCGAGCGAGTAGCAACCAGAACTCCGTGATCTTGGACAGGATGCTGGATAAGAGCGGGGTCGATTATCACTTCAAGACCGCTATGCACAGCATAAGAAGCCAGCTTCAGGCCATGCTTGATTACATCTGTCTTTACGAAGACTCGCTGGGCAATAATAAATTCAAGCATGGTGCCCCTCAGGTTGCACTGCTCATTGAATCGAGCACCAACTGGGGACAAGAGCTGCAGCAAGCGGTGGCGGGAAATATGTCCTGCAATAATTCTGATCAAACGATGCGCCTGTTGGTGCTTCCTTATCAAATAAATATAGGTGAGTCGGCCCAGCCCTCGGCGCCGCCGCGCCCACACGGCGCCGCGGTCAGCAAGAGCGAGCAGTCGGATACGCAACCAGCCGCCGCGGGCGGTGCGCAGGATCCGCCAACTCTACGCAGCGGGAGCGGCCAGCGCAGCGAAGAGCGTGCATTAACCAGCTTGCTCCGCACGATTGCCCAAGAACAAATCTGGTATGTCGGTGTTGCTTCGCTAACGGCGACTGATAAGTATCTATTGTTGCGCCAAGTGCATGAGTTGATGCCCGGTGTGCAGCTCTTCGCGCTAGACGCCGACTTGAACGATACGCATCCTGATTACTTAGTTTTCACCAAAGGCATGCTCACCGCCTCGACCTATCCCGTGTTTAACAAAAGCCAGCTCTGGCAGTGGCCGCTTCTCGGTGACACCCAGCGGATTCAGTTTTCTCGTAGTCGCGATATCGGTGTTTATAACGCTTTTATATTTCTACTCGCCGATCGAAATCCTGATGAAAAGCGAATCCTCAGGCATTTGATTGGCTACGGACCGGCTCTGATCGAGGAGGAAAATCCCCCCCAAACCGAGTGGGTGCCCTCGTTATGGATCAGTCGGGTCACCGGGGAAGGTGTCATTCCGGTTAAGGAGTATATTCAGCATGCTCCGCCGAAGAAAGGAAATGCCGATAATGCTGGCAACTCTGATAATCCACCAAATCCAATTCGGACATTGAACACGACCGGTAATTGGATGAAAGAAAAGAAGACTGACAGCGATTCCTATTTTGGCGTGCGCCGAACCGGCGCTTTCGATGTGATTATTGTTATTTCGAGTCTTTATTTTACGATTAGCTTAATAATATATATTCTGCATCGATTTTTTTGCGATTTTATTGATCAGCATCCTGAGCTCAACCTGTTCGGCCTCTTCTCTTTGCCCCATCGCCCAGCGTCCGCGAGTTCCAGCACGGCGCATCCGGACGAGAATTTACGAAAATTGCAGTCGACCTGGCTAAGTCGATTTTATCGTTTTCTCTATTTCTTGATTCTCGCGGTATTCATCGCCATCCTTCAGCGACACTCGCTACCCCTGACGCGCAGAACTCACTGGGCTGATGGCTCAGATGCCTATCTCTTCGAATACGGTACTGAGATTTTCATGGCGTTTCTGTTCGGTTTTCTTGTTGTTACCTGCGTTGATGCGGCTCTCGGTGGATGTCAATCAGATATCCGTAAAAAAGATGAAATTGAGCGAATAGAAGCCAATCGATATTTTATTTTCGGTGGCTTAATTTCTATATCTTATTCAATAGTAATGTTTGCCTCTAGTTCGCTCTGGATGAAAGGCCTCGACCAGCTGCTCTATCTCGAGAGAGCTACCAACTTCAGCTCTGGGCTGTCGATACTGGCGCCCTGGCTGTGCTTGCTTTTTCTGCTCATCGCTTGGGCCGCCGCCAATCGCCATCGTATCGGTCTGTTGGCGAGAATTAATGAAGATTTCGGCGACCTGCATGACGCTGGTGATCCGGCAGAGCTCGGAGCAATCGCATTTGCCCTAGGCGGCACATGGAACTCGCCCAAGTCCGAGGAGCAGCCCCTGCGCATAAAGCCGGCAATCATAGGCGGCGTGTCAGTAGTCGGCGCATTAATTTATCTTTATATATTTCATACCATTATCACATATGAGTCCTATTCGACTTTATTAGGGTTGGGATTTTCGTTCGCTTATTGTGCGATTATCGTTGAATTTGTTAATTTTGTCGTGGTTGCCTACTATTTCGATCGTTCGCTACTCCGGTTGGGCTCCGAGCCCATGTTCGATGCCTACCTTCGGCTTCCCGTGCATTTTTCGCGTAATGTTGGCATCCAAATCCTCGAGAGTCTTGACTCACACATTGAGTACCAATCAATTCGGACCAATATGGCAATACTCAAGACTCATTATGAGCGTATCGTTTATGTGATAAAGAAAAATCAAAGCCATGACATCGATCTTTTGCGGAAATTATTCGGCGATACTGCCGGGTCTCTTTTGGCGATGCCCATCCCAGACGTCAAGGACACGGCAGCTAAGACCGCTGAATCAAAACCAAGCGCGATCGCCCGCAAGCTCTATAAGCTCCTAACTGACGACCTCAATGTTCCATCTAATTTACTCAGCGTCGATAGCCGAAGCGATGATCTACAAAGTCATCACAAGCCGCTGCATAAGATAGTTGCCGATGGCGTAGCGACCGTGGCAGAGTTTCTTCAAGCCGTGAATAGTGAGCGGCCGCTGCCCAGTTCCGTTCAACCGCTAGTCTCAAAGAGTTCCGACAAGGCAGACGAGCGTGGTCCGGATAAGCTGGACATGGACGTCAATCGCGTGCGCAGCGTCGGAACGCGCGAGCTGCTCACCAAAACCCTACCCGACAGTCTGCATCTTTGGCTGCGCCAAGCGGAAGATCTGGTCGCGATTCAGCGTGTCATGTTCATCAACCGAATATTCTCCGCTCTGCGCTCGCAGCTCGCCTTTGTCGCCGTCGGCTTCGTCTTACTGCTGCTGGCTTTCAACCTGTTTCCCTTTCAGCCGCTGCGCCTGATGATGACGGTGCTTGGGGCGCTTATGCTGGTGATCCTGCCGGTTACTCTGTGGATTTTCATTCGTCTGGAGCGGGATGAAGTTCTCAGCTACATCAGTCACAGTCCGCCTGGTCAGCTCTCACTGACGGGGCCATTTATCGGCAGGCTTATCGCGTACATAGGCGTACCACTGCTAACTTTTCTCATCGCGCAGATCCCTTGGCTGCGCGCTCTGTTCGTAGAGGTAATATCGCCAATACTAATGGGTTTACGGTAACTCTGAGTGAGCGGACCGTAAAGGGCAAGCCGGGCAATTAGCCAATTCGGATCGCGGGAATCGATCCGCAATCGATCCGAACGGCTAAGAAACAGTCGATTCACCGACGGGATCTACATCGGGCGACCTCAAGCCCTCCAAGGTAACCACCGAGAGAAAACGAACGTCAAACGATCCGCAGCGGT
>CALFML010000708.1 GCA_937879845.1 uncultured Myxococcales bacterium
CGCGAGGCCTCGCACGCCATCGGCTCGGTCACCGAGGCCCTGGAGCGCCGCGTCGGCGAAATCGGCGACGTCCTGCACCTTATCACCGAGCTCACCCAGCGCACCAACCTTCTGGCCCTCAACGCCTCGATCATCGCCGCCCAGGCCGGCGCCGAAGGCCGCGGCTTCGCCGTCGTCGCCGACGAAATCAAGGATCTGGCCCGTCGCACCGCCAACTCCGCCGGCAGCATCGACACCCTCATCCAAGCGGTCGCCGAAGGCGCGCACGCCGCCCGCCGCGCCGCCATCGCCGGCGCCGATGCCGTCGAGACCGGCGCCACCCAGTCCAACGAAGCGGCGCGCACCATGACCGACATCCTGTCGCGGCTGCGCAACTCCGCTGCCATGTCCAAGTCGATCGCCGCTGCGACCGATGAGCAGGCCCGCAGCTCCTCCTACGTCACGCGGTCGATCCAAGAGGTCCAGGGCCACGTCAACGAAATCGCCAGCAAAGCCACCGAGCAGACCCGCCGCTCCGAGTACCTGCAGCGCCAGGTCGGCCGGATGCGTGAGCTCGTCGAGTCGCTGAGCAAGTCTTCGCGCGAGCAGCGCGAAGGGATGGTGCAGGTCGCCGATACGCTGCTGCGCGTGGTGCGCGGGATGGAGGAGATCGGCAACTCGCAGCGCGGCCACCTGGCCGAGGGCGAGCGCGTGCGCGGCATGCTCGAGGTGCTGCGGCGGGTGGTCACGAGCCACCGCGATCAGATCTTCGCCTTCGACCGGGCGGTCGGCGACTTGAACACCCAGGCCACCGTGCTGCGCACCGAGCTGACCCGCATGCTCTAGCCGCGCCGGGCGCCCGATGCGCTAGATTCGGGCGATGCGCGGCATGCAGCCAGACTTGTTCGTGCCGACCCGGCGCGGGCGCTTCGCGGCGCTTGCGGGCGGCCCGGCGGACGGTCCGACGGTCCTCCTCCTGCACGGATTTCCCGACGGACCGGGAACCTTTGATGCGCTGATGACGGCGCTTGCAGCGGCGGGATTTCGCACCGTGGCGCCGTGGCTGCGCGGCTACGCGCCAAGTCCGCTCGACGGCGAGTTCGGACCGGCGGCGCTGGGGGCGGACCTCTTGGCGCTTGCCGACGCGCTTGGGACTTCCTGCGTCATCGGCCACGACTGGGGCGCCCTTGCGGTCTACGCGGCGCTGGCACTGGCACTGCACAAGCTCAGCGCGGCGGTGACGCTGGCCGTGCCGCACATCCATGCGGCGATGCGCAATGCGCTGCGCGCGCCCATCCAGCTATGGCGCAGCCGCTACATGCTGCGGTTCCAGCTGCCCGGTGCCGCGCGCTGGCTGCGGTGCCGCGACTTCGCCTACGTCGATGCGCTCTGGCGCCGCTGGTCTCCGGCGCTCACCCCGCCCGCCGCGCACCTTGCGGCGGTGAAAACCTCCCTGGCCGCAAGCGGCGCGGCTCCGCTTGCCCACTACCGGGAGATGGTGCGCGGACTGTCCTCCGGCATCGCCCGTCCGCCGGTATCGACCACGCCTTTATTGTATCTGGCCGGCACCGCCGACGGCTGCGTCGGCTGGGAGCTGGGCCGCGGCCAGGAGCGGTGGCTGGGCGGCGGCGGCTACGCAGAGCGCATCTACCCCGGCGCCGGCCACTTCCTGCATCTCGAGCGGCCGCGCGAGGTCGCCGCCGACATAAGGGCCTGGCTTCAGAACCACAACGCTGCCGCAGGTCGTTAGCGCGCCCGCGCAGCGCATTCAGCCGGCGGACCCGCCCCGGCGTACGCGACGCCGGCGGAAATCTGCCGGCGCCCGGCGCGCTTTCCCGGCGAGCGCCGCGGCGATACAATTCATTCCGCATGAACCAGCACCCTGGACGCACGGTGGCCGCGACCTGGCTCGTATTGCTTCTGACCAGCAGCGTCGCCGCGGGAGTCTGGCCCGCGCTCCGGAACGCCGGAGCCCAGCCAGCCGCCCATCCCGAAGCGGCGGGCGCGGCGCACGGCGAAAAGCCAGCTGCCGCGGCTCCCGACAAGCCTGCGGCCGCGACGGGCGAAAAGTCCACCGCGGCGCCGGCCGAAAAGTCCGCCGCGGCAGAGGATCACGCTGCAGCGGCGGCCAAGACCGGACATGGCGAGACCAGCGCCGCCCCGCGCGAGTGCCACCCCCGCGACGGCACCCGGCTGCTGCTCGACTTCTTCGCGCTGCCCCAGGCGGCGGACGAGCCGCAGGGGGTCGATAAGTCCCTTTCCGCGCAGCTTGCCCGCGGCGACCTTCGACTGCAGTTCCTGCTGGCCACCGCTCCCGAGCCGCGCCTGGGATTCGACGGCGCCGTCGAGGCGATGAGCCGCGCCATCGAGGCCGCCGGCTACACGCTGGACCGCTACGATCTCCCCTGGGAGCCGGGCGGTCCGCCCAAGGGCTCGCCTCCGTGTTACGAGCAGAATCCGGGAACCGCGCTGTTTCTCCATCTCCCGGATCCCAAGATCCCCGGCGATCCGCGGCGCCTGCTGCTCCTTTATGTAATCGGTGAGACGCCGATCTCCGGCATCCACAAGCCCGCCTTCCTGCGCGCGATCAAAGAGATGCAGCGCCTGCGCACCTTGGTTCCCAGCACGAGCTGCCCAAACTGCGAGACCGTGCGCCTGGTCGGCCCCGCGTTCTCCGGCTCGGTCACCTCGCTGGAGGTCCTGCTGGATGCGCTGCCCGAGCTCTCCTTCAACATTTTGTCCGGGCGGGCCACCAACGGACAGATCCGGCCGCGGCTCCTGGCTCACAGCAACGCCCGGCGCACCGTCCGTTTCCAGGCCACCGTCATTCCCGACGACGTCTTGCAGGCCGAGTTCTTCCGCTACCTCCGCGAGACCCTGGGCGTCGATGAGCACGACGTGGCCCTGGTCACCGAGTCTTCGACCGTCTACGGCCAGGGCGTCATCGCCCAAAACACTCCGTTCCGCAGCCACGGCCCGCGCATGACGCTGCCGGTGCCGCTGCATATCTCGCGGCTGCACAGCGCCCTGGCCAAGCGGGCCCCCACCGCCAAGCGCGACAGCTCCGACTCGCTTTTGACCAACCTCACCGCGACGCCGCCGCAGCGGCTCGACGACACGCAGCGCACCGACGTCTTCCCGGCGCTGTCCGAGCGCACGCTGGCCGCCGAAGACCGCGCTTTGGCGCACATCCTATCGACCATCTCCGCCGAGAAAATCCGCTACGTGGGAATCCTCGCCACGGATGTTCAGGACAAGCTGTTCCTCGCCTACCAGATCCGCACCTACAGTCCGGACGTGGTGCTGTTCACCTTCGAGAGCGACATCCTGTACACCCATCCCGATGCGCGCTCCTATTTGAAGGGAATGATGGTGATCTCTCCCTATCCGCTGTTCACCCGCAACCAGCAGTGGACCTATCCCTACCGCGGCTGGCAGCAGCGGCTGCAGTTCTCCAGCGACACGGATCAGGGCGTGTACAACGCGACGGTGGCGCTTCTAGGCCGCTCGGATCAGCTCATCGAGTACTCGCAGCCGTCGTTCGGCGTCAAACAGCCGCAGAGCTGGCCGCCGATTTGGCTCAGCGTCGTCGGCAATGAGACCTTCTCTCCGCTCGCCGTCATCACCCACCCCTACCCCGACTACGGCTACGTCTACCAGTACCCGGCGGTCGCGCATAACGAGTATCTCTACGCGCCGTACCAGCAGGGAACCCTGAGCGCGCTGCTCCTTATTCTGGGTCTGGTCGGCGTGTTCCTGTGTACGGCCTACTTCCGCTGTTACTACGCCCCATCCGGCGAGCTGCCGATGCCGTGGTCGTTTTTCCGGATGCTGCGTCCGGGCGGCGCCGGCAAGTGGCAGCCAAACGGTACGCCGATGTTCGGCGACCGCGAGGTCCGGCGGCAGCCGCTGTTCCTCTTGTTCGTGTTCGGGCCGATGTGGGTGATCTATCTGCTCATCGGCACCATGCACTTCATGCAGCTGCGCGACGGCAACCACGACTCCTCCCTGAGCTCCAGCGAGCTGCCCTGGGAGCTGCGGATCTGGCATCACTTCCGCCACCTGGGCGTATATGAGAACCTGAGCTGGAACGTCCTTGGCATCGCCCTTCTGACCGCGCTGTGCCAGCTCGCGTTTACCGTGACATCGCTGGACATCCTGGCCAGCCTGCTCCTTCCCGGACCGCGGGCGCGTTTTCAGGAATACTTGCGGCGCCGCTTTGCCGCTCTGCGCAGCTGGCAGCGGAGTCTCCTTTACGCCGTGTCGGGGGTCGCGCTGCTGGCCGGAATCAGTCTCTGGTTTTCGCTGTTCGTGTCGGCGGTAAACTATCTTCAGCACGACTTTAACACGCTGCTCGTGCTCGGGCGGTCGGCGCATCCGGCGGTCGGTCTGTCGCCGGCGATGCCGATGTGGCTCCTGTGCGCCAGCGTGCAGCTGTGGGGCTACTGCAACCTGCAGCGCATCTACCTTATCGACAAGCTGGCATCGATCTATATCGATCTCATCGCCGAGCTGGCGGAGGACTCCGAGCTGCGCAGCGAAGTGACGCGCCTGGCCAAGCAGCTGGAGAGCCCGGGCCGCCTGGGAGTCATGTCCGCGATTGCCTTCTCCCTCTTCCTGGCGGCGACGGTGCTGACCGACCTCATGTCGCTGGAGCATCGCTATCTGAACTTCGCGTTCCGCTTCCTGTTCGCCCTGGTCCTGGCCAACACCGGGTATGCGTTTTATCGCTTCCTCCGGCTCTGGTACGGCGTGCGG
>CALFML010000709.1 GCA_937879845.1 uncultured Myxococcales bacterium
CCGGCAGCACGACCTGACCCGACTCACCAAACGTGAAGTGCGGGTTCCATGCGACCTCCCAGGCGAATCCATCCGGGTCGGCGAAATATCCCGAGTAACCGCCCCAGAACACATCCTGCGCCGGCTTGAGAATCTTGCCCCCCGCCGCCTGCGCCTTTTCGAGCGCCGCCTGCACCGCCTCCTTGCTCGCTACGTTCTGCGCCAGAGTGAACCCGGCAAAGCCGCCCGCTCCGGAGGCCGGAAGCTTGGCATCCTCCGCCAGCGCCTCGCGTCCGTACAGCGCCAGGATGACTCCGCCCATGGGAATGAACGCGATGTGCTCATTGCTGACCTTGGAGATCTGCCATCCCAGCCCGTCGCGATAAAAGCGTAGGGAGCTAGCGAGGTCTGCCACACCGAGGGTGATGATGTTTATTCGACGGTCCATGACCGCACCGTAACCAGACTACAGAGCCGATTACAATACTTTCCGGCCGCTCTTATTTCGGTTGGGACTTGTCTTGTGCCGGGGCGCCCACCGGTTCCTGCACCGGAACTTCGCGATGGACAAAAGCGCGGTCCGGCTCACTTACGCCGCGGCGGGCGGGGGAGGGAATCACGACCGCGCCTTGCCGCACAAGCTCGTTGTGAATCCGCTTGCGATCGATCGCCCAGCCGTTTTCCCGCGCCTTTTTGCGCAGCCGGCGGTAAGCGATCTGCAGCGCATCGCTTTTGACCGACAGCTCCGCGCCCGGCTCAAGCGGCACAAGCTCGGGGCGCTGCGCTTCGACGACGGGCTTGTCCTGCTCGAAGATCTCCAGCACCCGGCGGCGGGCATCGCGATCCGCCCAGCTGCCGCGGAAAAACGTTCGGAGGCTTATCCACTTGGTGATCGTCGTATGATCGTCCACCGGAATGTTGGCATCCCACAGCACGAGCTTGCCTATAGGCAGCACGACTTCCAAGATGGTGATGCACGGTAAGATAAACCCCGCGGTGGTCTTTACCCCGGGCCGCTTCTTGTTGCCGGAGAGCATTCCCCAAAGACCCCGCGGGCGCGGCGCGTTGAGGGTGACCGTGGCGCTCGCGCCCCACTCGCCAAGCGGAGTGATGTCGAAGTCCTGCACCTCCGGCTCATCGGGGTTGCCGAACGTGGTGCGGTGGACGAATGGGGCGTGTGCGATATCCAGACCGTTTTCCACCACCCGCTCATAGTGCGCGTTCCACTTGAACTCGCCGTAGATCGGCTTGAGGTTCGGCTCATCGGCGCACGGCAAGGTCGGCAGCGGCGGCCGCTCGGCTTCCGGCAGATCGCCGAGGTACGCCCACACCCAGCCATATTTTTCCAAAGTGGGATAAGAGTCGACGCGCGCTTTTTTCGGTACCGGGACGCCGGCCAGGTTGGCGGGAATCCGCGCGCACGCTCCGTCCGGCCGATACTCCCATCCATGATAAGGACAGACGATGCAGTCGCCGGAGCGCGTCCCGCCGGAAAGCGACCCGCCGCGATGCACGCAGATGTCGCTCAAGACCACCGCCGCGCCGTCCCCCTTGCGGTAAAGCGCGAACGTCTGTCCGAGCGCCTGCACTCGCCTCGGCTGCTCCGACACCACGTGACTGAACTCAAGGGGCCACCAGAAATTCTTGAACATCGTTCTCTCCGTCGCCGCGCCGCGTAAATACGCTGCGGCGCGGGAAGTGTCGCAGACTGATGCTCCCTGTCAAGGGCGATTGGCCAAGACGCCTCGGACGCAAAAACGCATCGCGAACCCTTGGCCTGCGGGATAAGATAGAGACTACTAGACAAGAAGCAACGGTGAGACCAGCGATGACGGCCACCCGAGAGAGCTCAGACCGGAGGTCCGCACCGGCCGACCGAGTTTACTGGGAGCCGTGTCAGGGGGACCTTTTACCACGTCGCCGCCGCCGCACTGACTTATCTGCTCCGCGTCCACATGGGTGCCGCGCGCCATGAGCAATCCGACCGAAATCATCGGCGGGGGCGCGGACCCGTTGATTCTGATCGTCGATGATGTTGCGGCCAACCGGCTGGTGCTGGGAGCCCTTTTGCGCAAGGCCGGGTACAAGGTGGTCTCTGCGGGAAGCGCGCACCACGCGCTGCAGCAAATCGCGCTGCAGATTCCGGATCTGATTCTGCTTGATATCATGATGCCGGGAATCGACGGCTACACCCTCTGCCGCCGCCTCCGCGCCGAGACGCCGACCGCCAAGGTGCCGATCATCTTTTTGAGCTCTCTTGATGAGGCGGTGGACAAGGTCAAGGCCTTCGAGTCGGGCGGCGCAGACTACGTCACCAAGCCGTTCCAGGTCGAAGAAGTTCTGGCGCGGGTCGCGCATCAGCTCAAGATCGCGCGGCTGCAGCGCGACCTTGAGCATGAGAAGGCGGAGCTTGTCCGCAAGAACCTCCTGCTCCTTGCGGCGCAGCGCAAGACGGCGATGGTGTTCAACTCCCTCACGGAGATCCTTCCCGGCTTTCTTCTCGACGGCAAGTACCGCATCGAAGACAAGATCGGCAGCGGCGGGTTCGGGGTCGTCTACCGCGCCATTCACGTTGCCTTAAACCGCGCCGTCGCCCTCAAGGTCTTCCGTCCGCCGGGAAACGGCAGCCAGCCCGATGCGCTGTCGCGCTTTCAGCTGGAAGGAATCTCGGCGTGCCGGGTGAGCCATCCCAATGCCGTGATGGTACTGGACTCGGGAATCTCGGCCCAGGGCATCGCCTATCTGGTGATGGAGCTCCTAGATGGGCCGACGCTTTATTTTGAGATGCTGCGCCGGCGGCAGCTCTCGGTCCGGCGGACGCTGCAGATTGTCTTGCCGATATGCGACGTTCTCATCGCCGCGCACGCCGCCGGCATCATCCACCGCGACGTTAAGCCAGA
>CALFML010000710.1 GCA_937879845.1 uncultured Myxococcales bacterium
ACGCTCTTCCGATCTCAAGCAGCGGGGTGCCGCAGGCGACAGGACCCGCGGCGCAGTCCGAACTGCAGGTCTATTGCGAGGCGTGGTTTAGCAGGCTCGCTTCGGCTTTATTCTGCGGCGCAGATGAGGCAAGATCCGGCCATGCATACGGGAAGCTGTCTCTGCGGAGCCATCCGCTATGAAATCACGACGGAGCTAGGCGACTTCGGGTATTGCCACTGCCGCAGCTGCCGCAAGGCCAGCGGCTCGGCGCACGCCGCCAACGCGCCCGTGGATCGGGCGGGCTTTCGTTTCCTTGGTGGGAAGGAGACGCTGCGCGAATACGAGTCCTCGCCGGGCAAGTTCAGAGTGTTCTGCTCGACCTGCGGCTCGCCGCTCTACGCCTATATGAGCGCCACCCCGGAGGTCTTGCGGCTCCGGCTGGGGAGCCTCGACACGCCTTTTGCCAAGCAGCCCAAGGCGCACACTTTTGTCGCCGATAAAGCGGCCTGGGAGCCGATAAGCGGAGATCTGCCGCAGTTCCCGGAGTGGGCGCCGCGCTCGGTGCTCCACCAGCGCGGCTCGCGCCAGAAGGACGAGTGATCCCGGCCCACTCCGGCGGCGACTACACCACGCCTCGCAAAAGACCCGTAGGTTCGAGCTGCGCCGCGGGTCCTGTCCCCTGCGGCACCCCGCTGCTTGCGCAGCAGAGCCCCCGCCTCCAATGCCACCCGCTCTTCTGGCAATAACTTCGGGTTTCGACTGGGGCACGGTTTACTTGCGACGCAGCAGGCCGCCGAGCAAGCTGCGCTTGGGATCCTGGGCGCGAATCGCCATGAGCTTGGCGATGCTCGCTTCGACGGCCTGACTGACCTCGGTGCGCAGGGCGAGCAGGGTCGCCGGATCATCGTGCTGGCCGGCGAAGCGGCGGGTATCGATGGTCGGCTCGAACGAGAAATAGAAGCGCTCCGGCCGCGGAATCATCGTAAAGCCAAGGCCGCGGGCAATCGGGAAGATCGTATCGCCGCCGCGCAGGAGCGACTTGGTGATTCCCACGCGGTCGAGAAACTTGCCGACCGGAGACTGCATCACATCGTTGGCGTCCAAGAGGATGTCGAAGCACTCTTCCGGACCCACGGAGGCGAACGGGGTGATGGCGTAGCCGTGCTCGATCGCCATGCGGACAAAGCCGGTGCGCTCTTTCCAGATCAGCTTGTACGCTTCGCCTTTGCGCTTGGCGACTTCACGTCCGCCGCCGGGAAACACCAGAATGTGGGCCCCGCTCCGCATGAGCGCGGCGCAGTTTTCGCGCGTGCCGACGACCGCACCCAAGCTCTGGAGCAGGCTGCCCCATCCCGGGATCTGAAAGTGCACGCGGTCGCCCAGGCTGCGGACAAAGACCCCTCTTTCGCGGTAGATCGCGGTCATCATATGCGGCACATCAAGGACCCCGAAGATCGTGTGATTGCCAACTAGGAGGCTAGGCCGCTGCGGGTCGATGTTGGGAAGACCGAAGAACCGCGGTCGATGGTAGGCGCGTAGCGGCGCCACCAGCCGCCATAGCGTATCGGCGGAAGGCGGCTTGAAATCGGATACGTCGTGGACATCGCTCATGGGTGAGCCTCTCCCTTATCATAAAAAGCGGCGGCTCGGGCAGACCACGGCTGCGGCGCGGGGTTACGGCGCGACCAGAAAGATCGGCGGCAGGGTCGGCCGCGGCAGCTCCCCGCGCAGGATGCCGCGCGCCCTTATGAGCGCAAAGCCGAGCAGGTTCTGTCCCCGCCAGCGCTGCGGATCCTTGGCATCGGCGTTCTCACGGCCAAGGCCGATGCCCCAGATGCGATCGGTGGGGCTCGCCTCGACCAAGACGTCTTCGCCGGTGGCTAACAAGTACGCGGCAAGCGCCGCGTCCTGCTCGAACTTGGCGACGTTGCCCGCCGTGACAAGCTCCATCCGGTGCTCACGCCAGCGCCCTTCGTCAAAGCCGCGCACCTGGCGGCCGATGCGTTTGCAGACAAGCGGCGCGGTGGCTTGGAGGATTCGCTGACAGGCCTCGGCATCGCCGAACAGGCGGGCCTTGCTCGCCATCATCCACTGCTCGGCGAAGATGTAGCGCTGCCCGCCGAGCACGAACTGGCAGGGCCAGAACTGGCTGAACACCGCATCCGACAGCTTGCCGTCCGCGCGCCCGGTGTGCCCATAGAAGCAGCGATAGCCGAACCGCTCACCGCCGTTGTGGGCCCGCCGCAAGCTCTCCAGATCCAAGATCGTCGTCATGCTCCATCTTACCCCGGTTCCGGTCTAGCGGACCAGCGCGCCGAGCAGCAGGCTGGCGAGCTTCTGCTGATACCGCTCATCCAGCTCGCGGCTCTGTTTGCGGCCGAGCGCCGGCCACAGGATGTCGCGGCCCAGCGCATAGCCCCAGATCGAGGTCAGGCCGATGACGATCAAGATCTCCAGCTCAATCCGATCGAGCGGCATCCGGCCGACCAGGGAGCGGATGCGCTCCTCCAGCACGTCTGCGGTCTTGCGCAGGCCCTGATCTTTGCGCGGGAACGCCTCGGGGCCGCTGAGCCGTCCGGTCATCATCGCCCACAAGAGGAGCCGCCCGACTCCGGGCTTTGTATACTGCGCCAGCGTCGCCTGCAACCACTCCGCCGGGCTGACGTTCTGGGTCTGCGCCATGCGCGCCAGGATCGACTCGCGGAAGCTGCTTACTTGCTCGCGGATCGTCTCCTCGACCAGCGCTTCGTAGCTGCCAAAGTAGTGGTTGATGAGCGCATGGCTGATGCCTGCTTCCTGCGCCACTTCTTTGAGTCCGATCCGATCCGGTCCGCGCTCGGCGATGAGCTTGTGCGCGGTCGCCAGGATGAGCGCCCGCGCCGCTTCGGGAGTGCGACGCTGGCGCTTGGGTGGCGGGGCGGTCGGCTTTTTTGCTGCGGGCTTGGGCGTTCGTGCGGAGGCCATGCCGCCCAGCTTATTTTCGTCCTTGACAATAAGCAAGCCCGGCTTATTATCAAGTTTGTAAATAAGAGGTGCCCCATGGATGCTCACGCCAGCCCGACCGGGACGACAACCCCCGCCGCGAACTACCACGCAACGGACGCCACCGCCGCCGATATGCCGACGCAAAGCCCCGATGAAGTCGCCGCCGCCCGCGCCGCGCTCCAAGGCTCGGTTGCGGAGCGCCTGTGGGTGGGCATGCGCGCCTTTTCCCGGCTGCTGCAAAACCCCGATGACACCAAGCAGGTCTTTGTCATGGGACTGGTCATAAATGCGCATCGCTTTCCCGGCTTCATTAGTCGCTTCGTCTCTGATCCCAGCGGCGCCGCGCTGCTCCGCGACAGGCCGACGATCGACTCGCGGAGCGTTGACTTTGCCGCGCTGGCCGAGCTGCCGCCGGATACCCTCGGCGGGGCGTTCGCGCGGCATATGAAGGAGAACAATCTGAACCCCGATCTGTTTCAACCGCCGCCGGGACTGCCCGACAGCGCCGCCTATATCGTCCAGCGGATCCGCCAGACCCATGATCTGTGGCACCTTCTGACCGGCTACCGCACCGACATCCTCGGCGAGCTGGCCCTCCAAGGCTTCTACTACGGCCACATCGGAATGCCGAGCTCATTCCTAATCAGCGTATTTGGCACACTCCGCTACGCGGGGAAATTCCGCAAGCTGCACCCGTTCCAGACCGTGCGCGAAGGCTACCGCCGCGGCAAACAAGCGGCGTTTTTGCCGACAATAAAATGGGAAGACTGGTGGACGCTGCCGCTTAGCGAAGTGCGGCGCCGCGTCAACATCGATCCGATTGCCGCATGAGCCGATTGCCGCCCAAGCTTCGTCTTCATATACAAAGCGCCACCGCCGGCATTCAAACCAATCGGCGCGGGCGGGCTCTCTAGTCATTATTTGGTGAGCGGCTTGTAAGAGCCGGTGGCGCTTGCTATGATCTGCTAGTTGTCGTCTCAGGATCACACTGTAGGTGCGGGAGCAGACGTCGGAGCAGCGACCTCTGTCGGAGGTGCTCCGAGCAGCGCTCTTGTGTCCCTGCTAGGGGAAGATGGGACATTCCTAAGCATCAGCGCGGCACTCTTGGAACAGCTGGCGGCTCTGGGAATCGCCGCCGCGGCGCAAACGACGCAGCGCTTGCTCGATCTGGTTGCGCCCGCGGATCGCGGCGCGGTGCAGGCCGCATGGGACACGGTCATGGCGGGGGCGGCCCATGCCGAAGTCGCGGCGCGCCTACGCGGCGGCAGCGGGGAGCGCTGGTTCCGCCTGCAGCTGGGCCGCACCCTGGCAGCGCAGCCGCTGCAGCTGTGCGTCGTAGACATTCACGCGCAGATGGAGGCGGCGCAGCGCTGCGCCCTGTATCAGACCGCGCTCGACACCATGCCCATGATGATCGCCATCTCGGACGAAGAGGCGCGATTTCGGATCGTCAATGAGGGCTACTGCTCGCACTACGGCTACGCGAGCAAGGACATGCTCGGACAGCCCTTCACCATGATCATCCAGCCGCCCGAGCGTCAGCGCTGGATGCAGTGGCACCGCGACATCATCGCCGGCACGGTCGAGCCGGGCCGCGAAGCTCCGGTCGTCTACCGCGACGGCCGCCGCGGCTTCGTCGCGGTGACCGCCGATCGGCTGCAGCTGGCGGACGGCAGCCGCTACCGCATGACGACGATCAGCGATGTCACGGAGCGCCGCCGCATTGCCCAGCGGGAGCAGCTGCTCAGCGCGGTCATGCGCAGCGCGCCGGTGGTCACCTTCATCACCGATGGGGCGGGCAGCATTACGCTGCTCGAAGGCAAAGGGGCGCGGCTCCTCGGGCTCGATCCTGATACGGCGATTGGGCAGCCGGCGCGCGCGGTGCTGGCGGCCCCGGAGCTGGCGGCGGCGCTGGATCGCGCGCTGGCCGGTGAAGAGGCGACGGCGCAGTTCTCCCTGGGCGCCGTGTCGTGCGATGCCTGGCTCTGCCCATGCCGCGGCGCCGGCGGGGAGCTGGCCATGGTGATAGGCACCTTGCTCGATGTGACGGAGCGCGTGCGCTCGGCGCGCATCCTGAGCGATCAGCTGGCGACCATCGCGGCGCAGAAAGAGACGATCTCGCGGCTCCTGCTGCCGATCTTGCCGGTCTGGCCCGGGGTCCTGTGCGTGCCCCTTCTCAGCGAGGCGGGCGAAGCGCTGGGCATCCCGCTGCAGGAGGCGCTGCTGGAGGCGGTCGTCCGCAGCCGCGCCCGGCTGATCCTGCTGGACCTCACCGGCATGGGGCGTGTCGAGCGGCGCTCGGCGGCGCAGCTGGTTTCGCTGACCGGCGCGGTGCGGCTCCTGGGCGCGCGGGCGCTGCTCACCGGGCTGCGTCCCGATGTGGCGCGAGCGCTGGTCGACCTGCGCATCGACCTGTCCGCAGTGCGCAGCTACCCGACCTTGCACGAGGGCCTGCGCGCCTGCATCAGCGAAGTGAGCCGCGCGTCCGGCCCGCAGCCGACGCAAAACTAGCAGGCCGTGGCAAAACTACTCCGCGACCCGAGTTCGCGTCCGGCCATCGGGTCGCCGGGGGCGGTTACCCGCCCCCAGCGCCCACAGAACCGGACAAGTGCTGTTCACATCCGGCTCTTCGGGACGGTTGGTTTTGCGGGAACTCAATCCGCTCCTCCCACCGCCGGCCGGGGTACGACCTCAATTTATCTCGGTGCACGCACCGGGACGACGATGGGCTTGGCGCGCTGCTTCCACTGGTCCACCAGGGAGATCAAGCCTCGGTCGGCAAAGTATGCGTTCCGAAGGGCTTGGTGGATCGCTGAGGACTGGCTTTGGGCCCACAGCGACTTTCGTCCCCGGTAGGTCGTCTGCCATGCCAGTTTCCGACTGACGCCTCGCTGCGCGAGCCTACGAGCGGTCGTTTGTTTGGTCTTCCAGTGTTTCAGCTGGATCGCGCGCAGCCGTCGTCGGATGTGCCCGTCCAGTAGCTCGAGGGTTCTCTCGGCGGCCTGGGTCACGATGCAGAAGAAGCCGATCCAGCCCACAAGGTACACGTTGAGCTCTTGGATGCACGCGGCAAGCGAGTTTCCCCACGCTCTTGGTGTCAGTTCTCGGATCTTGGCTGCGATACGCTCTTGCGAGCGCTTCGACAGCAGCACTTGCACTTCTCCCTCTCGCGGGTCTCGCCGCAGGCGGAAGCCGAGAAAGTGCCGCTCCTCGGGTCGGGCCACGGCGCTCTTGGCGGCGTTCACCTTCAGACGCAGGCGTCTTT
Organism: uncultured Myxococcales bacterium; assembly: GCA_937879845.1. GTDB lineage: Bacteria > Myxococcota_A > Polyangia > Palsa-1104 > JAEUJZ01 > CALFML01. The sequence continues at coordinate 6,233 of CALFML010000710.1, forward strand.
GGATGAAGTCCACCACGCTGTCCAGGACCCGCTGCCCTGCTCGCTCGCTGCGGACGTAGATGTTGCAGTCGTCCGCGTAGCGCACGAATCGATGCCCGCGCTGGTGTAGTTCTTGATCCAGCTCATCCAGCACGATGTTGCTCAGCAGCGGGGACAGCGGACCGCCTTGCGGCACCCCCTGTTCGTTGCTGACCACCACGCCATCAGGCAAAACCACTTTGGCCTTGAGCATCCGTCCCATTAGCTCTCGCAGGGGGCGATCTCCCAGGCGCTCGGCTAGCCGCGCCATCAGTCGCTGGTGGTTGACCCCGTCGAAGAATTTCTCCAGGTCAATGTCCACCACCCACTCGTAGCCCTGGTCGATGTGCTCGTAGGCTTGCGCGATCGCCGTATGGCAGCTTCGTCCCGGCCGAAACCCGTGGCTCTCCTCGTGGAACGTCGGCTCGTACACTGGTTCGAGTACCAGGCGCACCGCCTCTTGCACCACGCGGTCGATTACGTTGGGGATCCCCAGCCCTCTTTGGCCGCCGCCGCTCTTTTCGATCCATACCCGTCGGATGTTCCCCGGCTGGTAAGTCCCCTCGAGCAGCTGGCTCCTCAGCTTCGGCAGCAGCTTGGACAGCTGCTGGCGCACCTGCTCGATGCTCTGCCGATCGGGACCGGGGGCCCCCTGGTTCGAGGCCACGTTCTGAAAGGCTTGTTCTAGATGCTTGCAGACCTGCTCCATCGTCGCCGACGGGGCGAGCTTGTCCTTGCCGCTGGGCGGGGGCACCGCGCACGTCGCAGGCCTGGGTGGGCCCAAGTCCGCTTGGCCGTCGGCGCGCTCGAGTTTCCTCTCGCGCTGTTCGGCTGTCCCCAGCGGCAGTCCTAGCTGCCTCGTCTGTTGATTGACCGGCGTCGCCTTTCCTCCCCCGGGGCTCTCGACTCCCTGGGTTACGCCCCGCGTTATCGGGGCTTGTGGTCGTATTCGACGCTCTGACGTCTGCCGGGCCATCGGTTCTTCGTTCTTTCGTTCTCCGGCCTACCACCCCGTGGGGCGGAAAACCCGGAAGCTCTCCCTGGGTAAGACGCTCAGACTTCGCGGCCATCCCGTCGCCAATACGCCCGCATCTCCGACGAATACGGGGCTTCGCTGCTGCACGTCAGCTCACCCGATGCGGTCGCCTTACGGCGCTTTGCTTTCGCTCGAAACGGTCGCGCACCTATGACTTCCACCGGACCTCCCCTCGCGGGCCCACCACGGTTTATTTCCCGTTGGCGAGGGCCTGGGTTTCCAGGTCAATGCCCTTGTCTCTTCGGTGTCGGGTTCCCTCCGTCAGTGCCCCGGGTGGGGACTTTCACCTCCGGTCTGAGCGCCATGCCAGGCGCACGTGCTCACAGCCACGAGGCTGCTCCGCGCGGCCGAACGCGAACTCGGGCCGCTCGCTACGTTTTGCCACGGCCTGCTATCTGCTCCATCGCCGACGTACTGCGCACTCACTGCGTCGTCCCCGGGGGGAGTCGAACCCACCATTGCCGGAATGAGAGACCGGCAGACTCACCGTTGTCTGACGGGGACAAGCTCCACCGGAGGGAATCGAACCCTCACAGAGCCGGTTAACAGCCGGCTGCCCAGCCACTAGGCGACGGTGGAATAATAATTTTCATAATCGAAATAACTCTCGCTTCATTCGCGCATAGCTCTCCCCATGTCCGCTTCCGCATAACGCGAATGCGGAGCTATCACCATAGGGTGATAATTGCCATGCAACCACCAGCGCAAGACTGGCAGCGGCATGGTGGAAAACAAAAAGGCCGAAACCTTTTTGGGGTTCCGGCCTTTTGTAGCCTGTCCGCTTTAGTGACTGGCTATGGACCGGAACGCCGCCATGGATTTCCCGCGGGGAAATTACGCGGGATGCGATTGCCGGGCAGACGCTCGGCAGCCACGGCGGGGGGCGGCAGCGGCAGGGCTTCAGGGCGACGTTCCCGGCGCTGCATCGACCCATTATTCCCGATCCGCGTACGCGACGACGCCGTCGAGAATTGCTGAGCGGAAGCGATGTCGGTGCCGAACGTCATGACCGTGTTGTCTCCCTGTGTCCTTCTACCCTGGCTGCTACAATCTTCGGTTTGGTGTCACGAAAGTTTCTTCGGTTCCGAAAAAATTTTACTTCTGAAACTAGCCGACACGTATCTCCAAACGGCGACCCAGCGCGAATCAGGTGACAGCGATCAGGGCAGCGACCGTTTGATGTTTAGTAAGGTGCAGCGATTCGCCGATTAGGTCAATGAAAATTTTTTCTGATTTCGTTTTTTATTACCGCGCAGCGATAAGGCAGCGGTTCGGCTTTAATTTTTGCCGCCAATCATTCCTCAGCCGTTCCCACGCGCCGCCGCTTGCCGGCGCCAGCGACGGCGTTTTGGGCGCGCTGCCTTGAGCCCGCCAACATCATGATCGAGACCGGAGCGGACGGACGCCTGCGCCCGATTGTCATGGACTTCGGGATTGCCCGCGAGGCGGGGGTCAACTCGGGCCTGACCGAAGCCGGCACGGTGATGGGCACACCGGCCTACATGGCGCCCGAGCAAGCGCGCGGTGAGATCACCGAGATCAGCCGCCGCACCGATGTCTACAGCCTGGGCGCGACGCTATATGAACTGCTCACCGGGAAGCCGCCGTTTAGCGCCTCCTCGCTCGTCGTGATGCTGGCCAAGGTGGTGGGCGAAGACCCGCGGCCGCCGCGCCAGATCGTGCCTTCGCTGCCCATCGACTTAGAGACGATCACGCTCAAGTGCCTGCACAAGGAGCCGCCGCAGCGCTACGACAGCACCAAGGCCTTGGCGGAGGATCTGCAGCGCTACATCGACGGCGATCCAATCATCGCCCGCAAGAGCAGCCTGCGTTACCGCGTGCAGAAGCGGCTGCGCAAGCACAAGGCGCTGTTCGCCCTATCGTGCGCTTCGCTCCTTGGCATCACCATCCTGGGAGTCGACGGGATTGAGTCGCGGGTGCACTCCGCGCGCCAGGCGGAGCGCGCCAAGGAGCACATCATCCGCGCCCGCCAGCTCGGGCAGGATGTAAAAGAGATTGAGTGGTTCATGCGCGCGGTCTATGAGCTGCCGCTGCACGACACGAGCTACGAGCAGGGGCTGATCCGCAAGCGGATGGAGCGCCTGGAAGGGCAGCTCGGCGACATGGGGAAAGAAGGGGGCAGCTTGGCGCACTATGCGCTGGGCCGCGGCTACCTGGCGCTGCAGGAACCGCAGCATGCCTATGACCATCTGTTGGCTTCGTGGAACGGCGGCAACCGCTCGCCGGAGCTGCACTACGCCATCGGGCGCGTCCAGGGCCAGCGCTATGACGACGCCCTGCGCGCCGAGCAGCGCCACGGCAACCGCAAGGTGATCGAAGAGCGGCGGCAGAGTCTGGAGCGCGAGCTGTTGCCGGAGGCGCTCCTGCATCTGGAGCAGAGCCGCTCGGTGCAGCTCGACTCGGCGAGCTATCTGGAAGGACTCATCGCGTTTTACAAGCGCCAGTTCGACGCGGCGACCGAGCACGCGGATGAGGCGCTGAAGCAGGCTCCCTGGCTGTATGAAGCGATGAAGCTGAAAGCCGATATTCTCTACGAGCGGTGGCGCGTCACCTTCCGCCGCGGCGAGGGAGAAAAGGAACTGGCCACGCTGCAAGCGGCGCTCAAGATCTACGATCAAGCGGCCGTGCTGGGACGCAGCGATGTGAGCGTGCTGGAGGCGCGAGCCTATGCCTGGTTCTCGCTTTTGGAGATCCAGTACCAGCGCGGCAACCCGATTGGCGATCTGCTCCCTCCGGCGCTGGCGGCGTGCAAAGATACGATCACGGCGGCTCCCCGGCGGCCCATGGGATATCAGCTGGCGACCTCGGTGCACCTGCTGATGGCGGAGCAGCTCTTTGACGCCGGCAAGGATCCGGGACCGCACGCCAAAGAGATCCAGGCGCTGGCCGAGACCTCGATCAAGCAAAACGCTGCCAACGAGTTCGTCTACAACGCCCTTGGCGGCGGACTGTTGCTCATCCTATTTTTTGAAGAGGCGAATCACCAGCCCTACACCGTTTCCATCGCCGACGTAATCAAGTACCACCACCGGGCGATCGAGCTCAAGCCGGAGTTTCAGTGGGCCTATAACGATCTGGCGGGCGCCTACTTGTTCCGCGCCAACGTGCGCATAGAGAACCTGGAAGATCCCTACGCCGATCTGCAGGAGGCTCTGCGCAACACCGAGCAAGCCGTCAAGCTCAACCCAGACTACATCATCGCGTATTCCAACGCGGCCTACTTTCGCTACATGATGGCGAACTTTCTAGTCGATCACGGCCGCGATCCGAGCGCCGAGCTCGAGTCGGGCAAGCGCAGCGGGGAGGACTGCATCGCCCATCAGCCCGGCCAGAGCGACTGCTATAGCAACCTCGCGCTGCTGCACCTGACCGCGGCGCGTTATTATGCGAGCGTGGCGCCGCAGCCAGAGCGCTTGGTCCTGGCGCTGAAGCAGACGATTGCCAACCTGCAGGCCGCCGAGTCGCGCGGAGACAAGGCGCTGGAGCACCAGCAGAGCCTTCTTGGGGCCTACCTTCTACAGGCGCAGCAGGAGCTTCGCGCCGGCCTGGATGCGACGGCGTCGCGCAAACAGGCGCAGGCGGCGCTTGTCGCCTGTCAGGCGCTGAGCGAGAAAAACTCGCCGTGCACGGTGTTGGCGGCGGAGCTGGAGCTTTTGGGGGCCAAGCTGCCGCGCGCCACGGAGCGCGAGGCGCAGCAGGGGCTCAATAAGGCGCTGGCGCTGGCGGCGCAGACCGTTTCCGAAAACCCGCGGCGCCCCGATGGCTATCGCGTCCTGGCCGCCGTGCGGCTGGCGCGGGCCGAAGCGCTGTGGGCCGGTCGGCATCGCTCGGCGGCAGCGGTTGAGATCAAGGAAGGACAGTCGGCGATTGCCTGCAGCTTGGGTCTTAACCCGAGCAACCCCCAGGCGCAGGCGGTTCGTTCCGCGCTTTTGGCGCTGGCAGCGCAGTGCGGTCAATAAGGATCCGCGCGAACCCGCTGCGCGTAACGCTTCTACCCGTCAGAGTCGATTCGTGACAATCGCCCGGAGCGTCACGCCGACGCAGCCCAGAATGATCAGCATGACGCAGTAGAAAGTGAGCATCGAGATGACGGGGCGGCGTCCTAGCGCGCGTCCCACCTCATTGGTCATGCGCTTGGCCAGCGTCGCCGGACACTTGACCCGGCAGCGGCCGTCGCGGATCGCCTGCAGCTCATTTAGCATCTCGTCCACGCTCTGATAGCGGTCGGCGGGGTCTTTGGCCAGCCCCTTGGTCATAAAGTGAATGAGCTCGGCCGGCGGCGGGTTGTGCTCGGGGTGGTGGATGGAGAGCAGGCGCTGGAAGGCGAAGCGCTCCCAGGCAATCGCGATGAGGAGCTGCTGCACATTGTTGCAATCGGACAAGTAGTGGCGGAGTGAGAGCAGCTCGTGAAAAAGTACGGTGGCGCTGTAGATATCGCTCGTGGGGGCGACGGAGTTTGGCCGAGTGCCGGCCTGCTCCGGGGACATGTATGCCGGGGTTCCGGTAAACTCTCCGGGCTCGGCATCCGCTTGGGCGCCGGCGGACGGCGTCTCGCTCGGCATGAGCTTGGCAAGGCCCCAGTCCATGAGCACCACCTCACCGAAGCGGCCGATCATGACGTTCGCCGGCTTGCGATCCCCATCTTGCGCTGCGACGCGAGCGCCAAGCTGGGTGCCGCCTGCGGAGGGATTGCGGACGCAAGAGAGCGGGCGCTTGCCTTTCGCCGAGCGGTAAACGATCCTGCCATCATGGAGTCTTTGGGTCGTTGCCCTGCCGGCGGTCGTCCCGGTCGGCGCCAGAATGTCGTCCTTGCGGTCGTTCTTTTTTGCTCCGGTCTGGCCGCGTCGCTTGGTGGGTCCATCGCAGCGCTGGCGGCCCGCCCGGGGGCCGCGCCTGCGGCGCCTGCGGTTCCTGCGCCTCCCGCAGCAGCCGCGAGCGCGGAGCCAGCCGCGGCCCATGCGCCGCCGCAAGCCGAAGCCGATGAGGGCGAGAGCGAAGACATCGACACGCCGCGCCAGGCCCTGCAGCGCTTTCTCAACAACGCCCGCAGCGGGAACCTCAACCAGGCGGCCGATGAGCTCTGGCAGACCTCGCAGGACGTGGATGAGATGGCGCAGCTGGCGCGCAAGCTCCAGGCGGTGATCGACCGGCGGCTGCCGTTTGATGCCGAGCGCCTGACCAAGATTTCCGACTCGCCGGGCGGCAACAAGGAAGACGGGCTGGCGGATCAGGACGAGATCGGCCGGATCGAGATGCCGCTCGGCTCCGAACCGGTGCGGCTGTTCCGCAAGCGCGTCCCCGGCACCCACTGGGTCTTTTCGCAAAAGACCGTGGAGCGCATCCAGTCGTGGTACGAGCGGCTGCCGGATCACTGGCTTTTGGACCACATGCCGGAGTCGCTGCTGCGGACCGGGCCGGGCGGGCTCCTGTACTGGCAGTGGCTGGCGTTGCCGCTGCTTTTGGCGCTGAGCGCCGCCTTTGGTCTCGTGTTCTCGATGGCGGTGCGAATCGCCGGCTATATGCTGTGGGGCCAGCGCGAGCTGTTCGCCGCGGTGCTGGAGCGGCAGACCGGACCGCTGCGCCTGTTTGGCGCGGCGCTGGCGCTGCGGTACCTGCTGCTCTCGCTCTTTATCACCGCCACGGCGGAACAGACCGTGCGCGGCTTGTGCAATGTGGTGCTCATCATCGGCCTGATGTCGATGATCTGGCGCGCCGCCGATGTGCTGGCGGGCAAGGCGCGGCAGTCGAGCTGGCTCATGCAGCGGCCGGGGCTTGCCGGCATGGCGCCGCTGCTCAATCGGCTCTTGGAGGTCAGCCTATGGGCGGTGGCGATCCTGTGGAGCCTGCAGGAGCTCGGCTACTCCGTGACCGCGGTGCTGGCGAGCTTGGGCCTGGGCGGCTTGGCGGTGGCCCTGGCGGCCAAGAACTCCCTGGAGCACCTCATCGGCGGCATGACCCTGAGCTTGGATCAGCCGATGCGGGTCGGGGATCAGGTGAAGATCGGCGACGTGCAAGGGGACGTGGAGCAGATCGGCATCCGCAGCACGCGCATTCGCACAGGCGACCGCAGCCTGGTGAGCATCCCCAACGGCAAGCTCGCCGAGCTAAACATCGAGACGCTGGCGGCGCGCGACCGGATGCGCATCAACCTGGCGCTCAACATCAACGTCACCTTGAAACCCAAGAAGCTGCGCGAGCTGCATGAGGCGGTCATCGCCTGCATTCAAGAGCAGCCGCACATCATCAAGGATAAGGTCAATGTGCACTTTACCGGCCTCAATGAGTCCGCGATCGTCTTAGAGATCACCTGCTGGTATGAGAGCAGCGACTCCAGTCAGTACGCCGGGACGCGCCATACGCTGCTGCTAGCGGTGCTGGAGGTGGTGGAGTTCTTCAGCGCCTTCGCGCCGCCCAAGAAGTAGAGGCAGCGCCGCTTTGCTTAGCGCGGCTTGGGCTTGGCGCTGCTATCGGCCGCCTGGGTGCGCGCCTCCAGCGCGGCGATGGCATCGGCCAGCGCGGAACTGCGGCGTAGGCAGGACCAGCAGTCCTGAAGTCCCAGGAAGCCGCAGCCTTTGGTCGCGGTCAGGTTTTGCAGCTGGACGAGGGCGCGCCGGTCGCCGACTTTTTTCACCCGCGGCAGCAGCTCGCGCTTGGCCTCACAGCGTTTGGCCGCGCGCAGGTCAATGGCGGCGCGCAGCGGAGGGGTCGCGCGGGACAGGATCGCGGGCCGGGTCAGGCTTTGATTGAGGCGCGTCTTCCAGCGCGCCCCGGTCTGTTTGACCGTCAGGTCGTACAGGAGCTCCACCCCGGCTTCGCCGAGATCCTGCTCCATCAGCGCGGTTGCCGCTTGCATGGACTCTTCGTCCCCCTGCAGCGCGAATACCAGGGCCTGGGCGATCTCCGGATCGCGGCCGGCCTCCGGGTCGAGCGCCGCAAGCTTGGCGATGATGCGCATCGCTTCGACGGGACGATGGCGGCCGATGAGGCTCCGCACCTGCGCCCGCAAGATCCGCGGGTCGGTGGGGAATTGATTGACCAAAGCCTCCACTGCCGTCGGGCCTTGCGCCACCGCCGCATCAATGGCGGCTTGCGACGCAGTAGTCGCCGGTGGCGGCGGCGCGCTGACCGCTTTGGGCGGCGCGGAAACAGCAGGGGTCACCGCGGTCTGGGGCTTGGTCTCACGCGGCCCTCTTCCGAAAAGGAGCAGCGGCAGCAGCGCCAGCGGGAGCAGCAGGAGCAGGAGCCAGCGCGGCAGCCGGCGTGCGGGCGCGGACAGTGATTCGCGCAGCGGCGCACCCGGGCTTGCGGATGGCGCCGCGGCCGTGCCTCCGGCTGCCAGGCTGGCGGCTTCGCCAGGTGCTGGGGCCGGCGGCGCGGCGGTTTTTTTCTCCGCCACCGCGGGGTGTGAGCCCGTCGATCCGCTCGTCATCGCTGCTGCGGCCGGAGGAGCCGAAGCAACTTGAAGACTCGGCGCGGATGGGACCGATGCCGCGGCCGGCACGAACGCGCCTGAGCTCGTGCCGCCCGGAGAGGACGCCGTACCGCCCGGCGTCCAGGTCAGCTTGTGAGCCGCCACGAGCTGATCGATCGAATCCAAAAGCTCCTGCGGGTGCTGGATCCGCTCGTCGGGATTTTTGGCCAGCAGGCGCTGCACCAGATCTTCTACGGGCCTTGGGACCTGGACATCCGGCGCAACCTCGCTCATCGGCGGCGGTGGGGTCGAGAGATGATCCTGAACCAGCGCCAGCAAGGTCGTGCCGACAAAAGGTCGCCGGCCGGTGATGAGCTCATAAAGGATGACGCCGAGCGCATACAGGTCGGTGCGCGCATCCGTCGAGTCCCCGACCGACTGCTCCGGCGCCATATAGGCCGGCGTGCCGAAGATGTCGCCGAACTTGGTCAGCTTGCTGGTGGTCGCCGGCGGCTGGTCCGCCGCTGGGGGCGAGGCCCCTTGACTCTGGAGCTCGTCGGCGATCCGGCGTGAGACCTGCGCCAACCCGAAATCGAGCACCTTCACGAAGTCGCTGTGCCCGTCCCGCTTCACGAGCATGATGTTCTCGGGCTTCAAATCTCGGTGGACGATGCCAAGCTCGTGGGCGCGCAGAAGAGCGCTGGCGAGCTGGCGGGCGATGAATAGCACGCGCCCGAGCGGCAGCGGACCCTTGGCCTGCTCCAGCGCCGCCCGCAGCTCCAGACCCTCCACATACTCCAGCACGAGGTAGAAGCTGCCTTCTTCCGCCCGTCCGTAGTCATGGGCCGCGGCCACGTTGGGATGATCGAAGTGAGCAGCGGCCATCGCCTCGCGTTCGAAGCGCAGAAGGACGGCCGGGTTGCGCATCACCTCGGCGCGGAGCACCTTGAGCGCCATGCGCTTGCGAATGCCCAGGTGGTGCACGAGGTAGACCGCGCCCATGCCTCCTTCCCCAAGGAGCCGCTCTACTTTGTAGCGACCGGCGAAAGTAACGCCGACAAGGGACGCGGCGCTGATTGCCGGGCCGGCGGCGGGCTCCGCGGTCTCCGCCGAGAGGTTTGCGGCAGGCTCCGTAACCGCAGACTTCTTCTCTGCCAAGCCCTTTTGCGCGGGCTCCGTAACGACGGACTCCGCCTCTGCCGAGCTTCTGATGGCGGGCTCCGTAACGACGGGCTCCGCCTGTGGCGCGCAGGCAGCGGCAGGCTCCGTTACGGCCGATTCCACAGTAGGCGAATTGGCTCCAGAATCAGGAGCCGCATCTGCGACAGCCGCCTGCGCCTGATCGCTGGCTGCGGGCGCAGCCGCCGCGGGTTCGCTAGCGGAAGGTTCCTGTGAAGTGGACATCGGCGATATCAATAGTTCGACAGATTTGGCAGATCGGCAGCGCGGCGAGCTGCCTCCCCTCATCCAGCGTAACACGATCTCCGCAAGGCGCGGCGGGTATGCTACGCTGAGCCTAGCCCGATGGCTGATTCTCCCGCATCCTCCGACGCGGCACCGTCCGCTGCGCCACCCCTTGTCGGCCGCATCGTTGCAGGTCGCTATCAGGTCGAGTCGGTGATCGGCCAGGGAGGCATGGGCGATGTCTACCTAGTCCGACACACCGTGATGCGGAAGCGGCTGGCGCTGAAGCTTTTGCGGCCCGAGCTCTCGCAGGTCAAGGAATTCGCCGCTCGCTTCGAACGCGAAGCGATGGCTGCCGCCAACATCGATCATCCGCACGTCGCCGCGGCCACCGACTGCGGCAAGACGGAGGATGGGACTCTTTTTCTCGCCTTGGAGTACGTCGAAGGCCAGAGTCTGCGGCAGGCGCTGGCCGAGGGTCCGCTGCCGCTCACGCGGGCGCTGCACATCGCTCATCAGGTGGCCGGCGCGATGATGCGCGCGCATGAACTTGGCATCATCCATCGCGACGGCTGCAGAAAACACAAAACCTGTCTCCCTAAGGACGCAAGCGCCGCACAAGTACGCAGATAGCGCCCGGCGGACCCACCTCGCTTCTCGCCCTGCGGCCGCTCTCAGCCGCATGCCGCTTCCGGCAAAGGCACCTGCTATTATCTGCTGCGGGGAGCGAATTGGCGTGCAGTCGCTCGCCCGATGGCGATACGATCGTAAGGTTTGCTGCAAGGCGGGCTGGTCCCGCTGCTCAAGTTAGGCGATGCCGGAGGGGGCGATGAAGGAGCTTTCCGTTGTGGTCCTTGGGGATGGACGCTGGGCGCGGGCGCTGACGACGCTGCTCACCAATAACCAGAATCGACAGCGCGGATATATAAAGCGCGTCATGCACTGCACCCCGCCGCGCGTTGCTACCGGCGATCGGCAGTCGCCCAAAGCGCCCAAGCCGGCCCCGTCGGCCGCGGAGAACCCCGTCGCCGCCATGATAAAGGCCAACGAAGCGTTCACCGGCGCACCGGTGTCCTTCAATCCCGCCCGCGCGGCGCTCAAGGCTGACAGCGACGACGCGACCATGATGACGATGACGCGGGAGACGTTCGCTAACTGGCCCGGCGTGCCGCCCAGCAACCTGGACACTGCACCAGTCAAGGCCGACAGCGATGATGAGACCATGGTCGGAATGGCGCCGGCGGCGTTCCCGGGACTTGCCAGCTCGCTGCCCGACAGGCCGCCGCAAGACTCGGTGACCGCGGGCAGCGATGACGACACCATGGTGGGTCTGCCGGCATCGGCCATAAGCGGCCGCTTGGGACTTGAGCCCATGCCGAGCATCGATCTGCAAGAGCTCAGCACCGCAGATATCATCCTGTTGACCGCTCCGGCCGCTGGAGTCCGCGGGCTGTTGCGCGCGATTCGTGCTTATCTCCGTCCGCAGCAGATGATCATCCACTGCATCGACGGCATCTGCCCCGGCGATCCCAGCACCGAGCAGCCGCCGATGCTGACTTCCGCGGTGATAAGGCAGGAGACTCCGCTCACCCGCATCGGTGCGCTCGCCGGCCCCGTACACCCCGAAGATCTGGAGGAATACAATCCGGCCGCGGTGATCTGCGGCAGCGCATCAGAGTCGGTGGTCGCGGCGGCGCGGCAGGTTCTGTGCTGCACGACCCTGCGAGTGTATGGCTCAAATGATCTGATCGGCGTCGAAGTAGCGCGCGCCATGAGCAGCGTCATCGCGCTGGCCAGCGGCGTCTGTGATGTTCTGGAGTTCGGGGCGGCGTCGCGCGCCACGCTGGTGTCACGCAGCGCGGCGGAGAGCGCCCGCCTGGGGATGGCGCTCGGCGGGCAGGAGCGGACGTTCCTCGGCTTGGCGGGATTCGGCGGCTTCATGCTCGCCAGCGAGAGGCGGGGCTCGTACGACTTCGAGCTCGGACGGCTGATCGGCGCGAGCATCCGGCTGGCCGAAGCGCAGCCGCAGATCGGCCGCACCTGCGACAGCGTCGAGACGGTGCGCGACGTTCACAGCCTGGCCGAGATCCACGGCCTGCGCACCCCGATCTTGACGACGATCCACGGCTTGCTGTTCAGCGATGAAGAAGTGCCCACGCTCGTAAGAGGTCTGCTCGAAGATCCAACATCGGTCGAATAGCGGCGCGAGCATGCATACATAGGGCACCGCGATTTGTGCGCTGCGTCTATCTGCGCGAGCAGCGCGCGGCGGGGGCGGCTCCGCCGGCGTAGGGGGCCCGGGCAAGTGCCCCATAGAGTAGATAGGGTAGGGCGCCTCACTCCATCTGCACCGCAGTAGTTCCGGGTCCCATCCCCGCATCGATTAGCCGGCAGCCTCCTACAGCAATGGCGTCCGTAAATTACAGGACTGCGTCCGATAAGCCGATTTTGCTAGAGGGACGGCTCAAGAAAAATCGACCCCCGTCGCTGAAGATGTTGTAGGAGCGGCGTAGGAAGCGCGGTCGCATCCATCCCGCCCGGTAACAGCCACGTCTGCCACCGGGTCTGCATCGCTTCCGATTTACTGCTTCACCAACCTGCGCCAAGGTGTGTATGCAGTAAATTGGCAGCGCTGCTATCGGCCAATCGTATCCGATTTCATCAGCGAGCCAATCGCGGTATCTCGCGCAAGGCCAGCGCCGAATCCATCGGCGGATGGCCTCCGGCTCCGCACGTCCGTGGTGAGACAGCTCATAGACCGTGCGCCCCTTTATTTGCCGAGGCTGGCTGCGTTCTGTTTTTCGCTCTTGGTCACCTCTAGCCGGGTGATCGAAAGCTTCTTGAAGACGAAGCGATCCAGGTCCTTCGTGCCGCCGGCGGTAAGACCGAGCCCGCGCGCTTGGAAGCGCAAGTCTCCCCGGGTCAAGCTGGCGTTGTTGGCGATGGCCGCGAGCGCGATGTCGTTGCCGCTGTCCGCCGTTCCTTTGAGCCAGATGCTGCTGCCGGCGCCCACGGTGGCGCCCTCCACGGTCGTGCTCCTAGGCGCCGTCACAAGGACGCGCGCAATGCCGGAGGTGGCTTTCAGGTTGAATGCTTCGGTCGCGAAGTTCTCGAGCTTGTAAGTCGGCGCGCTGGGCTCCTTTTTCGGCTTGGGCGGCTCGCCGCTCGGCTTTACGATAAACCTCTTTGTTATAAGCTCCGCAAGCTCCGTGAGGTTGAGCGGTACCGTCGCCTGGCCCAGGGCCGCCTGCGCCAGCTTGTCGCCCCCCTTGAAGGTGCGCGCAACGCTCCTTAAGAACGCATTTCCGGCGGTGATCCGGATGTGGCCGTCCTTGCCGATCTCGGCTTCTTCGATCCGCATGGCGTCGAAATCGAACGGGGGTTTGAAGAAGACATCGAACTTGGTGATCCGATTGTCCTCGATGAGAACGTCCACGGCCAGCAGCGCCCCGGGCGGAGCGTACAGATTCAAGGGGATGATGCCGAGCGTCCGCGCTTTCCATTTGCCGTGGTAGACCGGCACGTAGAGCCCGATCGCGGCCTCCTCGATCAGCCCGGCCGCCTTGGGCACGGACGCCGGATCGCGCGAGTCCTGCGGACTCTTCTTCTTGTCCGCCTCCGCTTGCGCCGCCTTCTGCGAGTCGGTCTGCGAGCGCAGCAGCTCGCCCGTCGCTTCGATATTCTGGCCGACGACGTTCCACTTGTTGCCGGTATTGACGGCGTTGACCGGTCCGGTGGCGATTCCCACAAAGCCGCCCAAGGTCCCGGTCGGGGTCTCATAGCGGAACAGGCCGCCGCCGCGGACGCTGTCCTTGACATCCACGCGCAGCAGCTTCTGCTGGTCGTCGGTCTTGACGATCACGTCGGATGCGACCAGCGCCACCCGTTTCGCCGTGACCGTCTTGTTGTCCCCGATGTCGAGTTCGACATCGGCGGCGAGACCTAGCTGGCCGGCGCTCGCGGTGAGGCCGCGCTCGTCCGAGCGCACGTTCAGCCCCGTCACCCAG
>CALFML010000711.1 GCA_937879845.1 uncultured Myxococcales bacterium
GATCTGGGGGCGGCGGGCGGCGGGGCGGCGGACGCGCGCTCGCGGGCGGCTTCGCTCTGCGACTTGAGCTCGGACAGGCCTTTGTCGAAGTCCTTGCCGATCATGTCGTCCATGTTCATAAACAGCGCGAACGCCTTGCCTTTCAAGTCGTTGGCCCCTTCCATGGCCCAGGTGACCTTGGTGGTGTCGCCCTGCGGGCTGAAGGTGAACGTGGTGGTGCTGCTCGATTCCCAGGGCTTGATGAACTCCAGCTTGATGACGACGCGCTCGCCGGGCTTGCTCTCCGTGATGGTCATGCGGCCGGCGCCGACCTTGTCGTTGCCGGTCCAGTTGTAGATGGCGCCGCTGCCAGCCGGCGCGCCGTCGAAGGTCCGCTGCATCCCCGGATCGAGCTTCTCCCACGGCGACCAGCTCGACCATTTATGGAAATCATTCACAAAATCAAACACGATCGCCGGGGGCGCGGTCACGGTGACCGATCGCTCCACTCGGTATTCCGCCGGGCGGGTGATAATCACCGCCAGCAGCAGGACGACGACACCCAGGATGAACAAGAACGCTTTTCTCAACATATCCGGACCTCCGCATGAGTTATGTGCGGCGTGATAACACAGCTCAAACCCGTGGGGGGACGGAACGCAACTCCGGGTCTGCCTGATTTATCGTCGAGTCCGGTAATCGACCAAAGCGTACGCAACAACCGCTGTGCGTCGAGCTCGGTTTCCGTTGCCGCGGCTTTTTGCAATACTTGGGGCCGATGAGGAAAGGCGCCGTCTGCTGGTTGGGTATTACCTTGGGATTTTTCAATGCCGCGCTCACGCCTACGCTCACCACGTCGGCCGCGCCGTCTCCGGCCACCGCCGCAGCGCAGCCGGAGGGTCACGAGCTTATCGGGACGCCGGCGCGCCCGTTTTCGGAGCTTTTGTTTATCGGTTCGCCGCTCAAGCTCCAAGACCTGCGCGGCAAAGTGGTGCTGATAAGATGGTGGAGCGACGCCTGTCCGATGTGCAGCGGCGCCCTGCCCAACCTCGGCCGTCTCTACGAGCAGCACAAACAAGAGGGCCTGGTGGTCATCGGCGTCTACCATCCCAAGCCCGCCGCCCCGCTCAGCGCCGCCGCCGTGCAGACCATCGCCCAAGCCGCCGAAGCCCACGAGGCGCACTTCCCGATCGCCACCGATGCCGACTGGACCGTGCTGCGGCGCTACTGGCTGGACGGCGGCAAGCGCGACTTCACCTCCCCCACGTTCCTTATCGATCGCCAAGGGATCATCCGCTGGGTCCATCCCGGCGGAGAGCTTCATCCGAGCACCGAGCCCGCCCATAAAGAATGCGATCGCATGTATGGGCAGCTCGTCAGCACGCTCACGACGCTGCTGCGCGAACCGGCGCCGGGAAAAAACCCCGCGCCCGCTCCCTGAACCTCGCGGTCGCTTCCTCCCCCAAAACCACAGCGAGCTGCAAAGCGGACCCGCGAGGGTCGGCGCCGGACCGGGTAGGTCGGATTTATGCGCTTAGAGACAAAAGCGCGGCAAGGACCTCGGGCTCGGCGGGCGCGTTGAAGTGGCGGCCCCCCGGCGCGAGCCGGCACTGCGCTCCGACTCGCTCTTGCCACAGCTGCTCGTTGCGCTGCCAGCCGCTTGTGAACGGATCGTTATCGGATAAAAGCACCATCCACTTTTTTGCCGCGGTGCGCGCCCGACCCAGCTCGTCCAACGGCGCAAGCCACGGCCGGATGCTGTCCCACGGCTGATCGATCTCCCACCAGCCGGCGACCGCCAGCACGCCCGCCACTTGCACGCCCTCGGGAAACGCGCCAAGGCAGCGAACAAGGGCCTGGCAGCCGACGCTGTGCGCCAGGATGTACGTGCGTGCCAGCGTTTCCCGGTCGCTGCCGAGCGCCGCCCCGATGGCCGCCGGCCAGACCCCCACCTCCGGCAGCTCCGGTCGCGGCAGATCGAGCGCCCGCGCTTCGTCAAAGCGGCCGGGATGCTCTGTCTTGAGCGCCGCCAAGAGCCATGGATAAAAGTCCGAATCGGATTTTCCCGCCCAGCGCGGGACGATGATGAGGCGGTCGTGCATCATCCTAGTATTTGGGCGGCGGCCTTCCGTCGTCAACCATGCGCCCTAAAGCCCCCCGCCCGAGGCGGAAACTAGTCATCGTCAACAAGCGGCGGCAGCGATACAATCGACGTTCCACCATGAAGATCACAACTCAAGTCAGCATCGACATTGCACGCGGCCGCGAGGAAGTGTTCGCCTACGCCACCGCGACCCCGAACCTGCCGCTCATGTTTCGCGGCAAGGGCCTGATCCCCGGCGTCCAGCGCGTCGTGGTGGCCGGCGGCGGCGACGTCAAAGCCGGGACGGTGCGCAACCTGCACATGACCGACGGCTCGGTTCTCGATGAAAACTTTGTCGAGTTCGAGCGGCCGGCGTCTTTCGCCTACCGCATGACAGGGCTGCGCCCGCCGCTGAGCCTCCTAGTTAGCGAAGCCGCCGGCCGCTGGGTGTTCAGCGGCGACGGCAAGCACACCCACATCGACTGGACCTACACGACGACGGCACGCAACCTCTTGGTTGCGCCGATCACGGCGCTGACGATCCGCGTCTTCATGCACGCCGCGATGCAGGACTGCTTCAACAACCTCAAAGCGCAGTGCGAAAAGGCCCCGTAGGGCCCCGCCGTTCCTAGCCGTTCCTAGCGGTTGGTGCTGCGCAGCACGGCGTGCGGCAGGCCTTCGTCCATCGCGCTGCGGGAGATCTCCATGAACTGCGCCTTGCGCTGCAGCTCCTTGAGATCTTTGGCCCCGCAGTACGTCATGCCGGAGCGGATGCCGCCCATCATGTCGGCGATGACCTCGACGACCGAGCCGCGCACCGGGACCTCGATGCTGATGCCCTCGGCGGTCTTCCAGTCGGCCATGGCGCCCATGTATTCTTCCTGCGCCTCGCGCGAGGCCATGCCGCGGAAGACCTTGACGTAGGTCAGCTTGCCGTCCGCGGTCGGGCGGGCGACGCGCTCGCCCGGGGTCTCCTGCGTGCCGGCGAGCATGCCGCCGAGCATGACGCACGCCGCGCCCGCCGCCAGCGCCTTGACGGCATCGCCCGGCGTGCGAATGCCGCCATCGGAAACGATCGGCCGGTCGACCTTGCGGCAGTCGAGGATCGCCGATAGCTGCGGCACCCCGAAGCCGGTCTTGAGCCGCGTGGTGCACACCGAGCCCGGGCCGATGCCGACCTTGATGACGTCGGCGCCGGCCGCCGCGAGATAGTCGGCGCCGGCGTAGGTGGCGACGTTGCCGGCGATGATGCAGATGTTGTCGCCGAAGCGCTCACGCAGCGAACGCAGGGTCTGGTTCACCATCTTGCTGTGGCCGTGCGCGACATCGACGCACACAAGGTCGGCGCCGGCGCCGATGAGGGCCTCGGCGCGCTCCATGCTGTCGCCGGAGACGCCGATGCTCACGGCGACCGGACCGGCCGCCCGCGCCTTGCGGTACTCGGCGACGTTGGCCTCGATCGACATGAAGCGGTGGAGGATGCCCAGGCCACCGAGCTTGGCCATCGCCTCCGCCATGGCGCTGCCGGTGATGGTGTCCATGTTGGCCGACATGATCGGGATGCGCAGCTCGGTGCGGCCCAGCGTCACATCGGTGGTGACCGCCTGGCGCGAGCGGATGCCGTTATAGCCGGGGACCAGGAGCACGTCGTCAAAAGTGATGCCACGGGGAAACATCTAGCGTTGCCTCGAAACAAGGGGGAGCGAGCCGTCCTCTGAGTCCTCGGACTCGCTCGGCGGCTCCGGGGTTTCTTCCAGCGCCCGCTGCGCCGCGAGCATGGCGTCGGCGATCGAGGTCCCATCGACCGGACCCGCTTCGCCGCTGGGAAAGCATAGCTCGGTGATCGTCAGCTCGCGATGTCCGGCGGCCACCTGCACCGTGACCGTGTCTTCGATCTGCTTTCCCACGAGCGCCCGGCCGATCGGGGAGCTCCAGCTGATGCGGCCGTCTTTGGGCTCGCTCTCATCGACGCCGACGATCTGGTAGCGGATAAGGCGCCCGCTGTCGTCTTCGACCGTGACCTGGCAGCCGAAGGTGACGCGATCGCCCTTGTGCTGGCTGGGGTCGATGACCTCGGCGATGGCCATGCGCTTCATGAGGAAGCGGATGCGGCTGTCGATCTGGCGCAGCTGGCGCTTGCGGTAGATGTACTCGGCGTTCTCCGAGCGGTCGCCCTCGGCCGCGGCTTCGGAGAGCTTGGCCACCACCTCGCGCCGGGTAGGGCCGCGCAGCGTCTCGAACTCGCGCGCCAGGCGGCGGAAGCCGGCGGGGGTGATGTAGTTTTTTTCCGCAGCGCGGACGGTTCTTTCGTCTGACACAGGCACGGCCTCATCTTAGCTTGAAGCGCCGGCTATGGGCAGCCCTGCTGCGCAGCGGCCGGCGATGAGGTAAAGGATTGAATCATGACGACTAACCAAACGAATCAGCCGGGCCGGCCAGGTCAGCCGGACCCGCCGAGCCTTCTCGACCAGCTCAAACAGATCACCAAGGTGGTCGCCGACACCGGTGATTTTCTGTCGATCGAGAAGTTTCGACCTTATGACGCCACGACCAACCCCTCGCTCGTGCAGGCGGCGGCGCAGATGCCGCAGTACGCGGAGCTCGTCGATGAGGCGCTGTCGCGGGCGCGGCAGCACCGGGCGGACGGCAGCGCGCAGGAGCAGGCGGCGGCGGCGCTCGATCAGCTGGCGGTCGAGTTCGGGCTGCGCATCCTCAAGATCATCCCCGGCCGCGTGTCGACCGAGGTCGATGCCCGCCTGTCGTACGACACCGACGCCACCATCGCCAAGGCGCGCTCGCTCATCACCAAATATAAGGAGCGCGGCCAGGATCGGGAGCGCATCCTCATCAAGATCGCCTCGACCTGGGAAGGGATCCGCGCGGCGGAACAGCTGGAGAAAGAGGGCATCCACTGCAACCTCACCCTGCTGTTCGGCATCCACCAAGCCGTGGCGTGCGCCGAGGCCGGGGTGACGCTGATCTCGCCGTTCGTCGGCCGCATCCTCGACTTTTACCTCAAAGCCGAAGGCCGCACGAGCTACGCCCCCGCCGAGGATCCGGGCGTGCGCTCCGTGACGGAGATTTTTCATTACTACAAGCACTTTGGCTACAAGACCGAGGTCATGGGGGCGAGCTTCCGCAACCTCGGCGAAATCACCGAGCTGGCCGGGTGCGACCTGCTCACCATCGCGCCGAAGCTTCTGGGCGAGCTCGCGGAGCAGCACGGGACGCTCGTGCGCAAGCTCGATCCGGCGCACAGCCGCGCCCTGCCGCTAAAGCGCATCCCCATGACCCACGACGATTTCCGCCGAATGCATGAGCAGAACCGCATGGCCAGCGACAAGCTCACCCAGGGCATCGCCGACTTCAGTAAGGCGATCGTCGCGGTGGAGACGATGCTGGCGGAGCGGCTTGGGGCGGCCGGCTAGGTCCATTTGCCGCGGCTTAGGCCCATCGCGGCGCAGCGGCAGCCGGCCAGGTAGGCGTTCGGCCACAGATTTGCGTGCGACCCCCATTTGGCGGCATTAAGATGGACCAGCCCATGAGCAACCACTCTGCAGCCACACCCAAGCCGCGCAGACGACGCGCCGCCAGCGCCAAGCCCTCTTTATCGGATCATGCGAAAGCTGAACACGCGGCAGCGGGCCCTCCGGGCGGCCCGCACGATGCCGTGGCGCCGGAGCTCGTGGATGGCGAACCGGGGGAGCCAGCGGCCGACCTGGCAGACGGCGACCTGGATGCGGATCTGGAGGCGCTGACCAGCGCCGCCCTGGCGGGCCTGGGCGATGAAGAGATCCTTGCCCCGGGCGGCGACGGCGACTTTCCCGTCAGTGTGCTGCCGGTGGCGTCGCATGCGGCGGACGAAAGCCGGGCCGGCCGCCGCACGAGCTCCCTGGTCAAGACCGATCCGCTGACCGCCTACATGCACGAGATCCGGCGCTACCCGCTCCTATCTCGTGAAGAAGAGCACACGCTGGCCAGCGAATACATAAAGACCCGCGATCCCAACATCGGCCGGCGCCTCATCACCGCCAACCTTCGCCTCGTGGTCAAAATTGCCCACGAGTATAAGCGCGCCTATCGCAACCTCCTCGATCTGGTGCAGGAGGGCAACCTCGGGCTCCTCCAGGCGGTACAGAAGTACGATCCGCATCGCGGCGTGAAGCTGTCGTCGTACGCCGCGTGGTGGATCCGCGCCTACATGCTCAAGTTCATCCTCAACAACTGGCGGCTGGTCAAAATCGGGACGACGC
>CALFML010000712.1 GCA_937879845.1 uncultured Myxococcales bacterium
CGGGCGCAGATCGCCAACGCGGTGCGCGACGCCGAAAACGCCGAGAACCAGGCCACCCAGGAGATCCTGCAGGAGGAAGCGGCGGCGCGGCAGCTGGCCGAGGTCGCGGCCAAAGAAGCGGAGATCGGCGTCGCCCAGCGCCGCAACCAGCTGCGCCAGCTGGTCGGTCAGCTGGAAGGCAACGCCCAGGCGATCGAGCGCGAGGCGAGCGTCGCCGCCGAGCAGGCGCGCGCCGAGGCGGAGCAGGAGCTGCAGACCCTGCGCAAGGAGCTGGAGCAGCGCCGCCTGTACGCCGAGATCGTCCTGCCCGCCGAAGCGCAGCAGCAAGCGGCGATGCTCCTGGCCGAAGGCGAAGCCGCCCTGCGGCGCGAGCAGGGCGCCGCCGCCGCCGAAGCGATGACCGTGCTGGCGCAGGCGCTGGTCACGGTCGGGCCGCAGGCGCGCGAGCTGTTCGTGCTGTCGCAGCTCGATCAGCTGGTCGGTCAGGTCGCGGCCAAGGTGAGCGGCCTGTCGGTGCGCGAGATCCACGTCATCGATAGCGGCGACGGCCGCGCTCTGCCGTCGGTCGCCGCGAGCTATCCGGCCATCGTGACCCAGGTGCTAGCGACGCTCAAAGACCTCACCGGGGTGGACATCTCCGCGATGCTCGCCCGGCCTGCTGAAGTGGATGGAGGTGCGCCATGAGCGTGCTCGGTCTGACGATTCTGCTCGCCGCCTGCTGCGCCGCGGGCTTTTTCCTGCTCGTCACCATCGCCCGCAACACCGAGGTCTGCCCGCCGAGCGAGGTGCTCATCTTCTCCGGCCGGCCGCGCAAGCTGCGCACCACCTCCGGCCCGCACGACCGCACCGAGGTCGGCTTCCGCATCGTCCGCGGCGGCCGCGCCGTGCGCATCCCGCTCATCGAGACGGTCAACCGCATGACCCTCACCAACATGGCTATAGAGCTGTCGGTGACCAACGCCTTTTCGCGCGGCGGCATCCCGCTGAAGATCCACGCCGTCGCCAACATCAAGATCCCCAGCGAAGAGCCGCTGCTCCACAACGCCATCGAGCGGTTCCTGGGCTACCCGCGTGAGGGCATCATGCGCGTCGCCAAGGACACCCTGGAAGGCAACCTGCGCGGCGTCATCGCCGAGCTTACGCCCGAGGAGATCAACCAGCAGAAGACGATCTTCCAGCAGAAGCTCATCGAAGAGGCGGACAAGGATCTGCAGCGGCTGGGCCTGGTGCTCGACAACCTGCAGATTCAGAACATCAGCGACGATGTCGGCTACCTGAGCTCGGTAGGGCGGGTGCGCGGGGCGATGGCCAACCGCAACGCCAAGATCGCCGAGGTCAAGGCCATCGCCAGCGCCCTCGTGCAGAAGGCGCGCAACCAGATGCAGGCGGAGATCGCCAAGATCGAAGCCGAGATGCAGGTGGCGCAGAAGGAAAACGAGCGCCGCATCGTCGAGGCCAAGACCAAGCGTGAGGCGGTCATCGCCGAGGTCCGCGGCCAGGTCAAGGCGCAGGTCTCGGAAGCTTCGGCGCAGGTCAAGTCGTGGGAGGCGCGCGGCGAGCAGATGCGGCGCAAGCTGGAGGCCGACGTGGTCGCTCCGGCGGCGGCCAGCAAGGCCCAGGCAGAGGCCAACGCCAAGGCGCAGGCGGCGACGGTGGCGGCGCAGGGCCGGGCGGGAGCGGCGGCGCTTACGAGCCTGGCCGAGGCCTACCAGTCGGGCGGCGAGTTCGCGCGCGAGTCGCTGCTCTTGCAGAAGCTGTTGCCGGTGTTTGAGCAGCTCACGAGCACCATGAAGGCCCTGCGCATCGACCGGCTGACCGTGCTCGGGCAGTCGGCGGGCGGCGGCGCGGGCGCGGCTTTCGGTCCGGCGGTGGTCGCCACCAATGAGCAGGTGCGGGCGGCGACCGGCGTGGATCTTTTGTCTTCGCTGCAGCGGCGCATCGCAGTCGCACCACCGGGCGAAAAAGGCGGCGCACCGGGTTCCAAGTAGGGTCGCGGCGGCGTCTGGGGCGTTCAGGTCGCAGTCAAAAAAGAGACTCATGGACGCACGTCAAAGCCGACTTATGCTGGCTGCGCCGCGGGGCCCGTCACCTGCGGCACCCCGTCGCTGGCGCGTCGGGGGCCCCGCCTCCGGCGCCACCCGCTGAAGGGTAAAATGGCGGGACCGCTTGGGCCGGCTGCTCAGAGAGCGGGGCGCGCGGCTTCGCTCAGGAAGTAGCGCTCCATCTCTTCCGCGGCGGGCTTGTGGCGCGGGGTGTAGCCGCGTGAGGCGCGGCCGCCCCAGCCGTAATAGTTCCAGAAATAGACGCCGCGCAGCAGCGGCGAGCCGGCCCACGTCGTGGCAAACGCCTGGTAGCAGCGGCGCTGTTCTTCCAGATCCACCGGACCCTGCGCCCCCTCTTCCCACGGCCAGGCCGCCGCGCCGCGCTGGCTCAGGTAGCCGACCTCGGTGAGCAAAAGGGGGCGGCCAAGACCGGTGGCGAACGCCTCCAGCTCGCGGCGCTTGCTCTGCCAGGCGGCGGTCAGCTGCGCCACCGGCACCGGGATCGGATCGGTGCGGCTCGCCAGGGGGAAGTAGGCGCACATGCCCGGCAGATCGCACAGGTCGTAGATGCCCACCTGCGCGTAGTGATCCCAGTTGCCGGAGTAGGTGAGCAGCCCGCGATACACCTTGCGAATGCCGGCGACCAGCCGCTGCCAGTGCGGCCGCTCCGCCAGCCGGTCGAGCGTCGATAGCTCGCTGCCGATGCACAGCAGCGCCAAGCGCTCGCGGCCGGCCAGCTCCGCCAGGTGCAAGAGCAGGCGTTCGTAGCTCTGCCACCAGGCCGCCGGGTCTTGCGGCTTCAGGGTGCCGCGCCACTCGCTGTCGTTGCGGGGGCTAGACAGCCGCAAGATCGGAAACAGCATCACCGAAAGACCCAGCGCCTGCGCCGCCCGCACGGTGTGCAGAAGCGTCGAGTCAGGCGCCGAGAACCGCGGGTGGGCCGAGATCACGGTGCTGCCGGCGTGTTCCTGGTAGTACGCCAGGGTGAGCGCGACGTGGCTCGCTCCCAGGTCTTTGATCTCGCGCAGCAGGCCGGCGTAGGACCACTGCGGGTCTTCGTGAAAAAGACCCAGCGATACCCCGCGCTGCAGCGGCGGCAGCGGCGCCTTCGTCTCCGGCTGGGCGGCACTGTTTTTTTCCCCGAGCAGCACCGCTGCCGATGGACCCAGCGTCGTGCCGAGCAGCGCCCCCAGCGTCCGCCGCCGGCCGAGCATCGCCTAACGTCCCAGCTTGATGAGCACGACCAGCCCCGACCGGCCCAAGTACATCGTATGCGCGAGGACGTACGGCACGAGGAACCACTCGATCTGCCCGAGCAGCGCCGGGATGTAGAACCAGGCCGGGTAGTGCAAAACGAGCTTCCCGGTCTCCTCGAGGAGCGTGATCGGCAGGCGAATGAGTCGGCGCAGGAGCGACGGCGGCGCCGCCGGCTTGGGCTCTTCGAAGCGGGTGAAGCCCACGACCCGCACCGCCTTTTGCCCGGTCGTCGCTTCGAAGTACTCGGGGCGGCGCATGAACGTGGTCAGCGACATGCCGCTCGCCGCCGCGGTGACGCCAAACAGGCCGAAGCCGAGCCAGAACAGCGAGCCATCCACGCCGGCAAACAGCGACCCGGCGGCAACGGCCGGCGCGCTCTGCAGCGCCAGGCGTCCGGCGATCGCGGCGATCAGCGTCACCGCCTTGATCTCATCGACCAGGAAATCCAGATACGAGCCGACGACGCTGGTCTTGCCCGTGATGCGCGCCAGCTGCCCGTCCACGCAGTCGAGCACGAACGCCAGGTAAACCAGCGCCGCCGACACGCCCAGACCCACGCGATCGCGGCAGAACAGCAGCGTCGCCGCGGACAGAAGCGAGGTGAAAAGCGACAAGAAGGTGATCTGGTTCGGCGTAACCCGCGTCGATCGCAGCAGGTACACGAGCACCGCCGCCGGCGGGCGGCACACCCAGTTGTTGAAGCGCAGGTCCTTGGGCTTGAGGCTGCGGCGGTAGATCTCCGGGATGGACAGCGGGCCTACGGGCGGGGGACTGGCGGCGGGTGCAGCGGCGTCCGCATCCGGCGGGGACGCGGCAGCGGCAGCAGAAGACCCGCCGGGCGGCGGCGCGGTGCCGGCAGCGGCCATTTAGCCCGCGTCCTCCTCATCGCCGTCGTCGTCGTCCTCGCCGTCGAGATCGACATCCGACTCCGGCTCGTCATCGAGCACTTCGACCGTGCTGGTCGTCGGCTCGCCGGCCTCGCCGCCTTCGCCGCCTTCCAGATCGGAGAACGCCTCGACCGCCACCACGCGCTCGCCGTCCGCCACATCAAGGCGGATGAGGCGCACGCCCTGGGTGTTGCGGCCGCGGGTGGGAATGTCGCGCACCCGGATGCGGATGACCCGCCCCGAATCGGTGACGAGCATCAGCTCATCCGAGTCGATGACCACCAGCACGCCGACGACGTTGCCGTTGCGCTCATTGGTCTTGATGGTGATGACGCCCTTGCCGCCGCGGCCCTTGACCGGGTAGTCGGTGGTCGGGGTGCGCTTGCCGTAGCCGCGTTCGCAGACGGTGAGCAGGGTGGTGGGCAGGTCGCGGTCGAGCACCCGCAGGGCCACCACCTTGTCGTCCTCGCGCAGCTTGATGCCGCGGATGCCGCGGGCGGTGCGGCCCATGGCGCGGACCTTCTCTTCGCGGAAGCGCGCCACCCAGCCGTGCAAGGTGCACAGGGCGATGTCGCTCTTGCCATCGGTGACGCGGGCGCCGACCAGGGTGTCGCCCTCATCGATGTCGATGGCGATGATGCCGGTGGAGCGGATGGCGGAGAACGCATCGAGCTCGGTCTTTTTGACCACGCCGTTCTGCGTCGCCAAAAAGACGAACTTGCCGGCGTCGAAGGTCGGCAGCGGCAGCATCTCGATGACCCGCTCGCCGGGCTGGAGCTCCAGGAAGTTGACCAGCGCCTTGCCTTTGGACGACCGCGACGCCGCCTCCGGCAGGTCGAACACGCGCTTGCTGTAGACGCGGCCGGAGCTTGTGAACATCAGCACGTGGTCGTGCGTGCTGGCGATGAACAGCTTGGCGATGAGGTCTTCGTCCTTGGTCGTCGCGCCGATGACGCCGCGGCCGCCGCGGTGCTGCGCCCGGTACTCGCTGAGCGAGACGCGGCGCACGTAGCCCTCACGCGACAGCGTCACCACCATCGGCTCTTCGGCGATGAGCTCCTCGATGCTGATCTCGCCGGCGTGGTCGAGGATCTCGGTGCGGCGCTTGTCGATGAACTGGGCGCGCAGCTCGGTGAGCTCGCCGGAGATCACCTCACGTAGGAGGTTTTCGTCGGAAAGCACCGACTCCAGGTGGTCGATCGCGGCGCACAGCTCGCGGTATTCCTGGGCCAGCTTGTCGCGCTCCAGCCCCGTCAGGCGTTGCAGGCGCATGTCGAGGATCGCCTTGGCCTGCGGCTCGCTGAAGTAGCTGACCTCGTTCTTGGTGCGCGCCGCGATCTCTTTATCCGGACGCCCGGCGCGGCGCAGGAACTCGCCGAGACCCTTGAGCGGCTCGGCCATCAGGTTGTCCTTGGCTTCGCCGGGATCCTTGGCGGCGCGGATGATGGCGATGATGCGGTCGATCTGATCGATCGCCAGACCCAGACCTTCGACGATCTCGCGGCGGGCGCGGGCCTGGCGGAGCATGAACAGGCTGCGCCGCGTCACCACCTGGCGGCGGTGGTCAAGGTAGTGCAGGAGCGCGTCGCGGAGGTTTAGCACCTTGGGCCGGCCGTCGACGATGGCGAGCATGATGACGCCGAAGCTCACCTGGAGGCTGGTCTGGGCGTACAGGTGGTTTAGCACCACCTGCGGCACGGCGTCGCGTTTGAGCTCGATGACCAGGCGCATGCCCTCGCGCGAGGACTCGTTGCGCAGGTCGCTGATGCCTTCGATTTTCTTTTCGTGGACGAGCTCGGCCAGGCGCTCGATGACCCGGTTGGGGTTGACCTGGTAGGGGACTTCGGTGACGACGATCTGGGTGCGGTTGCCCTTCATCTCCTCGAAGTCGGTGCGGGCGCGCATCACCACGAGGCCGCGGCCGGTCTCATAGGCGGCGCGGATGCCGGCCCGGCCGTAGATGAAGCCGGCGGTCGGGAAGTCCGGTCCGGGGATGAACTTCATAAGATCAGCCACGGTGAGCGCCGGGTTTTTAAGCAGCGCCAGCGCCCCGTCGAGGACTTCGCCGATGTTGTGCGGCGGGATGTTGGTCGCCATGCCGACCGCGATGCCGGAGGCGCCGTTGGTCAGAAGGTTCGGCAGCATCGCCGGGAGCACGGTCGGCTCGCGCTCTTTGTCGTCGAAGTTGGGGACGAAATCGACGGTGTCTTTGTCGATGTCGACCAGCATCGAAGCGGCGATCTTCTGCAGCCGGCACTCGGTGTAACGGTAGGCGGCGGCGGGATCGCCTTCGATCGAGCCGAAGTTGCCCTGCCCGTCGACCAGCGGGTAGCGCATGTTCCAGTCTTGGGCGAGCCGGACGAGCGCGTCGTAGACCGAGGCATCGCCGTGCGGGTGGAACTTGCCGAGCACTTCGCCGACCACGCGCGCGCACTTTACGTACGGGCGGTTGTGCACGTTGTTCGACTCGTGCATGGCGTAGAGGATGCGGCGGTGCACCGGCTTCAAGCCGTCGCGGGCGTCGGGGAGCGCGCGGGCGATGATGACGCTCATGGCATAGTCCATGAACGACGACCGCATCTCCTCGTGAATCTGGTGGACTTGGATGGGGGAGGACGGCTCGCCGCCCGCGGGCAGGGGAGCCGGTGCGGAAGCAGAGCCGGCAGGATTTTCAGTAGCCATAGAGTGCGCGTTCATATCGCACTTTGCCGCCCTCAGCAAGTTCCGCGGCTCGGGTTCAGCCTCGCCGGAGCGGACCGCCAGCGCATGCGGCGCGGCGACCGGCTGCCGTGGTATGGATTTGCTATGACGAAGAAGTGGATTGTTTTGGGCGCCGGACTTTTACTGCTCGTCCTTGCGGGCGCCGCCGCGTCCTACATCGGGCCGCGCAACATCATCGGCATCCTGCGCTACGACACGCGCCGCGAGGGAGAGCTCAAGCTCGGCGACGCCGCCCCCGATGTCGAGCTCGTGGCGCTTGGCGATGACACCGGCGCCGGAGCCAGTCGCATCAGGCTGCGCGAAAAGCTGCACGGGCGGCCCCTTGTGCTGATCTTCGGCAGCTTCACCTGACCCCCGTTTCGGCGCTCGGTCGAGCGCCTCCAACAGCTTTACCGAAGCTATAAGGGCCAGGTCGATTTTTTGACCATCTACATTCGCGAGGCGCACCCGACCGACGAATGGCAGATGACCGCCAACGAGCGCGACAGCGTCTGCTACCGCCAGCCGCACAGCACCGCCGCGCGGGCGGCGATCGCGCGCGACTTCCGCGCCCGCTTCCACTACGAGCTGCCGCTAGTCGTCGACGCGATCGAAAACCCCGCCGACAAGCTCTACGCCGGCTGGCCGGAGCGCTTCTACATCCTTTCTGCAGAAGGCTCCATCGTCTATAAAGGCCAGCTCGGCCCCTTCGGCTTCCACCCCGAAGAAGTGGAAGCCTGGCTCAAAGCACACGCTCCCGCTGCGGCGCCGCCAAAATAAAACCAGCCAACGCCAATCTTGTGGGCCGGCCGCTTCGCCGCTCCTTGCTGATTCGCAAGTTGCGCTTTGCCGCGGCGTAAAACAAAAAGGCCGGCTAGTTTCCTAGCCAGCCTTTCAAAATCGAGAGCGGGAGAAGGGACTTGAACCCTCGACGTCCACCTTGGCAAGGTGGCACTCTACCACTGAGTTACTCCCGCGCGATGCCCTGGCAGTCTATCTAAGCTGCCTTGCGGGTCAAGGTTTTTTTTAGGGAACCGCTTGGTTAGCGCAGGACGGGGGCATTTTGGCGCGGGCCGCCAGCGCAAGGCAGGGGCCAGGCGGGGCGAAGTTACCGTATGATGCGGGGTATGTTGACGCAGAGCGAGTCTCCGGGGCCCGGAGCGGAGTTTCAGACCAGCGCGGATCTTTTATCGTTCATCGAGGCTTCGCCGACCCCGTTTCATGCCGCGGCGAGCGCGGCGCAGCGGCTTATTGCCAGCGGGTTTGTCGAGCTGCGGCCCGACAGCTCCTTTTCGCAGCTGCAGCCGGGGCGGTACTTCGTTCCGGTGGGGGATGCGACGATCGTCGCGTTCGTGCTGCCGCAGCTGGCGGCGGGGAAGCTGCGCGGCTTCCGCATCGTCGGGGCGCACACCGACAGTCCGAACCTGCGGCTCAAGCCGCGCGCCCCGTATGAGAAGGCCGGCTATCTGCAGCTCGGGGTCGAGGTCTACGGCGGCGTGCTCCTAAACTCCTGGCTCGATCGCGATCTGCTCCTGGCCGGCCGCGTCGTGTACCGCGACAGCGAGGGGCGGCTGCGGCGCGGCCTTGTGCGGCTTGGGCAGCCGGTGGTGCGGGTGCCGCAGCTGGCGATTCATCTTGAGCGCGAAGTAAATGAAAAGGGACTTGTACTAAACCGCCAAGAACACCTGGCGCCGATCATGGGTCTTGCGGGGAGCCTGCCCGGTGGGGCGGGCGGACGGCACGGCGGACGCGATCTGGCGCTGCTCCATGGGCTGTGCGCGCAGGCGCTCGGCATCGATGAGGCGGCCGTCGTCACCACGGAGCTCATGCTGCATGACGCGCAGCCGCCGGCGCGGGCGGGGCTTGGGCAGGAGCTTATTCTGGCG
This sequence comes from uncultured Myxococcales bacterium, assembly GCA_937879845.1. GTDB lineage: Bacteria > Myxococcota_A > Polyangia > Palsa-1104 > JAEUJZ01 > CALFML01. Next base: position 8,773 of record CALFML010000712.1, read on the forward strand.
CCGCGCCTTGACAACCTGGCGATGTCGCACGCGGCGGTGCTGGCCCTCGGGCGGGCCGCCGCGCCGACCGACCCCGACAGCGGGCTGGTTCCGCTCGTCGCGCTGTTTGACCACGAAGAGGTCGGCAGCAACAGCGCGTACGGGGCGCAGGCGCCGATCCTGCCGACCATCCTGGAGCGGCTGGTGCTGGCGACCGGTGGCGACCGCGAGCGCTACCACCAGGTGATCGCCGGCTCGCTGTGCGTCTCGGCGGACATGGCGCATGCGGCGCACCCCAACTACCTCGATCGTCACGAGGCGCACCACCGCCCGGTGCTCAACGGCGGGCCGGTGATCAAGAGCAACGCCCAGCAGCGCTACGCCACCTGTGCCCGCACCGCCGCCCTGTTCCAGGAGCTCTGCCGGCGCGTCGAGGTGCCGGTGCAGCACTACGCGCACCGCACCGACCTGCCGTGCGGCAGCACCATCGGGCCGATCACGGCGACCCTGCTCGGCATCCCCACCGTCGACGTCGGCAATCCGATGCTCAGCATGCACTCGGCGCGCGAGCTGGCCGGCGCGGCTGACCCGGAAAACATGTCGCGCCTGCTCGCCCACTTTTTGCTTTCGCGCTAGCGTGGCAACACGTCGCGTCTGCTCGAATCAAAACAGCTTCGGATCGAGGCTCGGGAAGAGGTTATCGCGCGACTCGCAATCGGCGACAAACGCTTCGTCGATCGTCCCCGATTCGAGATCGCTCGCCAGCTTGGTAAAGCGCTGCAGATGCGTCTTGACCCGCGATTCGGCATACGACACCGCCGTCCCGGTCTTCATGATGAACGCCCAATCCGACGACTGCGCGAGCAGCAGCTCACGTCCGGCTTGGGTGAGCGCCCGCTGAATCAGCGCCTGCTGCGGACTTTCTTGCGGATCTTTGCTCGCAAACTTGGTCACAAGCTCGTGCAGTCTCGATTCGGCGTGGTGCAGGTGACGGTAAATCCAGTCGTTGCTCTGATCGAGCCACACCGCGGAATAGCCGCCTTCACCCCACGACGACGGCGCCGGTTCGCAGACCGCGTTGACGGGATGATCGACAAGATAACCGCTCGCGGTCTGAAGCTGCACGACACTGCCGGGCTCGCTGCACAGCCGCAGCACTTCGCCCAGAAACATCGGCCCCTCGAACCACCAGTGGCCAAACAGCTCGGCGTCATACGGCGAAACAATCACCGGACGGCGATCCATCCGCTGCGACAGCCAGGCAATCTGCGCTTGGCGCTTTTCGACGAAGTCCCGCGCATGCTCGCGCGCTTTTGCCCGCGCCAGTTCCGGCTGATACGGCGCTTTGTCTTGCAGATCGACGCGCGCCCCCGTCACCCGGTGGTACTTGTAGCCGGTGTTGACGCGGATGCCGTCGGGATGAATGTACGGAGCGATCTGCTCAAGCGGCCTGTCAAAGCCGATGTCGCGATAAAATTCGCGATACACACCGTCGGCGGGATAGCCTTCCGTCGACGACCACACCTGCTTTGATGACATCAGGTCGCGACCAAACGCCGCCACGCCAGCGCGGGTGAAAATCGGCGCATGCAGCCCGAGCGGCGGACGCGGTCGCGCATACGTCAGTCCGTGCGCATCCAGGAAGAAGTAGCGCAGGTCTAGCTCGGCGAGCAGCTCGTCCAGCCCGTCGACGTAGCCACACTCAGGCAGCCAGATGCCGCGCGGATAGCGACCAAAACACTCGCGGTAGTGACGGACCGCGATAATCAGCTGCGCCCGACGCGCCGACGGCTTTTGCACCACCGGCAGATAGGCATGCGTCGCACAGGTCGTAATCAGTTCGACCGTGCCGCGATCTTGAAGCTGACCAAATGCCGCGACCAAGTCACTGTCCAGCGAACGCCACAGCGCCCGCAGCTCGGTAAACCGCGACAGGTAAAAGCGCACCAGCTCCGATTGCGCGGGATCTGCTTTGGCGCGGGTCAGTTCCTCTTCCCCGAGCCGCAGCAGTCTATCGAGATAGCTGCGATAGCGGTCGGTCAAGAGCTTGTCGCGCAGCATCGAACACAGCGTCGGCGAAAGCGACAGCGTCAGCTTGGGCCCAGATGATGTCGTGCCAAACTTTTGCAGCTCTTGCACAAGCGGCAGATACGTCGCGGTGATCGCTTCGTAGAGCCAGTTTTCTTCCAGGTGATAGGAATTTTCGGGGTGGCGCACATACGGCAGGTGCGCGTGAAGCAAAAGAAGCAGATCACCCCGAGCCGCCGCCGACATCACAGACCTCCGCTCTTGCCTGGCTGTGGTGTAAGACCACTGCTTGTCGGACTGCTCGACGGAGCATCGACGATCCATTCCGAGTCCGTCACCGGTAGCTGCCCGGACGGCGGAGAACTCCCCGTCCGCCAGGGAAGCTCACGCTCTTTGTGCGGCGTCTGGGGCCGTGACAGCACGATATGTTCACGCTGCCTCCCGTCGCCAGAAACCGGCTGCACATGCGCCCATTCGATCGCGGTTTCCGACGATGGATGCATCGGCGGCAAGCGCACTGACTGCGACTGTGCGATCGGCGAAAACAGACCGTCTTTCGACACAAGACCCACCGCCGCCCGCAGGTGCGCCCCGGCTTTCGGTGACTCCAGATATTTTTTGCCGTGGTGCTGGTGCAGCGAAAGATCGCGAATTTCGCGGTTTTCGCGCCCCTGCGGGAGCTGCGTCGTGATGAACACCCGCAAAATCAGACGGCCATCGCCTTCAGAAATCCCGAGCTGCGACTGCGCTTGCGCAAGCCCCGCCGCCGTCACTTCCCAGTAGATGAAGTACCAGTGCGGATCTTTGGACAGGATCTCGACTTCGTCGCGCCCATACGTTTCGGGCAGCGCGTCATCGTGAGCCGCTCGTCGCCGCTGTTTTGGTTCAGGCGAGCTGTCGCCCTGACCACTGCCATCCTGATGTGTAAAAACCGCCGCGGACGACGAGTGCCCGCCGTCGTGTGGTGGTCGTCCGCCTGCTTCCCTGTCTGTCCCGGAACCCATGGCAACTCCAGCTCCGTCGCGCGCCGCCAAAACGTCGCGGTCTGCAGACGGAGTCCCCCCGGTTAGCTGTCTTGTGGTGGCGATGTCTTTGTGGATCTGCGCGACCAGCTCCGCCACCTGGGAAAACTTCTTCTCGTCACGCAGCCGGGCCACAAAGCACAATCGCAGCTCGCAGCCATACAGCGAGGGAAGCGTTTCACCCGCCGCGAGCAAAAGGTGTGCTTCGACGGAGAGTGGCGACGTTTCGACCGTACCCGGACCCTGGAACGTTGGATTATATCCAAGGTTTACCGCCGCAGGGTGTCTAGCCGCCACAGGCCGCAACACCGACGGGGACAACGGGTCAATCGGCGCCAAAATTTCCGCCCACGCCGCATAGACACCGGGCCGCAGCTTCACATCCGAATGCACGCGCAGGTTGGCTGTCGGGACATCGATGGTTCGCCCTCGCCCATGGCCATGCACCACCGTCCCTTCGACCTCGGGAGCCCGCCCAAGCAAAAGCGCCGCCCGGTCGACATCCCCGTCGCCAAGCGCCTTGCGAATCAGCGTCGATGAACAGATCAGCGTATCGCCGCTCGCCGTCGAAACCGTGATCGCGCCAAGCTGCAGATCGGAAGAGCACACGTCTGAACTCCAGTCACGCCAATG
>CALFML010000713.1 GCA_937879845.1 uncultured Myxococcales bacterium
CCTGCGCCACCGACTGCACCGCCGCTTCATCGGCAAGACGCAGCGCGGCGTCGGGATCGTTGCTCGCCACCGCCGTGTCTTCGTCCACCCACTCGCTGGTCAGGTGCTCTTCGCTGCGGCCGTACACCGCGCTGCTACCAAGGTAGATAAAGGCGCGGGCGTGCATGCGCAGCGCCGCGGTGGCGGCACGCCGGACCGCCTCGCCTTGCGGCAGGTCCGGCACGCCCGGGATGCTGTAGACCACCACCGGCCGATCCAGCCCGAGCAGCGCCGGCCCGAACTGGTGCGGCCGCCCGGCGTCGAAGTACACGACCTCGGCGCCCTGCTCGCGCAGCGGCTCCAGCAGCGCGACCCGCCGGGCCCCTACGCGCACCCGCGCGCCATCCGCCAGCAGCGACTGCGCCAGCCGCGTGCCGACGTAGCCGCAGCCAAGAATCACATAGGGGGGAAGCTCTGCCTTCATCACCGTCTCCTTGCCGTCCGCTCGGGCAGCGTGCTGCCGGGTCGTCATCACTTTGCCGGTCCAGCCGGTGCTTTCGCCGGGCCGGGTTTGTCCGGTACCGCCGGCGCCGGAGCTACGGGCTTTGCACCCTTTATTAGCCCCACAAGACCCAGCGCCGGGACCTTCGACTTTACCACCTGCGACAGCTGCACCTGCCCGCGCGGGGCGCTCGCCAGATCCTTGGCCGGCGCCGGCTTTCCCGGCTGTCGGCCGCCGGGCGGTCCGCCCCACTGACCGTATTGCGGGCTGTCACAGCGGGCTTTGCGGCCCCAATAGTGGCGGATAATGTCCTCGCGCTGGCTCCGTCGCTGATTCGGTCGATTGAGCGGCGGCGGAACGGCTGGGGAACGATTGCATCGCGATGCACCTTGGCCCATGCGCTCCCGCCGCGGATACTGAGGACAAGGGGGATGAGGCGGCCGGGAAGGAAGCGCTAGGCGTCGCTCTTGTCGTCGGGGTCTTTCTGATAGGCGTGCAGCTTGTACTGGATCTTGCGCGGCGAGATTCCCAGGATCTCGGCGGCGCGGGAGGTCGAGCCGCCGGTGTGCTCCAGGGTCTTGAGAATGGCGAAGCGCTCCAGTGTCTCAAGGCTTGCTCCCGGCACCGGCGGATAGTCGCTGGGCCGCTGCGGGCTGTCGGCCGGCATCATGCTGATGGCCAGATCTTCGGCGCGGATGGCGTCGCCGCGGCAGATGACCACGGCGCGCTCGATGGCGTTCTCCAGCTCGCGCACGTTGCCCGGCCACGGGTAGCGCAGCAATTTCTCGATCGCGCTCTGGGAAAGCGTGGTGACCGGCTTCCCGTTTTCCTGCGCAAACTTGGCCAAGAAGTGCTGCGCCAGGACGCCGATATCGGAAGGCCGCTGCCGCAGCGGCGGCATCTCGATCGAGATGACATTGAGCCGATAGTACAGGTCCTCACGAAACAACCCTTTTTGGATCCGCTCGCGCAGGTTTCGATTGGTGGCAGCGATGACGCGCACGTTCACCTTGACGGTCTGGTTGCCGCCCACGCGCTCGAACTCATGCTCCTGTAAAAAGCGCAGCAGCTTGATCTGGACCGCCGGGGCGATTTCTCCGATCTCATCGAGAAAGAGCGTCCCGCCGTCCGCCTGCTGGAACCGCCCGTCGCGGCGCGTCACCGCGCCGGTGAAGGCGCCGCGCTCGTGGCCAAACAGCTCGCTCTCCAAAAGCGTTTCGGTGAGCGCCGCGCAGTGCAGCTTGACAAAGGGCTTGTCGGCGCGCGGGCTGTGCTCATGCAAGGCGGCGGCGATCATCTCCTTGCCCGTGCCGCTCTCCCCCGTGATGAGCACCGAGGCCCGCGAGGGCGCAACCTGCAGCACCGTATCAAAGACGGCTTGCATCGCCGGGCTGCTGCCGATCATGTTCGGGATGCGGTGGCGCTCGGTGAGGCGCTGGCGGAGCTGGCTCGCCTCTTGGCGCAGGCGTCGACGCTCCAAGGCGCGGTCGACGATCAGGGACAGCTCATTGAAGTCGATGGGCTTGGTCAGATAGTCCGCTGCCCCGGCGCGCACCGCGGCCACCGCGGTCTCGACGGCGCCAAAGGCGGTCATCATGATCACCGCGCGCTCCGGGTCCTGCTCCAGCGCCTTGCGCATCAGGCCCATTCCGTCCAGGCCCGGCATCTTCAAGTCGGTAATGACCAGCTCCGGATCGAACTCGTCGAGCTTGGGCAGCGCCTTGAACCCGTCTGCGGCGGTCTCCACAAGATAGCCCTCTTCACGCAATAGCTCCGCCAGCGCCGAGCGGGCGTTTGCTTCATCATCTACGACAAGGATGCGGCCGGTCTTCAACATGACTGTCCTCGATTACTCAGCGTCTATCCGGCCCTTACTCTTAAGTAGATCTCGCAAGCTGCCAGCAGCGCCTCAGTATCAAACGGCTTGGTAAAATATCCTATATGCTCGACTGGCGGTACGATGTCCAGGGTGTCCGGTGGCGACTCGAGTCGGCGACCCCGGAGTCCGGCATGCTCGCGGGTTATTGCAAGAGCCATGCACAGGACCGCACCGGCGGCTGAGGGGCGATGCCACCCCGCGATTTTGCGCAAAAAATGCGCCCGCCTCCGATTTGGCCGCAGACAATGCGCTGCGCTCCAGGCGACACCGGCTAAGCATCAGCCAATCGCGTCTTGACTTCTGGGGCCCCTAGCGGGTGGCGCCAGCGTCGGGGCCGCGAATACCGTATCCCATCGGTATCGGGTTGGCAGGCCGGCCGACAAGGAAAAAGCGGCGCAACCCTTACACCATGCCGGCGGCGCCGAGCAGCACGGCCCACGGCCCCGCGGAGCCAGAGAGCGGCGCAACCGGAGCCGCTTTGGCGGCGCAACCTTTGCGTGGGTGGAATCACGACCCGAAAAAATTTCGCGCCCCTTTTCTCCTATTCCGCGAGCGGCTGCGTCTGCGGCGGCCCGTATCTGCGATTGGCAAGCTCTTTGCTCATCAGACAGCCAATTCGTAGGCAACCAATCCATGTGCCCCCACTGCAACAGTCCGACGCAAAAAGACGCCCCGAGCGCTCCCTATTGCTGCTTGGGCTGCCAGGCGGCGCATGCGCTGATCCACGCCGCGGGACTTCATCAGTTCTATGATCTGCGGGGTGTCGAGCGGCTCGCCGCGGTGGGCGGCCGCCCGGACCAAGCGGCGCGGGCGCCGCGGCTCTGGCTGCTCCCCCTGAAGGCGCAAGCCGAGTCGGGCGGCGGTGAGATCGCGCGCCTGGTCTTGGATCTTCAGGGCCTCCAGTGCATCGCCTGCGTCTGGCTGCTGGAGCAGCTGTTCGCCCGCAAACCCGGCGCCGTGCTCCTTACGATCAACCCAGGAATCGGCCGCATGGAGCTATGCTACCGCCGCGGCAGCGCCGCCGTGGAGCTGTTCCTCGACGACGCGGAAGCCCTGGGATATCGCGCCGGGCCGCCGCGCAAACAGTCCGACGCGCCGCTGGACGATCTGCTGCTGCGCCTAGGCCTGTGCGCAGCGCTGGCCATGAACGCCATGATCTTCTCGTTCTCTCAGTACTTCGGTCTGGCCGTGGAGAGCGACGGCGGGCTGTTTCGGCTCTTTGCGGCGGGCAGTCTCGTCCTGGCTTCGCTTTGCGTCATGCTCGGCGGGACGATCTTTTTCCGCAGCGCGCTGCAAGCGCTGCGCCGCGGCGTGCTGCATATGGATGTTCCGATCGCCCTTGGGATTGCGCTTAGCTATCTGGGAAGCGTCTGGTCCTTCTTCTTTGCCAGCGGACGCGCCGCCTACTTCGATACGCTGTGCGTCTTTATTACCTTGATGCTCCTGGGCCGGCTCATGCAGCAGCGCCTGGCCAGCCACCACCGCCGCATCCTGCTCAGCGATGACGGCGTGGACGGGCTGCTCGTGCGGGCCCTTGATGAAGCAAGCCAGCTCCGGCTCATCCCGGCGACGGCCATCGAACCGGGGCAGGTGCTGTTGTGCGCGCCGGGAGAGCTCGTCCCGGTGCGGGCCGAGCTTCTGGATGATCGCGCCCGCTTCTCGCTAAGCTGGATCAGCGGCGAGTCTGCGCCGGCCGCATTCCAAAAGGGACAGTGCGTTCCGGCCGGCGCCCACAATCAGTCCGCGCACGCGGTGCGAGTCCGCGCCGGCGAGTCATTCAGCGCTTCGGCCCTATGCCAGCTCCTGGCCGCGCCGCCAGCGGCGCCAGGGAGCGGCGAACCGGCGCAGGCGCCGCGCCGCGATTTCTGGCATGTCTTAAGCCGCACGTACGTACTGGCGGTGCTGACCCTGGCGGCCTTGGGGTTTTTGCTCTGGCTGCCCGCCGGTCCTTTGCGCGCGCTGGAAATAACGGTGGCGATCCTCGTCGTTACGTGCCCCTGTGCGCTGGGTGTGGCGACCCCGCTGGCCTATGAGCTCGTGCAGGCGCGGCTGCGCCGCCGCGGCTTGTTTGTCCGCCACGCTTCCTTTCTTGATCGCGCGCTGCGCGTGCGCAAGGTCCTGTTTGACAAGACCGGTACGCTGACCCTGGGAGAGCTGACGCTGGCCGCGCCGGAGCAGCTAAACCAGCTGCCGCGCGAGGCGCGCGCCGCGCTTTACCAGATGGTGGCGCGCTCAAACCATCCGGTAAGCCAGGCCCTTATGCGCGCCCTGACGACGAGCTTTGGCCGCGAGCGCCCCGCCGTCGATCCGGCCCTGACCATCACCGAGGAACCGGGCCAGGGGCTTTTGTTGATCGACGGAGCGCAAAAGTACCGCCTGGGCCGCCGCGGCTTCGCCCTGCCTGCGCAGAACGGCGCGCCCGCGGCCGCAGCGGAGGTCGCGGTGTTTTTCAGCTGCGACGGCGAGCTGCTCGCTCAGTACGGGTTCGTGGAGCAGCTCTGTCCGGATGCGCAAACGGAAGTGGAGCAGCTAAAGCGGGCCGGCTATGCGGTATGGATGCTATCGGGGGACGCTCCGCATAAAGTGGCGGACAGCGCCCGCCGCCTGGGCCTTACCCCCGAGCAGGCGCGGGGCGGGCTGAGCGCGGCGGACAAAGCCCGGCACGTGCGCATCATCGACGGCGGCGAGGGCGACACGCTGATGATCGGCGACGGCATAAATGACGCGCCGGCCTTCGCCGCCGCCGCCTGCGCCGGCACACCAGCCGTGGATCGACCGACCCTGCCGGAGCGCGCCGACTTCTACTTTCTCGGGGTCGGTCTCGGGCCGATCGCGCTGGCGCTGCAGCTGGCCCGCAAGACCCGCGCGGTCATCCGGCGCAACCTCTGCTTGGCCGCGCTCTACAACGCCGTCGTGCTCGGGCTGTCGCTGGGCGGCCTTATGACGCCGCTGCGCTGCGCGGTCGCCATGCCGCTGAGCTCACTGCTCATCCTGCTGGCGACCGTCCATTCCCTGCGTGAGCGGACCGCCCCGCAAGGCGCGGCGGACGCGGTAAAGCCCCAGCCGCTCGCTCGGCTGCAGCCGGCGGAGGCCCAGCTATGAACGCGCTCCTTTTGACTCTGTTCGTGAGCCTTGTCTTGGTCATCGGCTCGGCTCTGCTCTTCGGTTTCCTATATCGGCAACGCACTCACGAGCACGCCGACCGCATGGCGCTCCTGCCGCTCGAAGATGACGCCGCCAATCAGCAGAAGGAAAGTACGTTATGAGGGAAGTCCATATCACCTATGACGACCTCTCGGTCCGCCGGTTTCTCTTGGCATCGGTGTTCTGGGGGCTCATCGGCATGCTCGTCGGGCTGGTCGTGGCCTCGCAGCTTGTGTTCCACCAGCTCAACCTGGCGCCGTGGTTCAGCTTCGGACGGCTGCGACCGCTGCATACCAATGCGGTGATCTTCGCCTTTGTCGGCAACATGCTGTTCGCCGGGGTCTATTACTCGACTCAGCGGCTGTGCAAGGCGCGCTCGTGGAGCGACCTCCTATCGTCTATACATTTCTGGGGGTGGCAGCTCATCATCGTCGGCGCGGCCATCACGCTGCCGCTCGGCTACACCCAGTCCAAGGAGTACGCGGAGCTGGAGTGGCCGCTCG
>CALFML010000714.1 GCA_937879845.1 uncultured Myxococcales bacterium
ACACTCTTTCCCTACACGACGCTCTTCCGATCTAGCGGAATCCGCAGCGGCCGGCGGCGGAAGAACGGCACCAGCACCAGCGCCACCAGCAGGCACACCGACACCACGACCTGCGGCGCCTCGTCGCGCACAAGGCGGATGATCTCGGCCATGAACAGGAAGGCGCCGCCGACCACCGTGCCCGGGGTCACGTGCACGGTCGCGAGCTCGTCGGCGAAACGGATGATGTTGCGGCCGTCGTTGTAGTTTATCTTGAGCGACGGGTAGATGAGGATGACCCGGTCGGTGCGCCCCGAGGCCTCGCTGAACCCGTCCTTGAGCGACGCCGGCACGTCCGCCGCGCTGAGCACCCGCAGGTTCTCGGGGGCCAGCCAGGCATCGATATAGGGACGGGCGCGCTCGGGAATCTGGTCGCGCGAGGCCTTCTCCAGCGCCGCGGCGAACTTGCGCAGCCGGCCGAGGCGCTGCTGCTGCTCGGCCTCGGTCGGCAGGTAGGCCGCCATGGTCTCGACGCGCTCGGCGACCGGCATGCTGCCCTGGGTCAGCACGCCGCGGAATTCCTGCGCCGCCGCCTCGCGGGTCGAGATATCGGGGACGATCGCCGCCACCGGGTTCAGCCACACCCCGAACAGCTCGCTCATCTTCTTGTCCCACGACGCGCTGCCCGAGCGCAGCGAGTCGCGGTTGCGCAGGGTCTGCAGGTCCATCTCGTAAAGGCCGGCGCGCAGCGCGTGGCGCACGCCCAGGCCCCCGAAGAACAGCGAGAGCGCGATGAAGCCGGCGGCGATCCCGTAGGGCAGGTAGCGGCGCTGGAAGAAGCGCAGCACCCACACCTGGGTCCGCGTCGGGCGCGGCCCCTGGCGCGGCGGGTTGAGCAGCGAGATCGCTATAGGCATGGTGATGAAGGTAAGCAGCCACGTGGTGACCATGCCGACGCCGCCGAGCCAGCCGAACTGCGAGAAGCCCTTGAAGCTGGAGGCCGCCAGGCCCGCGTAGGCGGCCGACGCGGTGGCCGCCGCCATCAGGGTTCCGGCCAGGGCGCTCTTGGCCGCCTCGACGATCGCGAAGGCGCGCGGCTCCGACGGCGAGCGGGTGCGGTAGTAAGCCAGAAGGAGGAGCGGATAGTTGATCCCGTTGCCGGCGATGATCGAGCCGAGAAAGGCGGTGTTCGAGTTCAAGTGGCCGACGCTCAGCCGGCCGATGGCGAAGGTGAAAAGGAGGCCCGGCCCAAGGCTTGTAAACACCGCCACCACCCCGCGTCCGGAGCGGAAGTAGGCGCTGATCAGCAAGCCGACCAAGAGAAAGACAATCGCCGAGGACAGCGACAGGTCGGCCAGGATGGCGTCGTGCTCTTCGATGAGGTTTGGTACCTCGCCGTTATAAGCGACGAGGAGGTCTGCGGGGAACTGCGACCGGATCGCCGCGACCTCCTGCTTTACCGCCGAGAGCAGGTTTACCGAGGGATCCAGATCGACCTCTGAGCCCTGCAGGTTGATGAGGGCGACCACCGTCTTGCCGTCGGGCGTCTCGAGAAAGCCGCGCGGGAAGCGATCGAAGGTCCGCGACTCCGAGTCGAGCTTCTTTTCAATCTGCGCCCACGTCTTATCCGGCGGCTCGCGCTCTTCCATATCGACGTAGAAGGGGTTGGCCTCGGCCTTGGCCTGATCGAGCGCCTGTTCGAGCTCCACCATCAGCGGGTCGAAGCGCTCCTTGTTGAGGAGCAGGGCCGCGTGATCTTGGACCCACTTCCGCTCCTCGCGGATGTCGCCGACCAGCGATCGGATCTCGGGAATTTTGCGGTCGCGCAGCCGCTGCGACAGCGTGGCGATGAAGCGGCGGTTCGCCTCGGCGTCGCTGGACTGGGCGATGACCGTCAGGTGCGCTTTGCCGCCGAGCAGCCGGTGCAGCTCGGTGAGCGCCCGGACGCTCGGAGCCTGCTTGGGAAGAAGCTCGGTGAGACCCGCCTGGACGTTGCTGAAGAACTGCACCGTCAAGACCACCGCCGGAACCAGGCAGAAAAGAAGAATCAGTGCGGCGCGGCGCGGCGCGGCAGTGATCGCTGCGACCAGGCGCCCGTATTGCCGCCAGATTACGTTTGGCTCGTCGGTAGCGCTTTTTACACGGCCAGAAGGGCCAGAATCATTAGACCGCTTATCCCTATCGGTGATTGCCATTATCTCCTCGTCGCGCCGTACGCTATCAGCGGCCAAGTCCCATAGCAATAGCGACGAGGAAGGAAGACGTGTTAGACTGTTATTTTCACTAGGGGTCTGAAGATGCAACCTGGGACTCGGCTTCGCGTATCTCGGCTTCGTTCGTCCATCTTCGGTCTGCCCGGCACGGGCTGCGGCCTGCCCGGCGCGGGCTTCGGCCTGCCCGGCGCGGGCTTCGGCATCTTCGGCCGGTCCGGCGCGGGCTGGGGCATCGGACGTACTCCCGCACTCACGCTCTCGCTGCTGGGGGTCTTGGGGGGCGGCAGCAGCTGCGGCTCAGGAGACAGCGCCATCGTCGTATCGCTCAGTGCGACGCCGGCGCGGGCGACGCAGGTCGTGATGACGGCAACGCTCGACGGCAAGGCGGCGATGAACTCGCAGATGCTGACGCCGCCGGCCAGCCGCTTCGTGGTCGAGCTGCCCAGTACCACAAGCGGCAGCCTGGGACTCGCGGTGCAGGCGTTCGACAGCGACAACTGCACCCAGGGCACCGGCATGACGACGGTGAACTTGCCGGCGGGCCGGGTCGATCTGGATCTGTCCTTGACGCCGCAGTCACCGCGCAAGTGCGGCAACCTGGCGCCGTGCGCCGAAAAGACGCTGTGCTCCACTTTGGATCCGAGCAACTCGACTATCCAAGGCATGTGGGCGCAGTCGGCGACCGACATCTGGGCGGTCGGCAACGGCGCGACGATCCTCCACTACGACGGCACGAGCTGGACGGTCAAGCCGGCCCCGCTCGGGGTCTCCGAGAACTTGTACGGGGTCTGGGCGAGCGGGCCGAATAACGTCTGGGCCGTCGGCGGGTTCGGCCGCATCCTCCGCTACGACGGGAATGTCTGGACGAACGTCTCAAACCCGGCCTTTTTGACCTTGTACGGAATCTGGGGCGTGAGCCCCACGGACATCTGGACCGCCGGCGACTCCTCTACGACGACCAGCCAGGGAACGTTCCTGCACTATAACGGCACGAGCTGGCAGTCCATCACGGACGCGGGGCTTGGGACGGGTCAGTTGAACTCGGTATGGGCGGACAGCCCGAGCTTCATCTACGTCTGCGGCGTAGGGGGACTCCTGGCGCGCTATAACGGAACTTCTTGGAATACCATCACCTCCGGCACGGCGGTCAACCTGCACGCAATCTGGGGGACTCCGGGCGGGATTACCGCGAGCTCGGTCTACGCGGTGGGCGACAGCGGCACGATTCTGCGCATCCGCTACGCCGTGGATACGCAGTGGGGCAAGGTGCCGAGCAGCGGCACCAGCAGCACCCTCTACGGCATCCACGGCGATGGCAGCCAGGTCCTGTATGCGGTCGGCTCGGGCGGGACGGTTGTGCGTGCGGACCCGCCCTTTGACAACTTCACCCCTCAGACCAACAACGCCCTGTCCACGCTGTTTGCGGTGCGCACGACGACCGGCGGCTTTTCCTGGGCCGGCGGCGGCGGCGGTTTCATCGGCTATCTCGACTTGCGGCCGTAGCTCTGGCCGGTCCGCCATAGGGGGAGCGCCAACATCGCTCCGACTACCGCCGCCGCAATAAAGCACGTGAAGCCGCCGCGCCAACCGGCGTGGTCGATGCAATACCCGATTCCTATCCCCGACAGCGCGGAGCCCGCGTAGCCGAACACCCCGGTAAGTCGCAGAAGCATGCGCTCGGGGGGCGGACCGCGGTGGCGCTTGGGGATTCCGCCGCTGGTATGCGGGGTTCTTGGCCCCAGATGCGGGCAGTATCCATGCTCGCGAAAGACTCCTAAACGCGGCTAGGGAAGGATCGGCAAATGCAGTCGGAATGCCGAATTAAGATGCAGCTATTTCGGCTTCATATTCCTAGACCGTGGGGGAAAAGTACCCACCAGGGGTCTCTTCCCCCCAGGCGCTTTGTCGACGAAGAAAATGCAAAAAAGGCAGAATTAAAGTTGTGGTCAAGGAATGAATTGGGCAGAGTAACCCCATTCCTATTTCATCCTGTTACTCACCAGGTAAACCTTGGAGGACACGATGCGCACGACCCTGCTTTGCTCCCTCGTTCCCTTGTCGCTCCTCTCCGCCTGCGGGTCCGAAGTTCTCAGCGTGGATGCGCAGAGCGATGACGGTCTGACCCTGCACGCAGCCTCGGCGTCGCTCATCAAAGAGCGCGGCGCGGCGCTGGGGCTTGACCACAACGACAGCGTCCGCCAGCGGTCCTATTTCGTGGATGAGCTAGGACAGGAACATGTCCGGTTCGATCGCTCCTACCGCGGTCTGCCGGTGGTCGGCGGCGACTTTGTCGTGCATCCCGGGGCGGATAATACGGAGCCGTTCACGGCGGAGCTTGCGGCGCCGATTCCGGTGTCCAATGTTCCGACGCTGTCAACCGAAGCGGCGGCGCGGATCGCCGAGCGCTCATTCGCCGGGGAGCGCACCGGCGCGACCGAGTCGCGACTGGTTATCTACGCGCTCGAAGGCGCGATGGCGCTGGCCTATGAGTCCGTCATGGCCGGAACCGCTCCGGACGGCACGCCGAGCCTCCTGCATGCCTTTGTCGATGCGCACTCGGGGCGGCTCCTAAACTCCTATGATGAGATCGAGACCGCCGGCGCCAAAGGTACGGGCCGCGGCATTCACAGCGGCACGGTGACCCTGGATACCAATAAGAACGGCACCAAGTACGAGCTCACGGACACCCTCCGCGGCAACGGCCAGACCGTCGATGCCAGCGCCGGCAACGCCCTGTTCACCTCCACGACCAACACATGGGGCGACGGCACCAAGGCCAACAAGCAGAGCGCGGCGGTGGATGCGCACTACGGCGCCGCCATGACCTGGGACTACTACAAGATCACGCACGGCCGCAACGGCATCGGCAACGATGGCAAGCCGGCGCAGACGCGGGTGCACTACGGCACAAACTACAATAACGCCTTCTGGTCCGACTCCTGCTTCTGCATGACGTACGGCGACGGCGACGGCAAGCTGCTGGCGCCGCTGGTTGCCTTGGATGTCGCCGGGCACGAGATGTCGCACGGGGTGACTTCCCGCACCGCGAAGCTCGTGTACTCCGGCGAGTCCGGCGGTCTGAACGAGGGAACGAGCGACATCTTCGGCATCTCGGTCAAGTTCTACGCCAAGAACGCCGCGACGCCGGGCAACTACCTCCTGGGCGACAAGCTCATTCTGTCGGGAACCAACAAGTTCCTGCGCAGCATGAGCGATCCCAAGGCCGACGGGAAGTCGGTCGATCACTACTCGCTGTATAAGAGCGGGCTCGATGTCCACTACTCCAGCGGCATCGCCAATAACTTCTTCTATCTGCTGTCGGAGGGCGGCACCAACAAGACCTCTGGCAAGAAGGTCACCGGAATCAGCCGGGCCAAGGCCGAGAAGATCTGGTACCGGGCGCTGACGACCTACTTTACAAGCGGCACGACCTACAGCGCGGCGCGCACGCACACGCTCAAAGCGGCGGCGGATCTGTACGGCGGGGCGGCGAGCGCAGAAGCCAAAGCTGTCGCTGCGGTGTGGGATGCGGTGGGTGTGAAGTAACCCTCCCACGCCTTGGGTTGCGGCGGGCCCCGTCGGGAAACCGGCGGGGCTTTTTATTTGGGGCAGGTGGCGAGGAGCTGCTTCAGATCGGCGGCGGCGACCTCGGCGGGCGGCGCGGTCTGGAGATCGAGGTTGCGCAGGGCGCGGCAGGCAAAGTCGTAAAAGCCCGGGATCGTCGCCGGGTGGACCAGGACCAGGAAGTCCTCGCTGGCGGTCACCACTCGCTTGCCATCGGGAGAAAAGGCGGCGTGGCGAATGTCATCGGAGTGGCC
>CALFML010000715.1 GCA_937879845.1 uncultured Myxococcales bacterium
GCGGCATGGTGGCGGCGCAGGCGTAAGCGCGGCGAATCGGAACGTTTATCGGGATGGGGTGTTGTGGGTGCGCTGAAGGCGCAGGGGCGGTGGGGAAAAAGGGCGGCGAGGCGGGTCAGGCGGCGATGAGGGCGGCAAGCAAACGATGAGAGCAAGATCATCGATGCTCGGGCGGCCACAGGGTGGACAAGCGGCGGCGGCGGGGATAGCAGAGTCGGGCGGTGCGGTAGGGGGAGCAGGCGGTGGCGGCGATGGCGGGGCAGGTCGGGGGCCAAAGGGGTGGGGCGGTGGTGGTGAGCGGGGAAGGTGGACGTGCATAGGGGTAGGGCGGCGGAGCTTGTGAGCGGGCGGGGACGGCGGCAAAAGCGGGGCTCGGGGCGGCGAAGGTAGCGGACCGGTGGGACGGGCGGAGGCGGAGCGCGGGAGTCAGGGGCGTGGACGGCGAGGCCAGAGAGCAACCGATGCGCGCAGACGTAAAGGTCGGTGGATGGGTAGGTGCCGAGCAAGCGATGAAGAAGAAATCGACGGGGACGGGGAGGCCGCAGGGCGGCGGCGATGATCGTGGCGGGATGAGGCGGCTCCAGGGTGGCGACGGCGTGAGCGATGGCGATGAGGGGAACGGCAACAGCAAGAGCAGCGTCTAGCAGAAGTTAGAGGGCGGGACAGCAGTGCCGGTGGCGTAAAGGGCGGGACGATACGCGCAGAGTTGAGCCAGGACGAAACCCGGTCGAGGCGGGGCGAGGGCGAGGCGGTGAGGGCGAGGCGGCGAGGGCGAGGCGGTTAGGGTGAGGCGGCTTGGGTGAGGCGGTTAGGGCGAGGCGGCTTGGGTGAGGCGGCTTGGGTGTTGAAGGTCGTGAGGGCGGGCACTGCGGAGAGTAGGAGCGGGTTGGGCTAGGGAGGGAGTTTACGGGGCAGAGTCGGCTGGTGTGCGTTGCGCGAAGCGCGGGTGCGTGATACTAGTGCCGACGTGAAGCTGCTGGCGATCGATACTGCTACGACGCTGTGCGGGGTGGCCGTGCTCGATCTTGATGAGGGGACTGCGGACAGACTCGAAAGCAGGCTCGAAGGCGGGCAGGACGGGGTTCGAGCCGCAGTTCGTCAGCAAGAGGTAAGCACTCACTCCGAAATGTTGCTGCCCCTCATCGCCGAGACTCTGGGGGAGCTCGCGCTCCCGCCACGAGCTCTGACCGGCGTCGTGTGCGGGGCAGGACCCGGATCGTTTACCGGGCTGCGCATCGGCATCGCCACAGCCAAGGGGCTGTGCTTTGCGCTGGCGGTGCCGCTTGTTTTGGTGTCGTCCCTGCACGCCTTGGGAGAGGCGGCGCTCGGACGCAGTGGTTCGCGGCGGCCGGTGCTGGCGACCCTGAACGCGTTTCGCGGCCAGGTGTTCGCCCGGCTCGTGCTGCCTGCGCAGTGTCAGCTGCCGGCGCGCCTGCAGCTGCTGCTCGCCGAGCGACCCGAGCTGCACAGGGATGCGGTCTGGGATCCAGCCGCGCTGGCGACCCTTCTGCAGCCGTGCGCCGAGCACCTCGACCTGTGTGGAGGGGGGCTTATGAGCTATCCGGTGCTGCGCAGCTTTGGTGCGGCGATCCTCGATACGGAGCCGGCACCGCATCCGCTCGCCTTGTTGCGGCTCGGCGCGCTGCGGCTGCGCTCCGGACAGAGCGACTCGCTGGCCGCGGCGCCGAACTACATCTGCGCCTCCGCCGCGGAAGAAAACGCCGCGGCGGCGCCGCGCGTCATGGCTCATGGGAGCTGAGCGCATGGACGCCATCATCGGGCTCGGCTCCAACCTCGGCGATCGCATTGAGAACCTGCGTACCGCGGTCGGGGCGCTGGGGGCGCTGGGAACGGTGCGCGTCCGCTCGGCGGTGTATGAGACGGCGCCGGTGGGCGGTCCGCCGCAGCCGGACTACTTGAACGCCGCCCTGTGGCTGTCGACCGATATGGAACCGCTGGCGCTTTTAGACAAGATGTCGGCGGTGGAGCGGGAAGCGGGCCGCGTCCGCGATCCGGGCGTGCGCAATGAGGCGCGAACCCTCGATCTCGACCTCCTGCTGCTGGGCGACCACGGCGAGGTGGTTCTGGTCTTGCCCGAGCTTGTCGTCCCGCACCCGCGATTCCATGAGCGCGCCTTTGCCCTGCGGCCGGTGCTCGATCTCGATCCGACGCTGAATCATCCGGCGCTCGGCGTATCGCTGGAGGCGCTTTTGGCGGAGCTGCCGCCGGATGAGCTGGCGATGCGAACGGTTGGCTGGTTGTAACCCGGCTTGACGACGCGGCGGAGCGCTGGCTATTTTGCCGTCGATGGCGGAGCTAAAGGCCGCGGCGCCTGGCAGTCCGGCGGGAGGCGGACCCGCAGAGGGGCTGCGCCTGTTCCCGCTGTCCGGCGGCGCGTGTCCGGAGAGCGCCGCCGACGCGCTACCGCCCGAGCTGGCGCTGCGGCGGCTCCTGCGCGGCGACCGGCCTTTCCTGCTCGACGGCGCGGCCCCGGCGGACGGCCTTGGGCGCTACAGCTTCGCCGGCTGCGATCCGTGCGATCGGCTGCGCATCATCGAGGTGCCGCAGCTCAGCCGCAGCGATGCCGGCAGCTCCGCGGCAGCCGATGGGGTGCAGCTCCTGGGTCAGTCCGGTGTGCAGGCCCCCGCGGCGCCGCTGTTGCGCCAGATCCAGTACACCGTGCAGCGCTGGTCGCCGCAGGTCGCGGTGGGTCTTTTCGGCTATGAGCTGGGACGGGCGATCGAGGTCCTCCCGACGCGCGCCGCCGCCGATGGCCTAGGTACCGCCGCTGTCGATCTGGCGGCCTACGACGCGCTGTACCGCTACGACGCGCGCACCGGCCAGGCCGCGATCCTGGCCACCGATGCCGATGCGGCGCAGCGCCTGCGCCGCCGCCTGCTCACGCCGGAGCCCGCGCTGCCGCCGCTGCCGGCCACGTTCCTGCGCGAGACCACCTCCCAAGCGGAGTACGCCCGGCGCATCCGCCGCGTCCATGAATACCTGCGCGCCGGCGACTGCTATCAGGTCAACCTGTGCCACTGGCTGCACGCCCGGCTCAGCGCCGCGGCGGCGCTGCCGGCCTATCTGCGGCTGCGTGAGAGCGCGCCGGCGCCGCTTGGATATTACCTGCAGCTCGACGCCTTGCCGCCGGCGCCGGCGGGGACGCCGGGACCGATCCTGCTGTCGAACACCCCGGAGCGGCTTTGCCGCTACGACCTGACAGCGGGTCTTGTCGAGACGCGGCCGATCAAAGGCACGCGCCGGCGCGGCCGCGATCCGCAGGCCGATGAGGCACTTATCGCCGAGCTCCTGGCCTCCGCCAAAGATCAGGCCGAGCACATCATGATCGTAGATCTTTTGCGCAACGACCTCGGACGTATCGCGCGCGTGGGCAGCGTGCAGGTGCAGGGGCTCGCCCGCTGCGTCACGCTGCCCACCGTGCATCACTTGGTCTCGACGGTGCAGGCGGTTCCGGCGGCGGGGATCGGGCTTGGCCAGGTGCTGCACGCGCTCCTGCCCGGCGGCTCGATCACCGGCGCCCCTAAGGTCCGGGCGATGGAGATCATCGATGAGCTGGAGCCGCGCCGCCGCGGACCTTTCTACGGGGCGGTCGGCTGGCTGACCCCCGGCGCCGGCGAGCTCGCCCTCAACATCCGCACCGCGGTCGTGCAGACCGGCACGCTCACCCTGGCGGTCGGAGGCGGCATCGTCCTTGGCTCCGACCCGAGCGACGAGTGGCGCGAGACCCAGGCCAAAGCCGCCGCCTACGAGCGCATCCTAGCTCACTAGCAAGACCACGCCAGCGACGGTAATTATGATCGCCAGCAGGCGCCGCAGGTGCAGCTTCTCGGTGCCGAGGAAGATCCCGATCGGCACGGCAAAAAGCGGCGCCAGCGAAGACAGCGGCGCGGCCACGCTCAGATCGCTGTGAGCCAGGCCGTACACGAAGATCGAGCTGCCGACAAACGCCTCGATGAGCACCGTCACGATAAAGCGCCGCAAGTGCGGACGCGACAGGAGCAGGCGCTGCTGCGTCACCGCGCCGCGCCGTCGCGCCAGCCACTTGTGCCGCAGCCACATCGCGAGCAGCACCGGCACCGCCATGAAGTAGCGGAACGTGTTGACCAGGAACATCGGCAGCCCGACCGCCCCGCGCCGGATCGAGTAGGCGTTGCCCGCCCACAGGAGCGAGGTGAGAAGCGCCAGCGCCACGCCGGTGGCGAGCTCTCGCCCGCGCAGCGTTTTTTTCGGCGCGTCCTCGGGCGCCTGCAACCGCACGAGCCAGCACACCCCGCCGATGCAGCAGGCGATGCCCGCGGCGCGCCCGCCGCTTATCTTTTCGCCGAGCGTCAGCGCCCCGAGCAGCGCCGACCACACCGGAAAGATCGAAGAGATCGAAAGCCCCGTCGGCGTGCCGAGCCGCAGCGCCGTCAGATAGAAGATGAGATCGCCCAGCCCGTACGAGCACAGCATCGACAAGCTGAGCCACCCAAGGTTAGACCAGCGCAAGTCTCCCACCGCCTGCGGCCCCACGGTCACTAGCGCGGCTAGCGCGAACAGCGGCAGGACCAAGACCGCGCGCGTCAGGTTCACCTCGGTCGCGCCGACCCGGCCGGCCTCGCGGGTGTAGACGGCGGAGCCATACGCCCAGGTCAGCGAGCTGACAAGCGCGCACAGCGGTCCGAGCCAGGTAACCGGCGTGGTCGTCGAAGCAAGGAGAGTATCGCTGAGCATTTGGATCCGAGGAGACAAGCCAAGTAGGGGTGCTGCGGCCGGGCGCATACTAAACGGATTACGCCGGGCCCGCAGCAGCCAAAAAGACGGCGCGGCGCCTTAGGTCCGCATCGGCCGGCGTGGCGTTTCAGGCTTTCTCACCTTGGCGCGATCTGCGAGGATTGGGGACGATGTCAGGAATCTTCCGCGCCACCCTCAACTCGGTCCCTATCGAGATCGATCTGGAGCAGGGAAGCTACAGCTTCTTCGGCCTGCCGGCCGTTACCTTTTGGTTGAACCCGTCGCTTTATCGGATGCTCGCGCCGCTTGTGAAGGAGACCGGGCCGGAGCTCGCGCGGCTGCTTATCGCCTATGAGTCCAGCCTCGGCACGGAGGAGGACTACACCGCCATGGTGACGCAGCTCGGTAAGAACTTCCGCGACGGATTCCTGGCGTGGGGCCGGGCGGTGGGGGCCGCCGGGTGGGGCCGCTTCGAGCTGCCGCACTTCGAGCCCGGCGCGCGGCGGGCCACGGTCCGCGTGACCAACGCCTGGGAGCTCAAGGCGCAGGACGGGATGAGCGAGCACTGGGGCTGTCCGTTCCTCCAAGGGAAGCTCATCGGCATCTTCCGCCACGCCCTGGGCACAAGCTGCTGGGCCGACGAGCAGGTGGTGGACAAAAAGAGCCACGCGGTCGAGTTTTCGCTCTACGAATCCCCCGCCACCATCGCCGGCGAGATCGAGCGTCTGCGCCAGATCCACTACGAGCAGAAAGAGTCGGAGCGGACGGAGCTGGCGCGCAAGCTAGCGGAGAAACAGCAGACGATCCTGCAGATGTCCACCCCGGTGGTGCGCCTGTGGGAGGGAATCCTCTTATTGCCCCTTGTCGGCCAGATCGATGCGCACCGGGCGACGCAGCTTGTCCACAACGTGCTCACCGCCATCACCGAGAACCGCGCCACCGAGGTCATCATCGACATCACCGGCGTACCGTTTGTCGATTCGTATGTCGCCAAGTCGCTGGTCCAGACCATGCAATCGGCGCGGCTCCTCGGCGTCGAGTGTACGCTGGTGGGAATCTCCGCCGAGGTGGCGCAGACTCTGGTGCACCTGGGCGTGGATCTGACGATGGTACGGACGTTCTCTACGCTCGCGGTGGGTCTGGATCAGGCGATGGCGCGCCAGCACTTCCGCATCGTCTCGGATCGTGAGCCGGGGGAGGGCCGGCGTCCGGCGGGCGGGCGCGGCAAGCGGCTCTGAGCAGCGCTTTTCTCGGCTTGGGCGCTGTGCTAGCTTGCCGCCGTGAGCGCGCTGTCCTGTTCAGGCGACGAAACCGACCGCAGTGAGCCCCCCGCCGCAAGCGCGGAGTCCGCGAGCGCCGCCGCCGCGCGTGAGGTGGCCGCCGCCGGACCGTTCGATCTGCCGGCGCTGGAGAGCCAGCTGGCGCACACCTTCCGCGATCGCGAGCTCTTGCGGACCGCCCTGCGCCACAAGAGCTTCGTCAATGAGAAGGGCGCCGGCCTGACGGACAACGAGCGGCTGGAGTTTCTCGGCGATGCGGTGCTGCAGCTTTCGGTCACCCACCTGCTCATGGAGGCCGGCGCGGAGTTTTCCGAAGGCTCGCTGTCGCTGTGGCGGTCGCAGGTGGTGAGCGAGGCGTCGCTGTCGCAGCTGGCGCGGCAGATCGATCTGGGACAGTACCTTTCGCTGGGCCGCGGCGAGGAGTGCAGCGGCGGACGCAGCAAGCCGTCGCTGCTCGCCGATGCCTATGAGGCGGTGATCGGCGCAGTGTATCTGGACACCGGCTTTGAGTACGTGCTGCGGCTGTTGCGCCGCCTGCTCGGGCCGGTGGTGCACAAGGTCCTGCAGACCAGCACCGTGGACTTTAAGTCCGCTCTGCAGGAGCTGCTGCAGCGGCGCGAAAAAATCCGGCCGCGCTACGAGGTCGTAGACACCTCCGGCCCCGACCATGAAAAGACCTTCGCGGTGGCGGTCTACTGCAAGGACACCCTGCTCGGTACGGCCTCCGGACGCTCCAAGCGGGAGGCGGAGCACCGCGCCGCGGCGCTGGCGGTAGAGCGCCTGCAGCTTGAGACGGCCGCCCGGTCGCCCGCCGAACCGCCGGCCCGCCCGGCGGCAAGCGCCGAGGAAACCGCAGCAATCGCGGCGGAACCGATCACGGAGTCCGTGCGCATGCGCGGAGCGAGCTAGACTAGCAGGAGGAAGGCAACGCCATGTCTGCGTCCACTCCAGCTCCGCAATCCTCTCCGGTGCCGGCCGGGCTGTTTGGCCACCTGCCCGAGCGGGTCACGATCTACGAGGTCGGCCCGCGCGACGGCCTCCAGAACGAGCCGCGCATGGTCCCGACCGCGGACAAGATCGCGATGATCAACGCCCTTTCCAGCACCGGGCTGCGCCACATCGAGATCACGAGCTTCGTAAACCCCAAGTGGATCCCCCAGCTTGCCGATGCCAGCGACGTGGCGCGCGGCATCCAGCGGGCGCCGGGGATGCACTACTCGTGCCTTGTCCCCAACCGCCGCGGCCTGGAGTCGGCGGTGCAGGCCGGCATGCGCGAGGTCGCGGTGTTCCTCTCCGCGTCCGAGACCCACAACAAAAAGAACGTCAACAAGACCATCGCCGACACGCTGACGGCGTTCGAAGAAGTCATGGGCCCGGCGCGCGCCGCCGGGGTCGAGGTGCGCGCCTATGTCTCGACGGTCTACGGCTGTCCGTATGAGGGGCCGGTGGATCCGGAGCGGGTGGTGGCGCTCGTGCAGCGGCTGCTCGCGCTCGGGGTCTATCAGATCTCGCTCGGCGATACGATCGGCGTGGCGACGCCGCGCCAGGTCGAGGGGGTGCTGCGGCGGCTGCTCGCGCTGTGTCCGCAGGAAAAGCTCGCGCTGCACTTTCACGACACCCGCGGCACCGCGCTCGCCAACATCCTGGCCGGGGTGGCGCTCGGCATCACCACGGTGGACAGTGCGCTCGGGGGCCTGGGCGGCTGTCCCTACGCTCCCGGCGCCAGCGGCAACGTCGCCACCGAAGACGTGGTCTACATGCTGGAGGGGATGGGCGTGCAGACCGGGATCAGCCTGGAGGCGCTCGTCGAGACCTCGCGCCAGGTCGCCGCGTGGGTGGGACACGAGCTGCCGTCCAAGTACCTCAAGGCCAGCCTGAGCGAGCGCCTGCGCAGCGCCAAGAGCTGACCGCCCCCGGCGCCGCCGGATCAGTCCACTAGCGGCGCCGCGACCTCGCCGAGGTCGACGAAGGCGCGGTCCTCCATGATCACAAACGGACGCTGGGCGAAGCGCAGGGTGCCGCGGCCGTCGTGCTGGAGGATTTCCAGCTTGCCCATGCCGTAGCCCATCGGCCCGCGCGAGTAGTAGTGCGCCTGCAGCCGGTAGGGGTAGGCCTTGGGCGTGCCGGGGATGGTGAAGCACTCCGGGCCGTAGCCGGTGGTCACGTCGGCGTAGAGCTCCCCGCCCGAGGCCAGGGTGCGGCTGCGATAGTACGCATGCCCGCCCTGGCCGTCGTGGATGTGGAAGTCGACGTCGTTGGCGTCGGTCTCCCAGTTGAGCACGAAGCGCAGGGACGGCTCGGTCGGCAGGCTCGCGCCGGCGGCGCGGACGCGGGTGCGGATCTCGGCCTCGCGCTCGGGGGCGCGGCGCAGCCAGGCGGCGGCGATGAGGCCCACGTCCTCTTGCAGGATGCGCGGGATGCCGGGGAAGCGCTCGGGCGGATAGGTGCGGCCGGCGCCTTCTGCCAGCACCGTGAACGCCTCGGCCGGAGCGTCGGCGCGCAGTAAGGCGAAGCCGAGCAGGCGGTGGCTGGCGGGGTGGTCCGGGCGCTGCTCGCGCGCCTTGCGGTAGGTATCGACGGCCAGCTGGAGTCCGGCGGCGCCCAGCCGATCGAGCCGCTCACCGGCGAAGCGGCGGAGATCGGCGCGGCCGGGGAACAGATCGACGATCGAGCCGTACACCCGCGCCGCCTCCGCCAGCTGTCCCAGCGCCTCCAGCGCCTCTCCGAGCGCGATCAGCGCCAGGACATCGCCCGGATGCTCCTGCCAGAAGCGCTGCGCGGCGGCCAGGGCTTGCTGGGGATTTTTATCCCGCAGAAGGCGCATGACCTCCAGCAGCGGCCCCTGGTAGGGCAGGGCCGCGGCGGCCGGCTCAGCTTGGGCGGCCGGACTCTGGGCGCGGACGCTGGTCGCGGTCTCTTGCGGCCGCGGTGCTGAGGCGTTCCGGCTGGCGGACGGGGGCGGCGCGCTCGACGCCGGCGGGGCAGGGCGGGGCGGGCTCTCTCCCGGCTCGCGCCCCCCGCCGCGCAGGCGCTGGCTGACGCGGTTCCACAGGGACGGCGCCGCCTCGGTCGGCGGGGCGGCCGCGGCCACCGGTTCCGCCAGCCCCGGCACCGGCGCCGGCGAGCGCGGCATCGGCGCCGCCTGGAGCGACTCTCCGACCGCCGGCCGGCCGGGCCCCGGAGCCGACGCCCGATCCGGCGGCTCGGACCGCGCCACTTCCTCATCCGCGAAAGACTCGCCTTGGCCGCTTTCCGCATCGACCTCCAGGGCCCGGAGGCTGAACAGCATCTCATTGGCCCCAGGATCCGTGCTGTCGGAGCGCCGGCTCTTGGCCGGCAGCGCCGGTTTGGGAACCACCGGCTCCGGCCGCGCCACCGGCGGCGCCACCGCCGCGGTCTTGCGATGCAGGAGCTCGATGCCGGTCGGCCCCACCGTCAGGATGTCGCTGAGCGCGCGGCGGTCGATGCCAAAGCGGGCATAGTCCGCCTCCGTCTCCAGCACGAGCAGCGCCGTGAAGTCCGAAAGGACGCGGTAGCGGGTCGACAGCTCGATGATCTGCCGCCGCAGCGCATCGCGCAGATCCGGATCGTCCTGTCCCAGCGTATCGCGCTGATGCAAGAGCTTGCGGATGCGCGCGTTCACCCAGGCGCGCTCTAGCAGCGGCCGCTCCGCGGTTCCCAGCGCCACCGCGGCGGCGGGGACCCCGCCAAGCTCCACGGAGAACGGCCGCTCTGCCGGCAAATCGGCATAGATGAGCGCCTCATCGCCGCTCTGCAGGCCGTCGAGCTGGGTCGGCCATACCCACTGGCTGCCCGGCACGCTCACCCGCACTCCGGACAGGCTCGCGGTCATCAGGCGCCGCAAGATGTCCGCTGGCGGCAGCGTGCCCTGGATGACGACGCCGGTGCGCGGCAGCCCGCTCGCCGCCAGCTCGCGCAGGAGCGCCTCATCGCGGATGCCGCCGCAGACCAGCGCATCCAGGCGCTCGATGCCGGCCGCTCCCAGGCGCTGCGCCGCGGCACGCAGCTCATGGCCTTGGGTCGCGCCGGCAGTGACGATGCCATCGCTGATGAGCAGGATGCGGGTGTGGCGCGGGGCGGCCGGGTCGGCGGCGGCGGCCAGCGCGCGTCCCAGATCCGAGGCGCCAAGGGCGCCGCGCTGGCGCACCCGCTGCAAGGGCTCGGCGGTCAGCGACTTCAGGGGGCCGCGGAATACCTCCACCACCTCCTGATCGAAACAGCACAGCCGCAGCGGCAGCTCCGGGCTCTGCTCGCCCAGGGCCGCCAGCAGCGCCGCCAGCTGATCGACCTGCGCCAAAAAACCCAGGCTGCGCGAGCAGCTTGTATCAAGCAGGATGAGCAAGTCGCTGAGCGCATCAGGCTGCGTCTGGGCCGCCGGCAGGACGCGCGCCACGACCAGGTTCTCGTGCCGCAGCCCGACTTGCCCGCCGGCCGCTCGGGGCACCGCCACCTCGAAGTCGGCGTCGGGAGTCACCGCGCTGCGGCTGAGCTTCACCGTCCGCTGGGTCAGCGCCGTACCGACGAGCGTTCCAGTCGGCGCCGCCTCCTGCGGGGCCGCTTCGCAAGCCGAGACGATGACGCGGATGTCGAGGTTTTCCAGCTGCGGCAAGCCGCGCAGGTGGATGCGGTAGGGCTCCGCGGCGCTTGGGCGCTCTTGCGAATAGGAGACCAGGAGCTCCTTGCGCCCGACCGGCGGAATGGGAAACACGCGGGCGCGGAAGTGATTGCCCGGCTGCTTTTCCAACAGCGCCGGATCCTGGCGCCGATGGAGAAAGTCTTCGTAGGCGCGGCGGGCGGCCTGCAGCTCGACGACCTCCCCCTCCTGCCAACCGGAGGGCTGGCGCATGGCGAAGCGGCTGATCGTCGCGCCCGGCGGCAGGGTGATGTCGAAGTGGCCTTCCAGCACCCGATCCTCGGGGTTGTCGAAGGTCAAAAGCAGCTCGGTGAAGGCCAGCGGCTCTTCGACGACCCCGCGGGCGGAAAAAGAAACGATGCGCAGCCCCGTGCCATCCGAAGCGGTGAGCGAGAGCGGGGCACTTTCAGAAGCGGCAGGCTCTTTGGTCATCCTTACACGATACCACCCGGCGCCGCCATGCGGGGAAGAGGGCGCCGCGGCCACCGGGCTTCTCTTAAGAAAAGTTGCAAAACCGAGCCCCTTTTTTTGCATAGGGAGCACCTGCGCTTACCAAAGGATCCGCCCGCACCGGCCGCGCTCAAAAAACCGCCGACTCCCCTTGCCGCAGGCCTTTTACCGAGGGAGAGAGCGCGTGGCTCAAAGCTCGCGGTGGAAGGTTTTCAAGTGGATTGCGAGCGCGTCCCGCGTGCGCCATCGGCCCGCCAAGGTTCTGGCATGACGGCTGCTTATTCCGCTCCCATCGCCGCCTTATCCGGAGTGAGCCTTGAGCGACATCTGGCACGCATTTCCTACGTATACGCAGCCCGAGTCCGCGGTCGCGCACCATACGCCGCAAAAGGAGCTCGCCCCCCTTACCGCGGCCGCGCTGCCGGCGCCGCAGGGTCAGAGCGATTCATCCCATCGCTCGGTGCCGCGCTTGTCGCGCCGCTCGCCGCGCCCCGTGCCGCACCCGGCGTCAGACCGCTTGTTGCTTCGCTCGTCCCACCGGCTGCTGGAGGGCCGCTATGAGATCGAGGGCGCGATCGGCAAAGGGTCGATGGGCACGGTATTCCGGGCGCGCGATCTGCAGCAGAACACCCTGTGCGCGATCAAGATGCTGCACAAGCGGGCGCTCCAAGATGAAGCGGACTTTCAGCGCTTCATCAACGAAGCGACCGTGATCGCCCAGCTCTTCCATCCCAACATCGTCGAGGTCCGCGAGTTCCGTCGCGATGCCAAGTGCGGTCCGTTTCTGGTCATGGAGCTCCTGCACGGAATCGATCTCCACTCGCATCTGGCGGACGGCCGCAAGCTGCCGCTCGAGCGGGTGCAGCTGGTCGTCCGTCAGGTCGCAAGCGCGCTTTCCGCGGCCCACAGCTTGGGAATCGTCCATCGCGACATAAAGCCGCGGAACATCTTTTTAGCGCAGCAGTGCGGCACCACCGGAGCGATGGTGGAGACCGTCAAGGTCGTGGACTTCGGACTCTCCAAGATTCTCGGCGGCCGGGCGCAGACGGCGCCGGGGGAGATCCTCGGCACCCCGGAGTATCTGGCGCCGGAGGGAACGTGGGGCCGCAGCGCCCTTATGGACGAGCGTACCGACCAGTGGGCTCTGGCGGTCACGGCGTATCGGATGCTCACCGGGAAGCTGCCGTTTTGCGATGACGACGTGCTCCGGCTCATGCTCAAGGTCCGGCAGCAGCCGCTGCCGCTCTTATCGGCGCAGGCGGTGCAAGTACCGGAATACGTTGCGCAGGCCCTGAGCCGGGCGCTCAGCAAGAAAAAGGAAGACCGCTACCCTTCGGTTCTGGACTTCGCCCGCGCCTTGTACGGGCTGACCGCTCCCGCAAAGTCGCCGCCGGCCGCGGTTGTCATCGCGTCCGCACCCGCCGAACCAGATTTCTGTCCGCGGGTCCCGCCCCTGACACCGGAGCAAGAGCGCCAGATCGAGCAGCTGGAGCAGACGCAGCCGCTCGCGCAGATAATGCTCGATGACCTGCTGTGCCAAAGCGGCGCGGCGGCGGCGCCCGGTGCCACGCCGCGCCGCCGCGCCGCCGGCGTCGTGCGCAGCGCGTCCGGCGCGGTCGCAAACCCCGGCGGCCAAAGCAGCGCCGCGCTCGATGCCCGCAGTGCCGATGCCGAGCGTCCGCGGCCGCCAAGTTCCACGTGGCGCCTGGTGCTCACAGGAAGCATTTTTGGCGTCCTGTTCACGGTCGGCATGAGCGTGGGATTGGCGCTAGTCCGGGACCGCTTTTTCGAGCCGTCGCGCGCGCGCTTTTCCGCGGGAGCATCAGGCGCTGCCGCGGCGGAGCCGAGCGCAGCTCTGGGGGCGCCACCTCCGGGTCTTGGGAATCGGTTGACAAGTTCCCAAGCGGTGCGGCCATAATTCACGATGACTAAGTGTGCGTATTGCAATCGGTTTGGAGATAGGAGCTCTCACGATGTCGCCGACTTTGACAATCGAGGATCGATCGGACTCAAGCTCTATCCAGCTGGGCCTTGTCTTGGGCCAGCGCTATGAGCTGCAGCGGCGCATTGGTGCAGGAACGTACGGCGAAGTCTGGAAGGCGCATGATCTCCTAAACGGCCACCTGGAGGTCGCGGTCAAGCTCTTGCGCACCGAGCTTGCTTCAGAGGCCGTGCGGCAGCGCTTCGCGCTCGAGTGCTCGGCGCTGGAGCTTTTGATCTCGCACCCCAATATCGTCGCGATTCGCGCTCGCGGAGTGTATGGCGATCAGGACTACATGGTGCTGGAGCTTCTGGAGGGCGGCTCTTTAGCCGACTGGCTCGGCACCTACGGCGACGATCGGCTGCCTGAGCTGGCCGTGGTGATGGATTTGTTTTCGCAGATCTGCACCGGCGTATCCGCCGCGCACCAGATCAAAAATCCCGGACCCATCACTCACCGCGATCTGAAGCCGGAAAATGTGATGCTGGTCGCCAGTGCGGGCAATGTCTCGGGATATACCGCCAAGCTTCTCGACTTCGGCATGGCGCGGCTTGGCGACTTGCGGCGTACGGCATCGGGCCAGCAGATAGGTACGCCGCTGTACATGGCGCCGGAGCAGGCGACCGGCGACGAGCAAGCGGTGGGTCCGTGGAGCGATGTCTTTACCCTGGGAGTGATCCTGGTGGAGCTTCTGACTCTGCGGCCGACGGGTCCGGAAGAGTCCTCCCTGCGCGGCGCGCTGGTGCGCAGCGGACCGCGCGGACTGCGCGAGTATCTGGCGCAGCAGCGCCCGGATGTTCCGGCGGCGCTGTGGCGGGTGCTGCTGCGGGCGCTGGCGCCCAAGCCGGCGCAGCGCTACGCCGATGCCACGGCGCTGCTCGCCGCCCTGCAGGAGGCGGTGCCGGCGCTGTGCCCGCAGAGCGTCAGCACGACCGTGAGCATTTCGGTCCAGTCGCGCGGCCGGCAGCGGCACTTGGAGTACCTGCTGGCCGGGCTCATTGCCTGCATGGGACTTTATACGCTGTGGAATGCGCGGGTGCGTGGGGAGCCCCAGCCCGGTGCGCTCGTTCCTTCGCCGCTCGTCGAGCTTGGCGGCGGCGCGTTTCCCATGGGCAGCACGCGGCACGAAGCGGAATCGGCCTATCACTGGTGTCGGCAGCTGCAGGGAGCGGAAGGGAGTGATTGCCGGCAAGAGACCTATCTGCGCGAATCGCCGCAGCGCTTTGTCGCGGTCTCGCCGTTTGCCATCGAACAGGTCGAGGTGACAAACCGCCAGTACGCGGCTTGGCTCAACAGTCAGGCGAACCTTACCTTCGACCTCGATCCCACGGTAGTAGGCGCGGCCGCGGCGAAGCCGGCGGCAGGCGAGGTCGCGGCCGGGGGTCGGGTTGATAAGGGCGGCAGCGTCCGCTACGTATCGCGCGGGGATGAGATCTTTGTCGATCTCAGCCCGATGGCGACCCAAAGTGAGCCGGTGTCCGCCCACGGGCCGGAATCGAATCAACAGACGGTAACGGGACTCGTCTATAAAGACGGCCGATTCTCACCGGTGGCGGGCCGGGAGGAGCTGCCGGTGATCATGGTCAGCTGGTTCGGGGCGCGGGCCTACTGCGCTTCGCTTGGCCGGCGCTTGCCGACCGAAGCCGAGTGGGAGTTCGCGGCGCGCGGCAGCCAGGGCCGCACCTATCCCTGGGGATCGGCGCCGCCGACGTGCGAGGAGACCGTGATTGCGCGCATGCCCGGACTCCGGTGCGCCGGGCGCCCCAAGCTCGCCGCGGTCGGAACGTACCGGCACGACCAGACTCCCGAAGGAGTCTTTGATCTCGGCGGCAACGTCGCCGAGTGGGTCCAAGACGCCTTCGCCTCGTCTTACAGCGCCTGCGCCGCTCCCTGCCGCGATCCCAAGGCGGCCGAGCCAGAGTCCGGAGAGAGCGCGGAGACCTTGCGGGTCATGCGCGGCGGCAGCTGGAGCTTCAGCTCGCAGACCGCCCGCGGCGCGACGCGCAGCAAATCGCCGGCCCGCGTGATGGCGCAGACAACGGGATTCCGCTGTGCTATGTCGATTCCCACGACGAGCTGACGCTAGCAGACAGAACTATGAAGACATATTCCCAGTGATCGAGGAGGTATTCCGGTGAGTCAAGATTCCGAAACTATCCACGTCAGTGAGACCACGATTGCCAGCCACCAGCTGGTCGTTCCTCCCGGATTCCCTAAGGAGAGCGGGCGCAGCGCCGCCGCGAGCGTCGAGGGCCATAGCTGTGCCGCGGACCCGTCCGTGGGACTTGGCAGCGCCGGCGCCTTGCCCAAGACGCGCGAGCTTGCTGCCGCGCCCGAAGATCCGCCGGTCATTACCGAAAAGAACCGCATCGTCCGCCTGGACTTGCTGTGCAACTCGTAGCCGGAAGCGCGGGCTGCGGACAGGCTGTACCGGATCCAGTTGGATCGATGAGCTGGACGGAACAAAGCCGGTGAAGCTCGCGGCCTGAGCTCTCCGGCCGTTCCGGTGCGGTTCGGGCGATGTCTAAGGGACAGGTTCTGCGGGGAAGACGAAGTCGCGGATCGAGACGACGCCGGGCAGGACGTGAATGCCGCGGGCGGAGTCGTCGGTCAGAAGATGCACGCACAGCGCCGCGGGGAAGTGCTCGTGGTAGCTGTTGATGTGGGTCGGTTCGTTGTCGAAGGCGGCGATGAGCTCGCCAAGCTCCTTGATGTGCTGGCGCGCCACGACCTTCCACGCATCGTCGTGCAGCTCGAAGCTCGGCTTCATGAGCAGGTGCACGCGCTGGTCCTCGGGTAGGGGGAATCCCTCGCGAGCGAAGCAGCGCAGCGTGCCTTCGCGCATCGGGATATGGCGTCCGGTGCAGTAGACGACCTTGACCCCGGTGGCGAGGATGCGGGCGACAAACTCGACGGCGCCGGGGTTGGCGGTGTCGTCCGCGCAGTAGGGGCTTGTGAAGAAGCGCTCGCGCCAGAAGCGGCGCGCCTCGGGCTCAAGGGCCTGCGTGCGCTCGGGCGACAGACCGCAGGCCTGCATCGGCGTGCGCAGCGACCAATCGACAAACATCGCGGCGGTGCAGCCGGCAAGCTCGCTTATGCCGTGCGCGGCGCCGAACTCGCGCAGGATGCGCGCCTGCCGCGGCTTGTTATCAAGGAGCGTCGAGTCCAGATCGAACAAGACCAGCCCCGGCGAGCGGCCTGCCGCGTCGCGGAGCTGTTCCCGCTCTTTGATCCGGCCAAGGACGCGGTGGAGCACCTGCGGGTCCACCGGCCGGCCATGCGCCGCGGTCCAGCGGACGGCGGGGGCCGCGGTCGCTCCAGAGGTGGATTCAGCTTCGGTATTTGTCGTCGAGGAAGGAGGTTGCGGAGCAAGCACGAGCCGACGCTACCGCAGCCGCCGCCAGGTGTCGAGCAGGAACTGCGGCGTCCGCGCTTGGCCGCGGACTTTGCACCCAGGCGCGGCCTCTTTCGCGTTTTGCGCGGCAAGTCGGGAAGGGTTGCACTAGGCTAGGCCCGCCATGGGTGCGACCCACTTTCTTGCCAGCGACTTCGATTTCGAGCTGCCGCCCGAGCTTATCGCGCAGCACCCGGCGCCTGAGCGCGACCAGGCGCGCCTGCTCCTCCTAAACGAGCGCGGGACCGCCCATCACGTCTTCAGCGACTTGCCGGAGCTCCTGTTACAGACGGTCGGCGCCGGGGCCTTGCTGGTGTTAAACGACACCCAGGTGCTGCCGGCCCGGCTGCGGGCGCGCAAGCTGCGCGCGCCGGGAAGCGAGGCGGCGCTCGGCGGCCAGGTCGAGCTCTTGCTGTGCGAGCCGAGCCCCGGAGGGGATGGGAACAAGCCGCGCTGGCGCTGCCTGTATCGGGCGAGCAAGCCGCTGCGCCCCGGCGCGTGGCTGCAGCTCTTGGCCGACGCCGGAGCCGCCGCGGACCCCGCGGCAGCGGCGGATCCGGCGCGACCGCCGCCGGTCGCCGCCGGCCTGGCGCAGGTCCAGGCCAACGAAGGCGGCGGCTACGTCGTCGTCGAGTTTGCCGTCGCCTCGGCCGAAGAGCTGCTGGCCCTGCTGACCCGAATCGGCGAGGTCCCGCTGCCTCCTTATATTCACCGCGACCGGCCCCAAAGCCCCGGACCCGATGCCCAGAGCGCCGACCGCGAGCGCTACCAGACCGTGTTCGCCAAGGTGCCGGGCTCGGTGGCGGCGCCGACTGCGGGGCTGCACTTTACGCCGCAGGTCCTGGCCGCCCTGCGGGCCCGCGGGCTGAAGACGGCTACGGTCACGCTGCATGTCGGCCCGGGAACCTTCTCACCGCTGCGCAGCGGCGATCCGCGCGAGCACGTCATGCACTCGGAGCGCTACCATGTTCCGGCGGCGACTGCAGAAGCGATTGCGCAGGCCAAGGCGGCCGGCCGGCCGGTGGTCGCGGTCGGCACGACCGTCGTCCGCACCTTGGAGTCGGCGACCCTGCCGGGCGAGCAGGCGCCGCGGCCGGGCCTTTCCGCCACCGCGCTCTTTATTTATCCCCGCGGACCCGGGCAGCCGCAGCATCGCTTCCAGGTAGTCGATGCCCTGCTCACCAACTTTCACCTGCCGCGATCGACGCTGCTGATGCTGGTGGCGGCGTTTGCCGGCCGGCGCCGGGTGCTCGACGCCTATGCCGAAGCGGTGCGCCAGCGCTACCGCTTCTTTAGCTTCGGCGACGCCATGCTGATCCCGCGCCGCTTCGCCGATCCGGAGTGCCAGCCGGTGGACGAGCTGCGGCCGCTCCGGGCCGAAGCGGGCGCCGGGCATCTTGAGGAGCTGCGATGACCGCTACTTTATCCGCGACCGCCGCCGATGCGGCCGCCGAAGACGCCGCCGGCCATGCGGCGCCGCCGGCGCGCTTCGAGCTCGCCGCTCGCGACGGCAAGGCCCGCGCCGGAGCGCTGCACCTGCCGCACGGCGTGGTCCAGACGCCGATCTTCATGCCGGTGGGAACCGTCGGCAGCGTCAAAGCCATGGCGGTCCCGGAGCTGGAAGGCCTGGGGGCGCAGATCATCCTGGGCAACACCTATCATCTATGGCTGCGTCCGGGTCTTGAGGTCGTCGCCGCCCACGGCGATCTGCACCGCTTCGTCGGCTGGCGGCGGCCGATGCTCACCGACTCCGGCGGCTTTCAGGTCTTCAGCCTGGGCGCGCGGGCGGAGGAGCGCCCTACGTGGCAGCCGGGCGAGCGCAGCAGCGGCCGGCCGCAGTCGATAGGCGGCCTTGTGCGCATAAACGAAGACGGGGTGAGCTTCCGCTCGCACCTGGACGGGTCGCTGCGCAACCTGACGCCGGAGGAGTCGATGCGCATCCAGGCGGTGCTCGGCAGCGACATCGCGATGGCGTTTGACCACTGTCCGCCCGGCCTGTCGCCGCCGGCAGAGGCGATTGCGGCGATGGATCGCACGACCCGCTGGGCGCAGCGCTGCCTGCAGGTCGCGCCGCCGCTTCTGACCGATGGGGTGCGCGCTCTGGGGCGGCAGCAGCGCTTCGGCATCGTCCAAGGCGGCATCCACCGCGAGCTGCGCCGCCGCCACATGGCCGAGATCTGCAGCCTGCCGTTCGACGGCTTTGCCCTGGGCGGTTTTGCCGTCGGCGAGCCGATCCCGGTCATGTATGAGCTGCTCGCGGAGCTGGCCGATGAGCTGCCGCAGGGCCGTCCACGCTACCTCATGGGCGTGGGCACCCCGGCGGATCTGGTCCATGCCATCGCCGCCGGCATCGACATGTTCGACTGCGTGATGCCGACGCGCAACGCCCGCACCGGACAGCTTTTCACCTCGCAGGGCCGGATCAACATCCGCAACGCCCGCTACGCGCTCGACACCGCGCCGCTCGATCCGCTGTGCCCGTGCGAGACCTGCACCAAGTACAGCCGCGCCTACCTGCGCCACCTCTGCATCTGCCAGGAGATCCTGTACTCGCGGCTGGCCACGCTGCACAACCTGACCTATTACCTGCAGCTCGTGCAGCGCGCCCGCCGCGCCATCTTGGCCGGCGAGTTCGCCCGCTTCCAAGCCGAGGAGCTGTCCCGCTGGCCGCCGCCCGGCGCGCCGCCCGAGCCGGATCCGAGCGCCTGAGCGTCTAAGGCGCGGCCAGCGGGGGAAATTGCGACCCAGCGTAGTTTGTGATACGAGGCAAGCTTGGGATGTCCGAACCAGCCATTGCAAGAGAACACATTGATGTCGATGCGCAGAAGGTAATCCGCCATCTCGTGCGCAACGGCTATCAGGCGTACCTGGTCGGAGGCTGCGTCCGCGACCTGCTCCTTGGCCGCACTCCCAAGGATTTCGATCTGGCGACAAGCGCCACGCCCTCCGAGGTCCGCGACCTTTTCCGCAACTGCCGCATCATCGGCCGCCGCTTCCGCCTGGCCCATGTGGTCTTCGGCCGCAAGATCATCGAGACCGCGACCTTCCGCGCCAACCCGCGTGAGGAAGAAGCCGAGAGCGGCGACGGAGCGCCCGGAGAGCTTTACATCCACCGCGACAACGTCTTTGGCACCGCGGAGGAAGACGCCCGCCGCCGCGACTTCACCATGAACGGCCTGTTCTACGACGTCGAGCCCGGCCAGGTCATCGACTACGTCGGCGGACTAAGCGACATAAAGCAGCGCAGCGTCCGCACCATCGGCGATCCCAACATCCGCTTCCGCGAGGATCCGGTGCGCCTTTTGCGGGCGGTGAAGTTCGCGGCCCGGCTCGGCTTCGACATCGAAGACCAGACCTACCGGGCGATGATCACCCACCGCGCCGATCTGCAAAAGAGCGCGGTGCCGCGGGTGCTGGAAGAGATCTACCGCCTGCTGCGCGGCGGCGCCGCGATGGAGTCGCTGGTCCTTTTGCGCGAGGTGGGGCTGCTCAGCGAGCTTCTGCCCGAGCTGGCCGGCCGGCTCTACGATCGGCCGCAGACCCTTGAGCCGTACCTGCATCTTGTCGATCAGGGAGTCGCCGCCGGGGAAACGCCGTCGAGCGGCCTCTTGCTGGTGCTTTTGTTCGCGGCCGAGCTGCAGCCGCTGTTCGATGAAGATGCGGCGGCCAAGGTGCGCGATCCGGTCGCGCTCATCGACGCGGTGATCGGGCCGCTGTGCGCGCGGCTGCGGGTGGCGCGGCGCGATGTCGAGCGGGCCAAGCTTTTGCTGCTGGCGCAGCGGCGGCTGTTTCAGATCCGCAAAAAAGGCGGAAAGCTGCCCGCCAGCCTGGCCCACCGCGAGGGATTCACCGAAGCCTTGGCGCTGCACGGGCTGCTCTACCGGGTGGCGCGGCAGAGTGAAGGGTCGGCGGCGGAACAGGTTGAGCAGGAGATCAGCGCTTGGCCGCTGCCGCGGGCCAGCTTGCTCGGCACGCATGATGGCAGCGGTGTCGCGGTGGAGGCGGCGGAGGACGGCCCGCGTGAGCGCGGCGGCGCCGAGCAAGGCGAGCGGTCGCCCAGGCCACGCCGGCGTCGTCGGAGCTCCGCGGATGCGGGAGGTGAGCGCAGCTCGGCGGGTCCCTTGGCGCGGCCGAACCTGGATGACGATGAGCCGGTGCCCGATGAAGATGCGGTCATCGCGGCGTTTACCGCCGCCCTGGGCAGCCGCTCGGCTGACGACGAATAGCGCCGATAAAGCGGCGTCTATTGCGGCGGCAGCGGGGGTGCGGACGGCGCCACCCGCGCGCCGGGGCCGCCTGCGGCATCGGAGCGATTGTTGGTGACACAGCGCAGAAACGGGCGGAGCTTGGCCCAGTCGGCGCGGGCGCTGCCGAGCTCGCGCTCTGCCGCCGGCTCGGCGTACAGGTCGAAGTCGGCGGCGGAGTCCACGTCGTAGGCCCCGTAGTCCTGCAGGACCCGCAGCAGCACCTTGCCTTCGCGGCCCAGGTTGAGCGCGCCGGCGTCCAAGTCGCGCGGCAGGGCGACGAGCTGTCCCATGGGCACGCTGCCGCGGTAGTCGCTCGCGGCGAAGTCATCTTCGGTGGTGGCCGGCCACACCGGTCCGGTGCGCTGGACGCGGCGCGGCAAGGCCAAGGCCAGGACATGGCGGATGCCGGAGGCCAGCTCGCCGCTGCGGATAAGGCCGGCGATGGCGCTGCCGCCGTAGGCGCGGACGCCGCCCTGACCGACCCCGGAGCTGCGCAGGTCGTTGCGGCTGTACGCCTCCGCGGTGAGGTGGCCATCGGCGCGGCGGCGGGCGCGGTAGAGCTCATCGACGAAGCGCTCGGTCGGGTCGATGATGTGCAAGTGTCCGTCGGTGTCTTTGCCGTGCGGGCGCGCCGGCTCGGCACTGCGGGGGATGCGCAAGGTGGCTTTGACTTCGCCGTAAAGGTAGACGCGGACGAGCGGATCGCTCTTGCTGGCGAAGTAGATGGGGTGGCTCCACTCGGCGGCGTTGATGTCGCTCAGGCTCGCGGCGTCGCGGAAGGTCTGGCTGCAGGCGGCGGACTCGGGCGCGAGCTGAGCGTCGGCCCCAAGCGGCGTATTCCACGGCGAGGTCGCCGCGAACGGCCATCGTCCCGCGGATCGCCCGTCTTTGGGCGCAGCCGGCGGCGGCGCGATTTTTTTCGCCCAGACCGCGGCCGGCCCCACCGGCGCAAGCAGCAGCGCGCCGGCCGCAAAGACTACGCGTGCCGTCGGGAAGAACGACGCAGCGCGCGCGAAGTGGCGCGGCCGGAAACCTGACAGTGCGGAACTCACGAGTATGGAAGCAGCATGGCAGGCGCCGCGGCCCAGTGCCACGGCGAAACGCGGGCGAGGCAAGCCGCCGGGCGGTGCGAAGGAGGCTGGAGGGGCTTTGCGCCTAGCCGCTGGAGCCGTCGGCTTCGGTCTTGATCGTAGAGGTCACAAGGCCCAGCAGCTCGGACGATAGAGCGACGATTTGTCGGGTCTCGTAGCCGTTCATTTTCAGCTCGCGGAAGATCGACTTGGCCAGGATCTTCACGGCCTTATCGCGTTCTCCGATCGGTGCTTGAATCATTGCCTGCTGCTCCTTGTCGGGCCGATCACCCTTTGTACCTTCAGGGTGCGTTGAGACCTCAGGACCCTTAGCACGGGACGCGCCAGCTTTTTCGTCCATGTCATCGCCTTCCCAGACCGCGATTCACTGGGGTTTTGACCGCTTCAGGTTCAATCATCGTGTGTTTTCCGCGTACCTGACTGCGCAATCGGCTGCGCATGAAAAGCGCACCCTGCGCAATCTCCTGCGCACGTGTACGCCGGGCTGAAGTTCCCCCACTCCCTGGCCCAGGTAAATACCCTAGCGGCACCGCCGGGCCGGCGCCGGGGCCCGCGGTTCTCTTTTCACACATAGCTCATCCGCCTGACAAGGGGCAGGCGTGAGCGCAGTCGCCGCGCCAGGTTGCAAAAGGTCGCAAAAGGCCGTGCTGGCGACCCCGCGGCCGGCGCGCGCAAGGAATGTAGGCTGGGGCTGCCGCGGCTCTCGGGGAGTGCTATGGTGCCGCCGTGCCTACCACGGTATCTGTCTTTGTCCCGCTCGCGGAGCTCCCGGTCGAGGCGCCGCGTCCGGCTGCCCCGCCCTCGACGGAGGAGGGCGTGCCGGCCCGGAGCGCTGGCGGCGCGGCGACGCACGGCGACCGCGAGCGCGCCGTCTACAGCCTGGCGCTCGCCCGCGCGGCGACGGCGGCAGGGATCCCGGCGGCGCGGCTCGGCGGCGGGCGCATCCTGCGCAAGTCGCTCGATGCGCGCAAGGGCTTTCCGCTCGGCTTCCAGGTCCAGGTCGAGGTGTTCGCCGAGCACGAGCAGCCGCCCGTCACCGACGGCGTCTATACGGTTGGCCGGCCATCGGCGGGCGCGCCTCCGGTACCCGGCGCGGCCGCCTGCAGTCGCCGCGAACCCTGGACCCT
>CALFML010000716.1 GCA_937879845.1 uncultured Myxococcales bacterium
GTCATGACCCGGCACCCCTACCACTGCGTGCCGACGAGCAGCATCTCCTACGTCGCGGGCCTCATGCTCGATCACCGACTGGACGCGGTGCCGGTGCTGCACGCGGACGGGCGCCTGGCGGGCATCGTGACCTCGACGGACTGCTCGAGCTGCTCCGGGAGCGCGACGACGGCGACCACAAGATCCTGCCGTTCCGCTTCGAGGTGCACAGCGACGTGCTGCGGCGCCGGGCCTCGGCGTAGCGTCGGGCCACAGGGCCCCGGTACAGACAGGAGGGGCGCCAGCCCCGCCGGCCGCCGCCAGATCACCACCGAAGGCGGCTCCGCACCGCGCTGGTCAGCATCGGATTGAGCGGTACCCTGTGCATGGACATGGCGGAGTTATGCCGGGAAATCATGGCCGGAGCCGGTGCCGCTCTGCTCACCGAGGAAGCGCTCGCGGCGGACCAGGATGAGCGATTGGCGGCGGTTTTGCGCAGCCAGCCGGCTTGGTCGGATCTCCCGCTTCTGGTCTTGGCGCGCAAGGGCGCAGCGGGGCGTCCGCTGCAGCTCGGCGAGTCGATAAACCTATCGCTGGTCGAACGTCCGGTCAGGCTGCGGTCGCTGCTGAGCGTCGTTCATGCGGCGCTGCGCTCGCGGCATCAACAGTACAAGGTTCGCGCCTATCTGGCCGAAACAGAGCGTCAGGCTGATACGCTCCGCGATAAAGAAGAGCGGCTCCAGTTCGCCCTGGCGGCAGGACAGCTTGGCGCCTGGGATGTGGATTTGATTACCGAGCAAATCGAATGCTCCCCTCTATGCTGGCAGAACTTTGGTCGGCCGCCGGACCCGCTTGCCCCAACGCCCGAGCCGTCGTTTCCCTATCACGAGCTATTCGCTGCCATCCACCCGGACGACCGTGAGCGGGTCCGGGCAGCCTTCCGCCGTGCGATCGAGGAGCGGACGGTCTATGACATCGAGTATCGAACGCGCTGGCCGGATGGAACGACCCGCTGGATCCTCGTACGGGGGCGAGCGGCCTATGGCGCCGAAGGCTCTCCCCTGCACATGCGCGGGGTCTCGCTCGACGTAACGGACAGGCGGCGGGACGAGGAGGCGCTGCGTGAAGCAGGCCGCCGGAAGGACGATTTCCTCGCACTTCTGGCCCATGAGCTGAGAAACCCGCTGGCGCCGATTCGCAACGGACTACAGGTGCTGCGCCTCACGCAGGACCCGGAGATCCAGCGGCGCTCGCAGCAGATGATGGAGCGGCAGCTCGGACACATGGTCCGGCTGATCGACGATCTGCTCGATGTGTCACGCATCAACCGCAACAAGATGGACCTACGGATTGTCCGCATTGCTCTGGCGGATGCGGTGAACAGCGCGGTGGAGACCGCCCGTCCTTTGATTGAGCGGGGCGGACACGAGCTCATCATAAACTTCCCTGCAGAGCCGATATTTTTATATGCCGATCTCACCCGCTTGGCCCAGGTGTTCGCCAACCTTCTGACCAACAGCGCCAAGTATACGCAGAGAGGCGGGCGGATCGTGCTCACGGCCTGCCGGGATGGGGACAAGGCGGTGGTGGTGGTAAGAGACTCCGGCATCGGCATTCCTGCGAGCTTCCTGCCTACTATCTTTGACATGTTCTCTCAAGTAGACCGGTCTGTCGAGCGCGCGACCGGAGGGCTCGGCATCGGTCTGGCCCTTGTGAAAGGACTGGTCGAGATGCATGGCGGAACCGTTACCGCAGCGAGCGACGGTCCCGGGATGGGGAGCGAGTTCACGGTTCGGCTGCCGGCCCCTGCGGCCTGCAGTGAGGCGGAGCCCGGCCCCGAGTCCGCTACGGACCCCCATCCGATTGGCGCGAGGTGGCGCATCCTGGTGGTTGATGACAATCGCGACTCAGCCGAGTCGATGGTCGAGATGCTTCGCCTGCTCGGCAACGACGTGGCTGTTGCTTACGATGGAATCGAGGCGGTGGAGCAGACGCGGAAGTTCCGACCGCAGATTATCCTCATGGATATAGGAATGCCGCGCTTGAACGGACTGGATGCCACCCGCCGCATTCGTGAGGAGACCGGAGCGAGCGCGCTGATCATCATCGCGCTGAGCGGATGGGGTCAGAGCAGCGACCGGCTCCGCTCAAAGGAAGCGGGGTGCGACGGCCACTTAGTCAAGCCGGTCAGCATCCAAGACCTGAGCCGGCTGCTGGCCAATCCCAAAGCATCCCTGGCGCCTCCGTAACTCACGCCGAGGTCGTGCGGTACGCCCCAGGATCCGGCCGGCATCGCCAAGCCTGGCTCAGAGCGTCGCGCCGTGGGCCAAGGAGGCATGGCGAGCCCTCCGGTCATCGGTCAAGCCGCAGCAGACTGGGGGATTTCATCCATTACGCGGCCGCTCAAGACGAACAAGACATGCTGCTGCAATAGCGCGCATTGCCTAGTACATTCCTTCATTCCGAGCGGCACTGCGCGCCCGGAGCGCGGTAAAGTTCCGGCGTTCTCATCGACGCGGTGCCTGCCGCCGCGGTCCGGCGCCTTCAATCTGGCAGATAATGCGCCAGCGCCCCAAGCAGCGCGTGGAGCTCTGCCTCGATCTGCTCGAACAGCGCATTTGCGCCGAGCAGGAGCCCTTCGCTCGCGAGGTCTT
Source organism: uncultured Myxococcales bacterium (assembly GCA_937879845.1). Taxonomy (GTDB): domain Bacteria; phylum Myxococcota_A; class Polyangia; order Palsa-1104; family JAEUJZ01; genus CALFML01. The sequence continues at coordinate 2,634 of CALFML010000716.1, forward strand.
CGAGCAGGCTGCACAAATCCGCCAGCCGCTCCCCTCCCATGTTGGCGCTGCTTGAGCGCAGGTAGTGCGCCTCAAAGCGGACCTGTCTGCTATCGCCGGCCTTCAGCGCGCCCTGCAGACGGGACAGAACCGCTGGAGCGTCCGTGTTGAACTGCCGGATGAGCGCCGGCAGCAGATCCGATTCGTTCTGCATGCAGAACTGCCGCAGCTGCTCCATGCGGGATGGGTTCAAGGTCGGCAGCTGCGCATCGGCGTCTTCCTGTTGCGCCGGTTTTGCCAGCGACTTGGCGACTAGCTGCAGCGCGGCCAATAAGACGTCTATGTGCGGACGCTGGGCCGGATCCTTGGCGAGCGTAGACAGTACGATTCGCTCTACGGATTCAGGGATTTCCGGATTATGGGCGCGCAGCGGCTGCGGTGCCTTGGTCAGATGATCACTCAGCAGAGACGTCAGCCCAGCCTCTGAGCCGCCGAACGGTATTTGGCCGCAGAGCATCTCGTACAGCATGACTCCGATGCTGTAGACATCAGAGCGAACGTCGGTCGGGCCGCCGCTTATGCGCTCCGGGCTCAGGTATGCGGGAGTTCCCATGAACATTCCTGTCATCGTGTTCGAGCGTGCCGCCTGGTCGGCATGCCCAGCATCGAGCAGCTTGGCGATGCCGAAGTCCAGCACCTTGACCACCTCGCCCTCCGGAGTGGCGTGGAGAAAAATGTTCTCCGGCTTGATGTCACGATGAATTACCCCGGCCGCGTGAGCGCTGATCAAGACCGAGCACACCGGGTTGATAATCTCCAAGGAGCGCGTCAAGGACAGGGGCCCGCGCTGACTCAGCTCCGCGTACAGCGTGTCCGTTCAGAAGCTCCATCACCAGATAGGCGATCCCCTCGCTAGAGATTCCCGAGTCCAGCACCGCGACCGCGTTTTCATGCTCGACGCGGCAGGCAGAGATCGCCTCCAAGCGGAAGCGCGCGACGCCTTCCGCCCGGCTGCCGCCGCTGGACGGGCAGAATACTTTGATTGCCACGGGAAGCCGGGTGCTAAGCTGCAGCCCTTTGTAGACGACAGCGAAGCCACCGCTGCCGATCTTCTCGAGGAGCTTATATTTCCCATCGAGCACCTGCTCGGGAAGGTATTCATGGAGGGTGCCCTGGTCGGACGCCGCGCGCAGCTGCGAACTTAGCAGCGCTACGTTCATGAGCCGCAAGCGCTCGTGCTCTTTTTCGATCGAGTGCTGACGGCGGGCCGTCTTGATCTGATGCGCGACCCGCGCTATCACCTCAGGCGGCTCGAACGGCTTGGTGATGTAGTCCACTCCGCCGGCGGAAAAAGCGCGCACCTTCTCATCGGTCGCATGCAGGGCGCTGATGAACAAGACGGGAATCCGACTATAAATGCCGGCTTTGGTGTTCTTGATGTGTTCACACAGGTCGAATCCGCTCATCCCCGGCAGCATGACGTCCAAAAGGACCGCATCCGGAGTCGCCTCTTGCTCCTGCAGACGGTCTAGGGCCTCTTGCGCGGTGGTGGCTTCGAGCACCTTGGAGCCGCTGTTGAGCAGAATCTGCCGCAAGACGGCGAGATTATTCGGCGTGTCTTCCACTACGAGGACGCAGGTGCCGCGGAGCGCCGCTTCGACGTTAGACAACATATGGCAACCTTAGTATAGTCGGAAAGTTCCTGGGTGTCGCAGGCCGCCCCTTTTCTCAAACAACCTCGCGAGGCTGCAGGAGCGCATCAGGCGGCTGACGCCGGGGCGGCGGCGGGCGGAGCGGCTGCCGGGGTCTGCGGACAGTCCTTCCGGCCGGAGCAGGCAGGATCGTGGTAGGGGAAGGTCGCACTGCATCCGCAAGTGAAGGCGGCAACGACCCGCGGGCTCCCTTTGCGTCCGCTGTCCCTTTTTGGCGCTGGCTCCGCATCGCGGAGTCCGTAGCGGATGCGGAGTCTGCAGCGGCTGCGGAATTCGCACGCGCTGCGGGGTCGAAAAGAGCCTAGGACTTCGGACGCAGGGCGGTTCCGGAAGGGCCCTAATTTCCGGCCATCTCAGACGGAGAATCACGTGCCGGGGGAGGCGCATCGGAGTCTCGGGCGCCGCGCTCGCGATGAGCGGCATGGCGGTTGCAAAACGCCTGGCTCAGGTTCTGACAGCAGCCGAGCAGCTGCGTCAGAGCATGAGCAGACGGACCGCCTTATACATAGGAGAAAGACGATGATGACCATGAAGCGGATCTCTTGGGTTGGTGTTGTCCTGTTCAGCTTTGGCCTGGGATGCAGCGGCGCGGACAGCAGCGGTGCGGTGGCCAGCGACATCCAGGCGGTCCAGGGCAGCACGGTCAGCGCTGAGCAGGTCGCCCTGCCGGACGCCGACGGGCCAGGCAGCCAGAGCCGGCCGGGCCGCGTGCAACCTTCCGAGCTGTCCGAGCTCACCCGTCTGCTCGGACTGAGCGCCGAGCAGGTTGCCGCGATTGGGCCGATTCTCGATGCTACCCGCACCGCGCTGGCCGACATCCGCGCTCAGGTCAAGGCCGGCACCCTGAGTCCGGCGGACGCGCAGGCGCAGGTGAAGGCGGCGCACGATCAGCAGAAGACCCAGATCCTGGCGCTGTTGACTGCGGAGCAGCAAGCCAAGTTCAGCCAGATGCATGCGCATCACCGCGACCCGTTCGATCTGGACCGGCTGACCGCGGCGCTGGGCCTGAGCGCGGATCAGGTCAGCCAGATCCGCGATATCATGAGCGCGGCCGATGCCAAGCTGAGCGCGATCCACTCCCAGGTTGAGGCCGGAACTCTGTCATTGGCGGATGCCCACGCGCAGCTCGATCAGATTCACAAGGACACGCAGGCGGCGATCCAAGGGGTCCTGACCGCGGACCAGCAGGCCGAGCTGGCCAAGCTCCTGGCTGCCCACCCGGGCCATGGCAGCGGCCCGCCATGCGGCGCGGGCGGCGGCGGCAGTCCGGCCCCGGCACCTTCGCCTGGTACCGGCACGGGCGGTACCTCCAGCGTTCCTCGCTGAGCCGCGCCGAACCGTCGGCAGAGCCCGCGGCGACGCGCCAGACCGGGTGAGCAGCGGCCCGGCAGCCGGCGGGTCGCGCCATGGGGGCCTGGCGGCGACTAGTACTTCCCCACCCAGAGCCAGTTGCCGCTGGAGTTCGGATCATTGCTCATGATGAACTGCTGGTAGAGCTGCTCCAGCTCAGCGATATCGATGCCGCCGTCGTGGTTGAGGTCAAGGCGCAGAAAGGCCGCCCGCGGATCGGCGTCCGAGTCGATCGAGCGCAGGTGCAGCGCATACTCGTCCTGAGTAATGCTGCCGTCACCGTCGATGTCCAGGGCGCGGTGGGTATCCTGAAACAGCTGCAGCGCCCACGGCGGGACCCTGCCGCTTTCACGGATCTCGTCGGCAACCTGCTCATGCAGGCGCAGGAACTCATAGAGCGTGATGACCCCGTTTTCGTCCTCATCACAGAGCGCGAGCATCTTCTGCCAATAAGCCTCATAGGCCTGTAGCAGGTTGAGGAGCCGCGGATCGCTATCGCTCCACCCGCGCTCCTTGCGGATGAAATACACGCCGCGGCAAAAGTCCTCCCAGTCCAAGACCTGGTTCTTGTTCCGGTCGAGAAAATAAAAGACCGTCGAGAATTTTCGCAGCTGCAGCTCACTGACCAGAGCCATATTCTCTCCCCTGCCGCCGAGGTGGGGCTTGGACCTCAGCGCGTTGCCTCAAAGAGCTATTGTAAATGCCCTCGCCTCGTCTTACCACTAGGAACGTCGATAGAGGGCGGGGGTCGGAAGACTCCAGCGACGGGGCCGAACCGTCGCGCCCTGGGGGAAGAAGAACGGCTTCGAGCCGCCGGAGGACTTTTGCGCCTTCGCCTGCTCAGCGCGCCGGCGGCGGACCGGCGGTGCTCGGCTCCGGAACCGTCTGCTGCATGTGAATGATAATCGAGGAAATCGTCATCCCGACCAGCACCAGGTTGTAAAGGACGATGCGCACCTCCGGCCACAGGCGGATAAACGGTGCATAGGCGAGCGCCGGCAGCGCCAGCAGGCAGTGGCGCCAGCCGACCCGCAAGCCCTCCACGGCGAACAGCCCCGCCAGCCCGATGACCTCAAGGGTATAAAAGTCATTGACCTTGAAATGCAAGAGCAGCGCGGTCAGCCGCCAAAGGAGGCCGGTCCCAAGGACGATCAGGAAAAATGCCATCATGTGCCGGTAGCGGTGCGGGTGGCGGATGGGCCACGGCGGCCGGCACGTCAGGATGGCGCAGGCACACATGAGCACTCCCTCAAACAGCATGCCGCGGATCAGGCTGTCGCGCGAGTGTAGCAGGGCGGCCGCGGTACCGTTTAGCAGCACCAGCACGATCATGATGCTCGCCAGGGTCAGGCCGATGCGGACTCGGTCGGCGCGGGTGATAAGCGGCTCCGAATCGGGGCGCAGGCCCGCCTCTAGCGCCGTGATCAGCTCCTGCATCGAAGGGAAACGGGCCGCGGGATCCTGCGCCAGCCCACGCAAGATCGCCTGCTGCACGACAAGCGGTACGTGGCCGGGCGGTGGCGAATAAAGACGTCCGTTGAGGATGCTAAGGGCGTATTCCTCAAAAGAGTCGCCGGAAAATGGCGGCATCCCATAGAGGGCTTCATGGAGCGATGCGCAGAAGCTGAACTGATCGCTCCGCTCATCGGCTTCGGCGCCGCGAATCTGCTCGGGAGAGATATAGCCGGCGGTTCCGAGCACGACCCCGACCTCGGTGAGCCGCGGACCCGAGCGTCCCTGGCTATTCTGGCTCGGTGGCCCCGGACTTGGTACCGCGGCGCTCATTCCGGCCATCACGCGCGCCAGTCCGAAGTCGGCGACCCGCACCCGGCCGTCTCGGCCAAGGAGGACATTGTCCGGCTTGAAATCACGGTGGATGAGACCGCAGCGATGAGCGGCAAGGAGCCCGGCAGCGGCCTGCAGATATAGGCGCAGACGGTGATCGATTTCCTGCGGTCCGATCGCCCCGCCGCTCTTCTGCCACTGCGCCAGCGAGCCGCCATCCACGATCTCCATGACGATGAAGATGCGCCCACTACTCTCACCGACTTCATATACCTGAACGACGTTGGGGTGGGAGACCTTGGCCAGCGCCTGCGCCTCCTGACGCACCCGCGCCATAGTCTGAAACGAATCGCCGGGCAGACTGCGCACGAACTTGACGGCGACCTTGCGATCGAGCTCCGGATCATAGGCAGAAAAGACCTCTCCCATCGCCCCTTCCCCCAGACGATCGACGACGAGGAAGCGCCCGATCGAGAATCGGTTCTCCGCCGCCGGGGGCCGGTTCTCTTCGTGCTGCGGGTCATCCAGGGTGACGGACAGTCCGGTGCCGCGTATATCGATCGCATCCGCCATCCTCGACAGTGTACCGTATGATCTCGACCCCCAGGAAATTTGCCGCGCGCCTGTGCAACCGGCCGAAAAGGCGCAGCAAAACCCGGCGCGGGCGGCGCCGCGAAAAGCCGGACGCTCGCCGAGACTTTCGCCCCGCCGCTGGAAACCGTTCACGATTGCCTGCGGTCGTGAGAAGCTGACGGCGGAGGACCGCGATACATGATGTCTACTCCGGTTGCGCCCATCCGCGCATTGGAACCCCCGGACCCGAGCGGAGGCCGCGTCCCCTTTTACGTATGGACCTCCCTGCTGGCGGTCAGCTCGGCTGTGTTGGGGGTGCAGTGGGATATCGCCTGGCACCGCTCCATTGGCCGTGACACCTTCTGGTCGCCGCCCCACCTGGCCATCTACCTCGGCGGGGTGCTGGCGGGTCTAGCGTGCGGCTATTTGATCCTGCACACGACCTTTTCCCGATCGGCGGCGGCAAAGCATGGGAGAAATGCCGCGGTGCGAATCTGGGGTTTCCACGGACCGCTCGGCGCCTTCGTTTCGGCCTGGGGCGGGTTGGCGATGCTGGCTTCTGCTCCGTTTGACAACTGGTGGCACAACGCCTATGGGCTTGATGTTACGATTCTCAGTCCGCCGCATGCGGTCCTCGCGCTGGGAATCATCGCCGTGGAGCTCGGCGGGCTGGTGCTGCTCACCGGCGTCCGCAACCACGCAAGCGGACCCACTCGCAGCCTGCTTACCACTTTATTTCTCGCCGTCGGCGGACTCGTGCTGGTCGGGTTGCTCACGTTCGAGATGGAGTTCACGGGGCGCGTCCTGCAGCACGGCGCGGCCTTTTACCGCGCGGTCGCGGTCATCGTACCGCTTGTGCTCATCGGGATCGGCCGCGCCTCTGGTCACCGCTTCGGCGCGACCCTCACGGCCGCAGTCTACTCTGCCATCCTCCTGCTGCTGCTCTGGGGCTTTCCGCTGGTTCCGACCGCGCCCAAGCTTGGGCCAGTCTACTTTCCGACTAAGCATCTTGTGCCGGAAGGCTTCCCTCTGCTGCTAGTCGCGCCGGCGCTGGTGCTGGATCTGGCGCAGCCGGTGCTGGCCGCCCTCTCGCCATGGCGGCAGGCGGCGGTGCTGGGGGCGCTGTTTCTGGCGAGCCTGTTGGCCGTGCAGTGGCCGATGGCCGACTTCTTGATGTCGCCTGCCTCCCGCAGCTGGATCTTTGGCTCGCACTATCAGAGCTATGATGCCCGGCCGCACTGGACCAGCGTCTTGAATATTTACACCGTGACCGAACCGACGCAGGCGGCTTTCTGCTTCCGGCTGCTCGGGGCCTTGGCCGCAGCCATTGTCAGCGCGCGACTGGGAATCGGCGGGTCGAAGTTCCTACGCCAGCTCCGAAGGTAACCGCATCCTGAGCCAGGCGATTGCCAGCTTTGCTACGGCTTTTGCGCAGGATGCTCTGCCGCTTCAAATCGCTGAAATATTGCGACATCGTCGGTATCCAGCGTCGTTACGTCTAGCGCATCGGTCACATGTAATATTTTTCCACTGACTCCATCTCGGACCATCTCCACGATAAAACGCCGGCCCTGAAGAGTTATATAGATACGATAATGATCTTCTGGTTTATTCGGAGCACCAAAGCCACTAATAACGTAGGAGGTCCGACGAAGTAAATCTGGGCAATCTTTTATTAAGGAAGAAGCGTCAAACCCTGAAACGCTACGTTCTATGGCGACAGCGGCGCCAGCACAAAGCTCGGGATTTTGAGAGGGAACTAAAGGCATGGGCTGCGTCCGTACCATTGCCGTTTCATGCTCAAAAACTTTGCCATTCATTTTAAGCTGCGTGCGCTTGTATGTGCCATTGCTGAACCAACTAGTTGCATCAAATTGCTCTGGATCATCAAAGCTAGTCCGCATCAAGACAGGGTGAGACATCGAATTCCCTCGATTTCGGAGGAACCAGCCCAGGGCGGCAATGCAGCACAAGACTGCAACTGCCAGCGACCAGCCCCATTGCTTGAGTCGGTTCGAAGCGCTCATACCGAACCCAACTCTACCAGAACCATCACAGTTATGGCGAATAAATTCGTAACCCTTGAGGAGCCCATTCCGGAGTTGCCGCCGTGCGTACCCCTTGGACCGCGCCTTCCTCATCTAACGGGTAGCCGAGCTCCCGCTGGTTCCTATCGCGGCTCATCGCATGACGAGCGAGTGACTCCTCCTCATTGGTGCATGGATTGACGGGTCTTGGCGGCATCGGCCCCGAAAAAACACCTTTTTGCTGCAGAACTTCCAGCATCCGATGGGCAGCAATCGCATTATCATAATTTCTTATTTTATCAATATTATCTGCTGCTATTTTCCTCTGCCTTGTATCTCCATAAGTCAAATCGTACTCACTTCTTCGGACAAATGCGTGTACCATCGTAGTAGTTGCGTTCGCTAAAATCTGCGCGAGACTTTTTGAATAAGCGGGGTCGTCCTCGTCATCCTGTCCCAGTCCGGTGCGGCAAGCATAGGAGTAAATATTGGCATCATAGTCAAAAGCATCAGGCGAAAGCTTGCGGGCCTGTACGTCTCTGAAGCGATAGCTGTCGTTCTTGCGCAGTTTATAACCAAGCTCAACGCTGCCAATCACCCCGTGCGAGAAAAAATCCAGCTGTTTGATTAGACGGTTTTTACTCATGCGCAAATTAACGAAATCAACCAAATTGGAGATAGAGTCGAATTCCTTATAGGCAGCGCGGTAGCGACCGCTCACCACTTGCTGGATCCGCTTCAAAAGTTTGGCTTCGTACTCTTCTATGAATATCAAAAATACACGCTGCACGGAGAGATCGTCAGTAGTCATCGGATACAGCCGCAATTGTCGAATGCCCTGATTGACAAATCTCATTTTGTTTCCCATTTGCTTACGCACATCTTCTATGAGCGAAGTATAAGATGCTCCGACTACGGTAACATAATCATAATTCTCTGAGACAGAGATCGTTGTTGTCGGCTCCTTCTCATCTGTACTCGATTCTTTGATCTGTTTTCCCATGTTATCCTCTCAGAAAGGTGTTCCCTGTCGCCGAAGATAAGTTGCCGCTTCCTTACCCCAGCGTACGATTACTTTCTCCTTGTTCTCGGTAATAATCCGCTCGGTTTTACCCATTTTATCGGTTCTACCTACATACTGACGGCCGTCTGGCGCAGTGATACAATAGAGAAGACCAGCCACCGGTTGTTTAGTAACTTCATTCAAAAATTCGTATTGCTCGCTAAATTTGTTGGTGAGCAGATCGCCCTTGCCAGCTACGGCGAGCGTCTGCGTGCCCCAAAAAACATTTGGTGAGCCACCGATAACCTTTCCTCCGTGAGCAGTGCTCGCTCCAAGATAAATCGCCCGTCGACTATCAATCAAAATGGTTGGGTTGCCCTCAACCAGGAGAGCGCCGCAGGTCGAGGTATCACCATGGCGTAATGCTGGGAGTTGATTGATGAGTGTGCTTGTAGACCCGCCGGTTGCAGGGTTTGACACGTGCCCAGGTAGAGGGCAAGCGATAAGATCAGTGGCTCTGGCAGCTGGGAGCATCGGCTCATCCTTATCTGAAAAGGCATCTATTCAGTAAATCAGCCACGATATCCAGTGAGTCAAATTGTTAGCAGTTATTCGAATTACACCGCAAGCAAAATCTTGCAATCGCTATGGGCTATATACATGAGTTCGTTATGTAGAATGCACGGCGCGTCCGCGCCAAGACAGGCTGATAATCAGGGCCGATGAACATCGCCCCGCTCTCGACCCGCAGGATTGTGTCGGGAAGTGCTGAACGCGCCGGGCGGTCACGCCATTGACGTGCCGCATCGCGACGCGCCATAGTCCGCCCGGATCGCCTGCCGAACGTGCGAGGCGGAAAGAGAGAGTGTGTGATCATGAAACAACTGGCGTGGATGCTATGCGGAGCGCTTACGTTGAGCTTCGGAGCGGCCTGTAATGAATCCGGCAGCGGCGCTCCCGGCGCCGGCCCCCGCGGCGACAAGGGCGAGCCGGGGGCCGCGGGGCCGCGCGGCGACAAAGGCGATCCCGGCGGGCAGGGGCCGGCCGGTCCGGCTGGTGCGCCCGGCAGCAAAGGGGACAAGGGGGATCCCGGTGCGGCCGGCCCGACGGGACCGACAGGCCCCGCCGGTGTGATGGGCGCCGCGGGTCCGGCAGGCGCGACGGGTCCGGCAGGCGCCGCGGGTCCGGCAGGCGCCGCGGGTCCGGCAGGTCCCATGGGAAGTAAAGGGGACCGAGGCGACAAGGGGGATCCGGGACCGCAGGGCCCCACCGGTCCCGCGGGCAGCGGCGCCTACGGCGAGGAGACCTCTTCATTCGCCGGGTTCACCACCGCGACCACAACCGGCGCGATCAGCAACGGCCGCTTCGGTATGCACGTGCTGTGTGCCGCGGCGTTTGCCGGCTCGCACCTGTGCCACAATAGCGAGTACGCCTTCACCAACTCCGCCACCACGCCGCCAGTCGATGGGGCCTGGATCGACCCCTCTTCCTCGATCGGGACCTCCGGAGTACGGTCGCTCACCGGAACCAGCTGCGACAGCTGGACGCAGACTGCCTCGGGTTACTACGGCCTCTACGTGGCGGCCGCGGGAGGGCTTTCTTCGACGGACTGCGCAAAGCGCAAGGCGCTCGCCTGCTGCAACAGCCCGGCCCGCACGCGGCTGGCAGGCTTCACCACGGCCAAGACCAACGGCAACCCCGGCGGACGATTCAAAATGCACCAGATGTGCATCGGCGAATTTCCCGGCTCCCATCTCTGCCACAACATCGAATACGCGCGGGCCCACTCCGCGACCATCCCGCCCACCAGCGGCGCCTGGGTTGATCCGTCCAACGGCAGCGGCGCCGGAAACGCCCGCGATCTCAGCGGCACCGCGTGCGACAGCTGGACGCAGACCGCCTCCGGTTACTACGGCCTGTACATCACCACAAGCGGCGACCTCTCCTCTACCGACTGCCTAAACACCAAATCTGTTGCCTGCTGCCTCTGAGCGCCGGCTCGGCATCGGCCGCGCGGAGGTCCCTGGCCCGCGAACCGGACGATATCGCCCAGCGTATCGCCATCGCGCAGGCGCATTATTTAGGCCTTCGTATGATGACTCCTTGCAGCGGTGCGTCCTCTCCGCCCATCTGCTCAGCGACATAGATCGAGGTCGCATCGAAGACCGGCGGCGCCTTGGTCGAGCTAAGGGTCTCCGGACGACCGTCCCCCCCGAGCCTGATCCGATTGAGCCCGTTGGCCGCCACGAAGTACAAGTAAGCTCCGTCAATCACAAGCGCGGTCGGCGGTCCCAGCGTGATTTCGTCCGTTGAGGGGAAGCTCGCGATGATCGTGCCGCTGTCGCCTCCCGTCACCGCATAGCGCTGCAGCGTATCCGGAGCGCCTGCGCCAAGCGCAGGCACCGGCACATAGAGGTAGTCGTCATCGACGGCGAGATCACGATAGTAGATCGTCGCGCTGCTGGCTGCGGATGCCTGGGGCAGCTTGGCCAGGATCAGGTTCCCGGTACCGCCATCAACCGGAGCGCGGCGGATGCTCCCATATACGTCCCGGAAGTATAGATAGCCGCCGCGGACGGCGAACGGCTCCCCTTGGCCGGCATAGATGACCTGCGACGGCCCGCCGCCAAGCGGCGCCCGCACGAGCGGCGTGATGGCGGCCTGGGTCAGCCCGTCTTGAAAATATACGTAGCCATCCGCAAAGACCAAGCTGCCGCTGCGCTGCCAATCCACACGGATGGCCGCGCTGAGACTCCCCGGAGAGCGAGGCTCCAAGAACCCGATGTTCCCGTAGGAACGCCCGTCCTGAATCACCAAATCGAGGAGATAAACCTTGTCGTCCGCAAAGCCCGTGGTGGGAAGCTGGCTGGTGCCATGGGCCATGTAGTAGTTGAACAGCTGGCTGTGGTACAGCTTCGTCGGTTGACCGGTTTTTTTCGCCACCGCGGAAAAGGTTCGGCTGCCATCGACGGTATAGATTGCCTGCTCATCGACCCCGAGCAGAGCCACGCGCGGGGCCAGGCCGCAGCCGACTAGGGTGCGCCCGGACCCGGGGCTTGGCGGGCAGCTGCTCGGGACGGCGGCCGGCTCCGGCGCTGGCGCCGTGCCGCAATGGATCGCCGCCAAACAGAGGAGGCCAACGAGCGTCTTGTACTTGGGAACCATCGGGGTACCGTCCTTGGGTGGGAGCGTCGAGGGTTTGGTCGAGGGTCGATTCTGCGGCGTATCATCGACATCGGACATGGCCGGTGACCTTACCACATTGATTGATGCTGCGCGGAACATGGGTCTTTGACACCCGCGAACACTCGGGGCACCTTAGATGGATGGCGACCCCCTTGCGCAACCTGCAGATTCGCGACGCCCGCGTCGAAGACGCCCACACTTTGGCGGAAGCCCAGCGAATCATCGCGCGCACTCCAGGGCGGCTGGCATCGGTGCCCAGTGAACTGAAAGACGAGGTGTTCCGCGAACGGATCGCTCGACTCAATGACATGGAATACGGCAAGTTCATCGTCATCGAAGAAGACGGCGAGATCGTCGGCCATGCGCTGCTCGATCCGCTCAAGCTCGCGGTGACTGCGCATGTCGTCGACTTGACGATCGCGGTGCACGAGGGTTTCCAGAAAATGGGCGTCGGGACAAAGCTCCTATCTCATCTTATCCGCTGGGCCCAATCTAACCCCAAGGTAGAGAGAATGGAGCTGCGCGTGCGGGCCGCGAACACCGGCGCCATCGCGCTTTACAAGAAGTTGGGCTTCGTCGAAGAAGGCAGAATGATCAAGCGGCTGAAGATAGGGCCTGGCTCCTATCTGGATGACATCGTCATGGCTCTTTGGGTCGGTCCGTAGCTTGGATCAGCTGCGCGGCGCGGCGGCGGTGCCTGGCTGCAGCGGACACAGAGCCAGGGGAAAGGAGCGCTCTCCGAACTTGCCGAACGTGCAGTGCACGGTGTCATCGGTCACGCTGCTAACCACGCCTGCACCGTAGCGCGGGTGGCGGACCGGCTGGCCCGGCTGCCAAGGTGACGCGGCGGGAGCCGGTGGGGGGCTCGCGATCGCGGCGGCCGGCGGTGCGTGCTCGGCTGGCTCGCGCGGCGCAAGGGTAGGAGCGCCGCCCCCTTTGTCCCAGGTGACCAGCGCGGCCGGAATCCAAGCCAGATAGGGGCTTGGTTCGGAAGAAGCGAGAACTTCGTGCGGGCGGCTGTGGTAGGAGATCTCGACTCGGTCGCGCGCGCGGGTGAGGCCGACGAACAGCAGCCGCCGCTCTTCGGCTTCGGCGTCGATGTCAAAGCGCGGACCGAGCGGCAAGAGCCCGTCGTTGATGCCGCTCAGAAAGACGTGGCGGAACTCCAGCCCCTTGGCCGCATGCAGGGTCAGGAGGCGAACCGCGTCGGGCAGCTCTTCGGCTTGGGGTTCGGGCTCGCTGCAGGGAATCTGGCGCGCGGTCAAGGCGGCGCGGATCGGCTCGGCCTGGGCGCGCAGGCGGAATAGCACGGCAAGCTCGCGGTAGGGGATCCCGGAGGCATGCAGGGCCGCGATGCGGTCGGCAAGGTAGAGGGACTCGCTCAGCGGATCGTGGTGGCGGCAGATGAACAGGCGCTCGCCGAAGCTGCGCGCGGCCGTCATGCCCCCGGAGTCACGGCCGGTCGCCGGCTGCAGCCCGAGCACGGCGCGAGCGCTGTCGAGGATCGTCCGCGTCGAGCGGTAGTTTACCGGCAGCACCAGCGCGCGGCAGGCCAGTGCGGTCTCGGCCTGGCGGAACACCGCGGGCGCGCTGCCGCGGAAGCCGTAGATGGCCTGGTGGGGATCGCCGACGGCAAAAAAGCGCGTGTCGGCCCCGCGCAGCTTTTTGAGCAGCGCCAGCTCCCGCGGCTCACAGTCCTGCATCTCATCGACGATCAGCCACTTTGCCGCGACCGCGGGCGCGGCGGTCAAAAGCGTCGTGGCGTGGGCAATGAGATCGTCGAAGTCCATCGCGTTGCGGCGCAGCTTCTCTTGCGTGCACAGCGCGGCCAGGCGCGCCAGATCCGCGCCGCTTCCGGGCTTGCCTTCGCCGAGCTCGCGCAGGCGCCTACGCAGGGAGCTGCGGCGACCGATGCGCAGCCGCTCGGAGCGGATGAGCGCATCGAGCAGCTCATCTATGGCCTCCGGTTCCAGAATCGTGAAATCCGCCTGGTAGCCGAGCTGCTCGATGGGTAACACGTGCGACAACAGCGCCCGCGCGACCCCGTGAAAGGTCCCGATGCGCCACAGCTCGTCGCGGGTCAGCGGCCGCTCGGCGATGGCTTCGATGCGGGCGCGGATCTCGGCGGCGGCGCGATTGGTGAAGGTGAGCACCACCATCTGCTGCAGCGGCACGCCGCAGACAAAGTGCAAATACAGGACCTTGTGGACCAGGACCGTCGTCTTGCCTGAGCCGACCGGCGCCCGCACGAGCAACGACGCCTCATCGCTCAGCACCGCAGCGAGCTGCGCGTTGTCCAGCGCCTGCAGGCTGCGGTAGAGCCGCGGATGAAAGAGGCGCACGGCCTCCAGCTTGGCGCTGTCAGCGGCGCACAGCGGCGGCAAGAGCGCCGCGCTCGACTCCGCCAACGCCGCCGCGTCCGATGCGTCCGATGCGTCCGATGCGTCCGATGCGTCCGATGCGTCCGATGCGTTCGATGCGTCCGCGGACGCCGAGGCCGCGGCGCCGGCTGGGGGCACGGACGCGGGACCGGAGCGGCTCGCCCGATGCTCTCGATGCAGCTGCTTTTTAAGCGCTGAGAGCATCAGGTGCATCCGGGTTTATGTGAGGTCGGCGCGTCCATGACAGCCCCTAATTGCCGGCGCCGCTGCCATCGGCGGCGGCGTTGTCGCCAGAGAGGACGTAGCCGCTAGCCAGCTTGGAATTCGCTTCACGCTCGCTGCGCGGCCGGTCCGCGACCAGATCGTCGTGCCGGCGCGCCAGCTTGATCGCGCTGCGCAGACCCCGCTCGCGGTCCGCGGTCGGCACCTCGATGACCAGCGCGCCATCCGGCGGCGCCGCCACTTCGGCCGCGATGGCCTGCCACAGCCGCCGCTGCACCGATGGGGCGGAAAGCCACTCCCCAAGTCCCGGGCTCTGCACGCGCAGCAGCAGCCGCGATCCCTGCCGCTCCACCGGTCCGAGCCGCGCCAGCAGATCGGCGCCGGAAACCCGCTTCGCTTGCATGCGGGCAATCACTTCGGGGAAGCACTCGGCCGCCTCAGGCCAAGCGATGCGCGGCGCGGTGGTGCCGCCGCGCTGCCGCGCCGGCGATAACGCCGCCGGCCGCGCCACATCGAGCGGCAGCGGTACATCTTCCACAAGCCGCCGCAAGGCCCAGCCGATGAGCCGCCGATCCCGGCCATAGCTGCCGACGCACGCCGGGCAGCCGCCGCGGCAGCGGCAGCGCTCGACGAGCTGCGTGGCGTTGCGCAGGACCTCATCCAGGTTCTCGTAGGCTTTTCCGGCGTAGCCAAGGCCCCCGGGATGGCTGTCGTAGAGCACGAGGGCGGTGCGGGTGGCGCCGCTCTGCTCGTCGGTGTAGTGGAAGCTGGTGCTGCACAGATCGGAACGCTCGGCCATGGTGAGCAGCCGCGCGCAGGCGCACAGCGCGTGCACCATGCCGCTGAGCGCATCCTCCCGCTCGTTGCCCAGAACCGCCAGCACCGGCTCGGGGACGGCGACCCACACCGCCTCGGTGTCGAGCTCCAGCCGCAGCGGCTCGTGCAGGTTTTCGTAGCCGAGGTTCTGATGGTTGTGAAACTCCAGCATCTTGTAGCCGACCACCACGTCATCCACGCGCACGTCGCCAAAGACGGCGTCGGTAAGACCGATGGGGCGCTGCTCCTGGCTCAGCAGCACGTCGATCGCGGTGCGCACGTCGGGCTGGGTGTAGAAGTTCTGCTCGACCTCGACGACGGTGGCGACGTGCTGGACCAGATCCAGCGCCTCCACCTGATACTCGGCGCCGTCGTGCAGGTAGACCGCGCGCGGGTGCGCTTCGCGATAGACCTGCGGGCGCGTCATCTCGGTCAAGGTGGTGCCGGTCTTGCGGTTTACGATCTTGAAGCGATCGTTGTGGATGTTGCGCAGGCTGAACTCTCCGGCCGGGAAGGCGCCGCCCGCCCAGTGCCAGCTGCCCAGAACCTCGCGCACCTCCCCGGCGCGGCTGAGCACCCCGACGATCTCACCCAGGTCAGGGAAGATCGCCGCGTCATCAAGCGACAGCGGCAGCTCCGCCGCCGCGGCGCGCACATGGGCGAGCTGGATGGCGAGGTTGTCGCGATCGACCACCGCATGCTCCGCCGGCTGGCCGACCAGCCAGTCGGGATCGTCGGCGATGAACTGATCCGTGGGCGAGACCGCCAGGACCACGATGGCGTGGGCGAGCTCGTTGCGGCGCCCGGCCCGGCCGAGCTGCTGCCAGAAGCTGGCCCGGCTGCCGGGAAAGCCGCCCTGCACCACGACCTGCAGCGCGCCGATGTCGATGCCGAGCTCCAGGGCGTTGGTCGATACCACGCCGATGAGCTTCCCATCGACCAGCGCCGACTCGACCTGGCGCCGCTCCTCCGGCGTATAGCCGCCGCGGTAGCCGGCCAGGAGATACGACTCATCGTGGCCGGCGACATCGCGCAAGCGGTCGCGCGACTCTTTGAGGACGATCTCGGTCTCCTTGCGGCTGCGGCAGAAGGCGATCGTGCGGTGCCGCCCCGTCACCAGATGCGGCACGAGCAGCGCCAGCTCCGAGGTGACCGGCCGGCGCAGATCCTTATCGGACAGCGGCGGCATCCAGAAGTGGATGCGCTTGCCCGCGGACGGCGAGCCGTCGCGATCGATGAGGCAGAAGGGGCGATCGCACAGCGCCTCGGCGTGCTCGCGGGCGTTGGCGATGGTGGCGGAGCTGCACAAAAAGCGCGGCTCGCTGCCGTAGTGACGGCAGACGCGCAAAAGGCGCCGCATGAGGTTGGAGAAGTGCGCCCCGAAGGCGCCGCGGTAGGTGTGCAGCTCGTCGATGACGATGTAGCGCAGGTTGCGGAAGATGTGGGAGTAGCCGCGCCGCCCGTGGTTGGGTAAAAGGGCGCTATGCAGCATGTCGGGGTTTGACAGCACAAGGTTGGCGCGGTCGCGGATGCGGGTGCGCTCCGCCGGCGGGGTATCGCCGTCATAGACGCCGGCCAAAAGCGGCGGCACCTCCTCATCCGTGCGGCTGGCCAGGTGGTCGATGAGCCCCAGAACCCCGCGCAGCTGATCCTGCGTCAGGGCCTTGGTCGGAAACAGCAGGAGGGTGCGGGCCGATGGATCTTCCAGGGTCGCCTGGATCACCGGCAACAGGTAAGCGAGGGACTTACCGCTCGCCGTGCCTGTGGTGACGACGATGTTGTCGCCGCGCTGAGCGGCGGCGAACGCCTCGGCTTGATGGGTGTATAGCTGGGCGATGCCGCGCTGGGTGAGCGCCTCTTTGATCGCCGGATGGAGGCTGGCGGGAAAGCTGGCATAGCGCGCCGGACGCGCCGGGAGCTCGCGGCTGGCGACGACACGACCGGGGAATTGGGAGAGATCGAGCATGGTGGCTCCGTCGGCAAACGACGCCACATAGTACGAACGGCTGCGCGCATGTCCAGTGATTGCGCTCATCCCGTCGCAGAAGTCGGAAAGAATGGGAAGGGCGTGTCCCGATGCGCTACCAGCTCTTCAAGCGGCCGCTCCGTGCTCGGGACCACACACCTATCGAGTCATCGCGCTGCCGGGGCGCCCGCGGCCCTCATCGCGGGCACCCCTCAATGCGCCGCGCCGCGCAGCCAGGTGCGCCAGCTCTGCGGCATGCCGTCGCTAAACGCGGTGCGGATGCGCAGCGTGTCGGCGAGCTTCTTGGGCTTGACCGGTACGGAGCGCAGCGCCATCTTCGCCTGGGCCGGCGTTCGTCCGCCTTTGTGCTGGTTGCACGGCCCGCAGGCGATGACGACGTTGTCCCAGCTCGTGCGTCCGCCTTGCGCCTTGGGCATTACGTGATCGTAGGTCGCGGCCGCGCGGACCACGGCGCGGGCGCAGTACTGGCAGCGGCCCTGGTCGCGCAAGTACACGTTCTCCCGGCTGAAGCGCACGCTCTTTTTATATCCGGCCGGCGCCCGAACAAAGCGCACCACCGACGGCATCTTGAGGGAGAGATGGAGCGACCGGATGGCCCGCTCCTGGTACTCCTCCACGACTTCGACCTTGCCGGCGAGCGTCAGCGTGATCGCGCGCTGCCAGCCGATGCGCGCTACCGGCTCATAGAAGGAGCTAAGTACCAGCGTGTCCATTTTACGGCCTCCTTTCGTCGTTCTCACTCGCTGCGGCGAGCGGCAGATGCTCGGGGCGGGAGTTGAACCCGCATGTCTTGCGACACCGCCCTCTCAAAGCGGCACGTCTCCCAGTTGCGTCACCCGAGCGGCTAAAAAATGCCGGGAGAGGGATTCGAACCCTCACCACCTGGATTCTGAGTCCAGTGCCTCTGCCAGTTGGACTACCCCGGCGAACTCCCATCGCGAACCGAACTGGACCCGGCGGGAATCGAACCCGCGTCCCCGGTTTGCAAGACCGGGACTCTACCTCTGAGCTACAGGCCCTTCACACAAGCGCCTCGTAGGGGAATCGAACCCCTCTCACCCGAGAGACAGTCGGGCTGCGACCCCAGTCGCATCACGAAGCAGGGAAGGCGAAGCGATTACCCGCCGCGTCGGCAAGGCTGACGCGGCACTGCCATTCGGGCGGCACGAGTCGAACGTGCATCAGAGGATCCAAAGTCCCCTGTCCTGCCATTGAACGACGCCCGAGCAGTCAGAAGCGGGATGCGAGAATCGAACTCGCCTCGTCAGCTTGGAAGGCTGCGGCCCGGAGCCACTA
This sequence comes from uncultured Myxococcales bacterium, assembly GCA_937879845.1. Taxonomy (GTDB): domain Bacteria; phylum Myxococcota_A; class Polyangia; order Palsa-1104; family JAEUJZ01; genus CALFML01. The sequence goes on from CALFML010000716.1 coordinate 20,951, forward strand.
GACCAATCCCGCATAGGTATTCGCGCAAGAAGACGCTAATCTCCTTCGATCAATTAAATTCGCACTTGCTCATAACGCACAGCACGCAGCTATCGCGATAAGGCAATAGGCACCGCATATCGGATAAGCTCAGCGCTTTTTCCGAACGCGATAAAAACAAAAAGGCCGGAACCTTTTTCGGGTTCCGGCCTTTTTTTAGCCTGTCATGTCATCTGACTGGCTATGGACCGGAACCCCACCTTGGATCTCCTGCGAGATCATTGCGCAGGAAGCAATCGCCGCGTAGCTGCGCCGCCGCGACGCCCAGCTGCCCGGTGAGCCGCGCTTGGCCGGACGCCGCGCATTCCCCGCGCCCCGCCGCCCCGCCGTGCCCGCCCAGCGTCTGGGACGACGCCGTCGAGGCTCGGTGTGCTGCTGCGGTATAGGCGAGGAACGTCATGACCTTTAGATCTCCCGAAGTCGGTCTGGATTCGCTACTACTGTCTTCGGCTGCTGCTTTCGAAAGTTTCTTCGCGGGACAAAATTTTTTGCGCCACGTTATCGATCGGCTGCTCACCGTTCGATGGTTTATAAGGTGCCTGGTTTTACTTATTCGGTCAATAAAAATTTTTGGCTTTTATCTTTTATTTCGACACCGACACAAGCCATCGCTTTGACTTTGGTTTTACGCCGCCCCCGCCCTAGAGTATAGTGAGGAGAGCGCAGCGGCGACCTCACTGTTTGTCCGAACTGGCTGGCCGTATTGGCTGGCCGTGCCGCGAGAGCTTAATTAAAGGAGTCTGGAATGACTATCACTTCGCGCATTCTGTTTGGCGGCAGAGCATTCATCCTCGCCGCGGCCCTTGGTCAGTGCGGCAACCCGCCGCCGGCCGCGGTGGTGGATCTCGGCGCCCTCCCCGATCTGGCCCAGATCAACCCCCCGACCCTTATCGGCGTGACTCCGAGCAACGCCCTCAATAGCGGCGGTACTCCGGTGACCCTTACCGGCACCAACTTCGAGCCCGGCGCGACGGTCACTATCGGCGGCGTCGCCGCGACTGCGGTCGTCGTCGTCTCCAGTACGCAGATCACTTGCATGGTCCCCGCCAAGGCCGCGACCTGCGGCCTCCAGGCGGTGCAGGTCACAAACCCGAACAACAACACGGCGACGCGCGCCGACCTGTTCTCCTACCGCCCAAGTACGTTCGGCTTTGCCGCCGTATCCTCCTTGCCGATGGGAACCAACACCCGCCAGGTCATTGCCGCGGACCTCAACAACGACTCCAAGCTCGACCTGATCAGCGCCAACAGCGGGTCCGCCAACGTAGCCGTCCGCCTCGGTAATGGAGACGGCACCTTCGCAAGCTCGACGACCGTGGTGATAGGCGTTGGCACAAGCCCGTACGCAGTTGCCGCGGCCGATGTGAACGGCGACGGCAAGCTCGATCTGCTCACCGCGAACAACAACGGCAACAGCGTCAGCGTCCGGATTGGCGTCGGCGATGGGACTTTCACCACCCCGGCGCAGGGTCCTTTCGCAACCGGCGCCGGACCTTACGATTTGGCAGTAGGGGACGTGAACGGAAATTATGCGTCTGCCCAGGTGAACGCATGAATCACCACATATGCGAGCGCGCGCCACACCTGTCGTAAGGCAGCCGCAGCCCCTGCGGCGTGCACAAGTCTTCCGCCGTGCGGTCAGGTCTCGGCTTCCCTTGCAGTTCCCCTGCCCCGCTGCTTCATTCCGATTTCGCGACCGGCAGAAAACATCCGCTCTTTCGCCCGGCATCGCGAAGTGAGGGACTCAGGTTAGGTACCATCCCTAGCGCCAACCACGGTTATTTTTTTCTGCTCGACTGGTCGGGCGATTTTTGATTACTGTCTGTGCGTAGTTTTTTTGGGGGCGCTGCGTGCTTGTATCTATTTTGCGTGTGGCATTATTCGTATTTCTGTTCGGAATCTCGTCGCAGGCATTGGCTGCTGCGCCGGCTGCCACGACCTCGGCG
>CALFML010000717.1 GCA_937879845.1 uncultured Myxococcales bacterium
CTGTCGCAGTGCGCGGGCGCCTGCTGCGGCGTGTGCACCGAGGGCGTCACGCTGTGCGCGGGCGGCCAGAAGGTGTGCCAGGGCGGCCTGGGCCCCAAGCTCGGTCAGGAAGAATTTGTAGCCGTCCTCTCCACATACCTCCTGGCGCGGCCCGAACAGATCATCGACTTTCTGCTTGATCACCGCTTTGGGCTGACCATCGAAGCTCTGGATGGAGATGAGTCGAAACGCTTCGGCATAGTGCAGCCTGCAGTGCTGCGCGCTGGCGGCTCCGGAGGCTGCGCAGACCAGACTGACTCCGAGCAGGGCCCGCAGAGGCCATGCCGGTTGGACACGCTTGTGGGGGCGCACTACGACACCTGCTTTGGCGCGGCGCGGCGCGGGCCGCTCATTCCGGGATCCGAGAGTATTTTGTTTCATGACGTGAGCTCCGTCCGTATTCGTTGAGGACCCAGCGCGACCCAAAATGTATTAGCAATTAGATGGCGCACGGTTCTTTCTTTTAGATACTCAGATGAACGATTGTCTAAACAGATGAAATCCTAATTCTCTAAAGCAAGTCCGTCGCAAGCAAGCCAAGTCGGGCTCTCTGGGTATTTTTTATAATAATCACGATTAAATAAAAAGCTGTATTTTATTTTGTCATTTTAAAAATAACACTTTTGCATTGTCGGCTTTCCTATCTACTCCACCATCGGCATCGACGCGGATGGTCAGGCGGCGCTTCCGGGTCAGCTGGCGAAGGAGTCGGTCCGCGGACGAGCCCTTGGCAAAAGTTTTTTACTGAAGAATTTCGATTTACAGCCAAGGACAGCCCATTTCCGTTGCTCATATTAGATTTTTAAAAACAAATATAGCATTCAGACTAATTCGGCATTATTCTATAAAAGACGAGCAAGAACGACTCGCTGATATCGGCCCCAGACTTCCCGGAGCCGTAGCGCTGAGCCAGTAAGTGGCCCAGGGTGCCAACGAGTACGCGTCAAGAGCCCGGGCGGTGCGGACAGGACCCCATCGGGCGGCTATTCAACCGCAAGGAGGACCTTCCCATGGGCATGAGCACTACACCCGCCGAAAAAGCTTTTCTTCATCAGCAGATTCACTCGCTCAAGGCCAGGCGGGTCTTGGAGATTGGCTCGTTCAAAGGAGAGACGACGCGCATCCTCAGTGAAGCCGTCGCCGCGAGCGATGGGTTGGTTATCGCCATCGACCCCATGCGCTGGGCAAGTGAGGTGGTCCGCAACGGCATCCTGCGTCACTTGCGTAGGACATTCCGCCCGCTCTTTGAGTGGATCGAGCGCCGGCTGCCAACGACCAGCTACGAGAGCGAGTTTTGGCAGCAGGTGCGAGCGGCGGGACACAACAACGTCCATCTGTTTCGCAAACTGTCAGTAGACCCTGAGCTACTCCAAGACGAAAATGCTCTGCTTAAGAGCTTCGACTTGGTATTCGTGGATGGCGACCACTCTTATGAGGGGGCGCAAGCGGACCTGGAAAACTGGGGCCGCCGAGTTAGAAGCGGTGGCCAGGTGCTCGTGCATGACGCCACCCCAGAATTTCCCGGGGTATGCAAAGCAATCGATACGTGGAAACTAGACCCCGCGGTGCGCGTCCAGCCGCAGCGTTGCGGCTCCATCTGCGTGATTGATGTACTGTGACGGCGCACCTTGCCACCGGTTACGTAGCAGCTGTGCCGTGCTGCAGTGCTCCCGGGAGTTCTCCCCGGGTCCATTCGCCTGTCCTTGCACAATGCCCTGCTGGCGCGCCGGCACGCCACCTGCGCAGGTACTTACCTAAGAGGTATGCTCATGAACCATAGTAAATTCTCCAAGGATGCAATAAGTAACTTGCCGGTCCTCCCAAGCAGCAGGGACCGCATAGGCCGTGCAGGAGCGATGCGCGCAGCGCTCGCCAGTTGTCTGCTGTTCGCTGTGACCGGTGCCGCGTGCGGAGGGCCCAGGTATCGAGTCAACGACATAGTCCTCTCTGACCTGCCTTTGCCGGACAAGGAGCGCATGCTCGCCGCCCAGGGCGAGATGAACCAGGCCGCAGAAGAGAAAAACAAGGCCAAGGCCGATGTCGCGATAGATGAACGGGACATCTCCGTGGCTGAGGCCGAGCGCTCCCAGGCTCGCTTGGAATCCGGTAAACTCGCGGCGGAGCTGCATCTGGCCGAGCGCGGTCAAGACCTCAACCGCATCCGGCCCGCCCAAGCCAATCTCACCCGGGTCAACAGCCTCAGGAACATCAGCGAAGCGAAGCTTAGCTGGCTGCAGCATCGTCGCCGCTACCATCATATGCTGATCGAGGTCGCCGAGCTGCACGGCACGGCCGCCGAGCGCCACTACGAACTGGAGAAGGCCCGCCTGGCGCAGTCCTCCGGCAAGCTCCCGAGCAAGAACTTCAACCTCGCCCAGTTCGAGGGGCAAGCGGCACAGTCGCAGCAGAAGTACGATCAGTCGCGCGCCCGCGCCAACACGCAGCGGATGGAGACCAGCCAGCTTGAGCAGGTCTACACTCAGCTGGACTCCTCCCGGTTACAGTTATGAACAAGATCCCGCCTGCCCGCTGCAGTCCGGCGCCTAAAAAACAAAGCAAGCTACGCCTGGAATTTTTATCATGATAAAGGTCTGTGGCGAACCAGCCCATGATCCCAGGCCGCAGGGGGCCAACAAAAACGTCGCGGAGGGGCGGGCGCTGCGCATCTGTGCCCTGTTCGCGGCGGCAATAGTCCTGTGGATCGCCCATCCGGTAGGCGTCGGCGTGTTGCTTGGGACGCTTACCGCATTCACCGTGCTGCCGCTGTATTTCTGGCTTTGCTCCCACTGGCGGCGACCGGCCCTGGCCGCGCTGGTCTGTGTGCTGCTGATTACGCTGGGCGTCGGAGCAGCATTTGCCGGCTTTGTCTACCTCTTGATCGGGCGCGGCATCGGGCTCATCGGGACCTTGGTCGCCAGCCTGCAGCCCGGTGGTACGCTGCGAGTTTTCTTCGAGAGCCAGAATGCCCTGCTGCCGCGGCTGGGCGTGCACCCTGGCACGATAGCGGAGCGCGTGGGTGGTGCCGCTGCCGAGATTTCGTCGCGGCTCGCATCAGTCGCTTCGATAGTAGCCGGTACCATGGGAGCCATCGCGCTGGAGATCTTTTTTCTCATCATCACGATGTATTTCGTGCTGCAGAACTGGAAGTCGCTGATTCAGCGCGCCGCGATCATGCTGCCGCTGCAGCCCCGGGATACACGCGCGCTGTTTGAAGAATTTCGTCGGGTTGGACGCAGCGTGCTGCTCGGCACGGTGCTTACCGGTATGGCGCAGGGAGTCCTGGCGGGAATCGGATTTTTCCTGACCCAGGTACCCGAGGCCGCGTTCTTCGGCGCCCTGACCGCGGTTGCCTCCCTGCTGCCGGGCGCTGGCACCCTGCTGGTCTGGGTGCCAGCGGGAGTCTACCTGCTGTTTACCGGCCACGTGGGTCTGGGCATGGTCGAGCTTTTATACGGGGCTCTGGTGGTGGTCGGTTTCTCCGATTACATCCTCCGTCCGCGGCTGCTGGGTGGGGACGGCAATGTACCGGCGCTGTTCACCTTTATTGCGCTGTTCGGCGCCCTGGAGGTCTTCGGCCTCATCGGCCTGATCCTCGGGCCGGTTCTGATGACGTTGGCGCTGGCGGTTCTAGGCATCTACGAGCGCGAGGCGACGCTACGCCGGGCCGACGAGGTCACAGCCGCCATTGAACCGCTCTCTGAAGCCTAAGGAGGGCCAGGCGCGCTCGAGCTGTCTTGCAGTTCTGAGCAAAGCCCTGGCAACCGATGGCTGGGCTGGTCGTTAGGAGGCCGCGCTGGCCTGCCTCGGTGCCGCGGCTACGGAGCGCTGCATTCCGCTCACGATCGGCCAGAGCACGGTAACGCGCATCGCGGGCAGCGGCCTGCTGGCCGACCAGATGCGCGACTCGCTCAAAGGTGCAGCGCGGGTAGGGCAGCCGCCGCCACTGCTGGCGGGCCGCCTCCGCCTCTCGCGCCGGCGCACGCTGGCACTCCCAGGCCATCGCCTCCGCAGCGCTTGGCTACTTCGAACAGACGCAGCATCCGCTCGCCATCGGTGCGTTGCTGGCGCCGATGATGGGCTTGCGCACGAGCGAGGTTCTTGATCGGGTCGTCCGCGACCTTGACGATGGAGCTCGCTACCTGTGGATCGATGCGGGCAAGACGGCCCAGCCGCGGACATCACTCCTTCGAGATGACGGAGCGCCACTATGCCCAGGGCTCGGCTGTAGCCAATGCGGCCACGGCGCGCGTGCTCGGGATGCTCGGCAGCGAACAGCACACGGCGCGCCGGAGCCCGCGCGAGCAGCTGGAACAGCTCGACGAGGGCACGCTTGCGCGCCTTCTCGAGCTGTTAGCCGAATCGAAGAAAGGCGGTGCCCCGGTAAATTAGCGCCTGAATCGTTGCGCAACCGTTCCCCCGGGGCGTTCTCAGCTGCACTCAGCGACGGGAACGGAGCTGCAGGACATTATGCGGCTTTACGTCCTTGTGGACGATGCCCCGCTCGTGCAGCTGCGCCAGCACCTTGGCAATCGCCAACGCCAGGTCGAGCACGATGATGACATCGAGCCCGCGGGTCGAGCCCGGCGGGAAGCTCCCATCGGGGAGCGGCGCCGTGGTCTCGGGCATGACCAGCGTGCGCTCCAGCGCGGCCGCGGCTCCGGCCTCATGGTCCGTGGTCGTCAGCTCCGATTCGGCCGGCCCGATGGCCTGGCGCAGCAAGCTGATGACCGGCTGTCCGCGCACAAACTCCAGCACCAGCGCCACCCGGCCGTCCGAGGTCCGCGCACATTCCAGACAGTGCGCGACGCCGCCGATGTCGGCGAGCTGTCCCAGGATGTTGGCCTCGTGCCAGAGCCGCATCACCTCGCTCGATGCGGCGTGGGGGCGGCGGACGGTCTTTATGACCACCGGCCGCCCGTCCGTGATCCGCCGTCCGCAGCAGACCAGGCTGGAGGCGGTCTCGCTGAGCAGCTTCTCGACACGGTAGCCGGGGATGTCGATCATGGATGATAAACGGCCAGCTTCATATTATCGCATGCCGGCCGCGCGCCGACTACTCAGGGCCGCCGGCATAGAAGCCAGGGCAGCGGAGGCGAGGAGCCTTGGCGCGATCTCCTACGGCTCTGCCGACGCGGCATTTCCGCCGGTTTTTCCGGCGTAAGAAAACGCCGCGAATTCCTTTGGCTACTTAGCGGCTGATTAGATCACAGTGGACGATTCCCGCCTCGTGCGCCGCCTGCAGCGCGGCGGCGGCCTGGCGGATGATCTCGACCGACTGGGAAGCGGGCAGGCGCTCCCCGGAGCGGCGGTACCGCTGCAGCCGCGACTCCAGAGACTCGCCATCGAGAAACTCCATGATCAGGCAGAGCGAGCCGCTCGGCAGCTTCTGGTGATCGTAGACCTTCATCAGGCCGGGATGCCGCACGATGCTGGTGGCGCGGGCCTCGTTGAGGAAGCGCTCTGCGACCTTGCTGTCCTCGGTGAAGCGCGAGTGCAGGATCTTGATCGCGGTGCGCTGGCCGATGCTCTCATGGACCGCTTCGAACACCGCCCCCATGCCGCCTTGGCCGAGCTTGCGGCGGAGCACGTACGGGCCGACCTTTTGTCCCACCATGAGGTCGGGGCCGGGCTCGGGGCTCGCCGGCTTGGGCAGCTCACCTACCGGCAGCGTCGGCGCGATGGTCGGCGGCGGCAGCGTCGCTTCCGCTATCTCGCTGCGCTGCGCCTCGGCGCCAGGTTGGGAGGACTCTACGGCCATAGCTAATCGCGTCCATTATACCAGCCGCTCGCGGAGTCCTGCCACGCGGATTGCTTCCCGGCCGCGGCCCCACGCCTCTAAAGAACGCTACGGCAACGCGCCGGAAGTAGGAAGGAACCGCGAGATGCCAAAAAGCGCGATGGGGTGCCGGGTCGTTCCATCCGTTGCCAGGTCGGCCAGGATCTCACCGATGACGGGAACGAACTTGAAGCCGTGTCCGGAGCACGGCGAGCCGATGATGACATTGGCGTACCGGGGATGATGATCGATGAGGAAGTGACCGTCCGGAGTGCAGGTGTACATACAGGTCGCGGCGTGCACGAGCGGTCCGTCAAGCCCCGGAATATGCTCCCGCACGCAGCGCTGCATCGCCGCGATTTCCTCGGGATGGACGACGCGGTCGATGGTCTCCGGGGCGCACGGACGGCCGACGTGGAAGAAGGCGACCTTGACTCCGTCCGGAGGGCCCGGCTGATGCGGGAAGCCGTAGAAGTGGACGCCGTCGTCGCGCTCCCAGATGTAGACCGGAAAGACCGCGGGGGAAAACGCTTCGAGACCGCGGGAAGTACCAAACCAGTACAGCACGTGGCGTTCGACGCGCAGCGGCAGGCCCAGCTCGCATAGGAGCTGCGGCGCCCACGGCCCCGCGGTGATGACGAGGCGGCCGGCGGTGTACGTGCCGCGCTCGGTCTGCACCTGCACGCGATCGCCGCAGGGATCGGTGGAAAAGGACAGCGCCGGCTCCGTGAAGTGCAGCTCGGCCCCGGCGGCGGCGGCGAGCTGCAGGTGGGCTTTTACGCTGGCCTCCGGATCGACGTAGCCGGCCTGGAGATCGAGCAGGGCAACGGTGCCGGGAGAAAGCCGCAGCTGCGGGTAGCGCCGCGCCAGCTCCGGGGTGGTAAGCAGCTCATGCGGCAGACCGTGCTCGCGGGCGCTGCGCCGGCTGCCGGCGACCAGCGGCCCGTCTTCTTGTCCGAGCATCAGGCCCCCGGTCACGGTGAGCAGCGGCCGTTGCAGCCGCTTTTCCGCGTCGCGCCACAGCTCGTAGGCGCGCAAGAGCAGGGGCACATACGCCGGATCTTCGAAGTAGGCCACGCGGACCACGCGCGAGCGGCCGTGGCTCGATCCGTGCGCGTGCGCCGGTGCGAAGCGCTCAAGCCCAAGGACGCGCTGGCCGCGCTGCGCCAGATGGTACGCCGCGGCGCTGCCCATGCCGCCCAAGCCCAGGACGATCACATCGTAGGTCGGCTTCATGCCGCGATTGTACGATTGGAATTGGGAACCGGCGCTCCCGATGCCGCCGGTTTTTACGGCAGGGCGGCGGGCTCGCCTTTTTTCTCGGCGACGACGAGGAGCTGGCGCGATTCATTGCCGTAGAAGCGGCCGCGCAGGTCGAGCCCGCCGGATACCTCTAGGACGCGGAAGCCGGCGTGGTGCAGGACCTTGCCGATCTCGTGCAGCGAGTAGGCGCGGATCGAGATCTCCTGCTCCAGCTGCCGCCCATCCTCCAAGATGATCTGGCGCTGGACCTGCAGGCGCGAGGTGAAATAGTTAAAGTCCACCTCTTCCAGCACTACGCAGCCGTCGCCCTGCCACCACACGCGCGTCGGCAGGTCGCCTATGAGGTAGTCGCGGTTGAAAAGGTCGAGGACGAACCGCCCGCCCGGCTTGAGCGAGCGGCAGATCCCGGCGGCGACCCGGCGGTTGGTGTCGTCGTCGAAATAGCCGAAGGTGGTGAAGTAGCAGTAGGCGCCTTCGAACTCGCCTTCGAAGGTCATGTCGCGCATGTCGCCGTGCACGAAGTCGACATTGACCCCGACGCGGCGCGCGGCGTCGGTGGCGCGGATGAGCAGCGGCAGCGAAAGATCGAGGCCGACCGTGCGGTAGCCGCGGGCGGCGATCTCCATGGCGTGGCGGCCGTAGCCGCAGCCGATGTCGAGCACCCGGCCGCCCTGCGGCAGCTCCAGCGCATCGAGCAGGAAGGCGACCTCGCGCTCGGTCTGCTGCGGCGTCATGAACGGCAGCGTGTGCAGGTAGTCTTCGTCGAAGATCTCCTCGAACCACTGCTTGCTGCGGCGCTTTTTGCGCAGCTTCTGCTCATCGCCGAAGTTGGGAGCCGGCGGCGGCGGCGACTTGCTGGCCGGGGTCACCACGGGCTTGGCCGGTGGTGGCGGCGGGGCCGGCTTGGCGGCGACGGCCAGCGGCGGCGGCGGCGGCGGGGCCGGCTTGGTGGCAGCGGCCGGCGGCGGCGGCGGGGCCGGACCCGAGGGAGCCTTGCGCGGCGCCACCGCTTCTTGCACCGGGGTCGCGGCGCTGGTCAGGATCACCGCGGCGGTCGGCCCGGAAAGCGCCTCGGGCTCCTCATCCATGGCGTTGATCGGCGACAGCGAGGATGCGCTGACCTCGGACACCGGTCCGGTGTCGGCTTCGGAGGCGGCATCGAGCTCGGATGTGTGTTGCGCCAGCGCCGCCGGTTCCGGCGTGTCTTCGGCCGGCGCTTCGATCACCGCGTGCTCGCCGGTAGTCGGCTCCGGCGTGGCTTCCATGACCGGGCCGCTGTCGATGTCCGCCGCCTCGGTCCAAGAGGCATCGATGCTCGCTGAATCGAGCACCGGCGACTCGCCCGGGGACTCGGCGGCCGCGGCATCGCTGGCACTCAGCGCTTGGGTCTCGACGGTCGGCTGCTCGCTCGAATCAAGCTCGGGCTCGGGCTCGGGCTCGTCGTGGGCGGGTCCGGAGACGATCGCGGCCGCGACCCGCTCTTCCGAATCCTCCAACAAATTGAAATCGTTGTCGTCCAGGGCCACGATCGGCGTGGTGTTGGAGCCGCGCGTCTCCGGCTCGGGTTCCGGCTCGTGCTCGACGGTCATGTCGGGCTCGTCTTCGCTGGACTCCTTGGCCGAGACGGGCGCCGGAGCTACGGCCTGCGCCAAGGCGGCGATGGCGGTCGCTTGCGCGTTGCGCAGCCGCCCTCCGCCTTCGGTGCCGACTTCGACCGGCAGGTTGTTGTTGCTCGGCGGCGGCGAAGAGCTGAGCACGGTCTCGCTCATCGCGAACTGACCGCTGCTGCGCGAGTCGATGGCGGCGGCCAGCGCTGCCAGCTGCGGCGCAATCACCCCCGGTTCGTCGAGCTGCTTGCGCTCCTCAGCCGAAAATGGCGAGTCGTCGAAGATCACCGAAGGCAGCGCGGCCACCATCTCCGGCTGACTGCGCCGCCGGCTGCCGCTGATCTCGCCCACCGCCAGCTTGGCGCCGCCCGCCCGCCCGGGGAACGCCCCACCGGGCCGGCCGCTCGGCGGCGGCGCGGCGACCGAGGAGATCGGCTCCTGCTGCGCCATCACCGCCAGGATCTCTTCGGTATTGGCCGGCTCCGCCTCTACAAATCCGTCAAATCCCGATCCCAGGTCGGCATCGTCGGTCAGCGAAGGCTTCTTCTCCGCCGTCTCCTCATCGGAGAACGCGGTGTCGACAAGCTCATCGACCGAAGCCGGCTGCACGCGCGCCGGCGAGCGTTCGCTCGGCGGTGCGATGTCCTCCGGCTGCGGCGCCAGCTCGGCGTCAAGCTCCGCCAGCTCGCTCTGGCTGAACAACAACTCATCGCCCTGTAAGCGTTGTCGCTTGCTCAAGATGACAGACCCTGATTGTGGTGGCTTACCTGGCCAATCTGCTGCCCCAGGCGCACCGTCGTCCCGACCGGCAGGTCGATGTGCGCCCGTCCGGGTTCAAACAACAGGATTACCGTCGAGCCTAGGTGGAACATGCCGAGCTCTTCGCCTCTCTCTAAAGGCTTCTCCTGTCCACGCTCATACGAGCAAGCCCCGCGGTCTGGGCCCCCGGCCGGCGTAGCCAGCTGCGGCTCATAGTTTACCGTGATATGACCCACCCCGGTAGCCGCGACCATGACCAGCGCCACGTTGCCGCAGCCGCTGCGCAGGTAGGTGCAGAAGCGCTCATTGCGCATAAATAGCCGCGGCACCGTCCGCACCGAGAGCGGATTTACCGGATAGCGCGCCCCCGGGATGTGGCGGTAGCCGATCACTTCGCCGCGCAGCGGGCTGTGCACGCGGTGGTAGTTGTGCGGCGCCAGGTAGATCGTCGCAAACTGCCCGCCGATAAAGCGCGCCGCCATGGCCTCATCGGAGAGCAGACCGGCGACGGTGTACTCCTGCCCCTTGGCGTGGATGCACAGCCCGCCGGTCGAAAGACCATAGCCCGACAGCACCCCGTCGCAAGGCGAGATGAGCGCGTCGTCGCTCGCGGCCAGCGGCCGCGCCCCGTCCGGGAGCGGCCGACAGAAAAACTCGTCGAAGCGGCCAAACTCGGTGAGCGGTCGATCGAGCTCGCTCAGATCGACGCCGAAGCGCCAGGCGAAGCCGCGGTAGATCGGGTCGCGCAGCGGCCGCGGCACGGGCAGTCGCGACGCCCACCCCATCCCGCGAGAGAAGGCCTGCTTGGGCAACCAGTGGAGGATCTCCGCGGCGATCCGGTCTGATACAGGGAGCTTACTGGACATACGAGCTACCACTATACCTCCATATTAAAGCGAACGCTTAGCAAAACGCTACCGTCGCAGATAGCGGCCGGAAAGGCCGCGATGGCGACTGCGGGGGAGGCTTAGCGGCGCAAAGAGCGTGGCGGACCCGGGCGCAATGGATATGTTGAAAGATGTGCGCGAACGTAGTTCGCGGATATGTTGACACGGCGCAGCCAAGGGCCCAGCGGAGGGAAACAAGCCATGAGCCAAAATCAGCCGACCGACCGGGCCGCCGCGGCGCAGGAGCACTATATGACGTTAAAGACCACGGATCCGGAGCGGGGCTCCGGTGCAGGCGGACCCAGTGCATCGAGCCGTCCGCCGAGCAGCATGGGCGGCCAACCCGGCGCGGGCCGCGGAGCCAGCAAAAACAGCGGCAAGCCGCCCGCCAAGGGCAGCGGATCTCTTGGTCCGGGAGGAAACGGCGCGCCGGAGTCGCCATCGCCGCCTCGGCTCTGGCTCCTTCTTGTCGTGCTCATGGTGGTTGTCGGGCTGACGCGGCTTATCGCCTTGAATGACAACCGCGTCGACTTCAACCAGTTCGTCCAGCTTATCGACCAGGGCAAGCTGCGGCATGTCAGCTTCCAGGTCGATACCATCCTTGGTGAATCAAACGCCGATGACGAGGCCGCACCGGCTGCCGCTAAAAGCCCCGCTGCAACAGCGGCCCCGCAAACCGCCCCTGCGGCTCCAGCCCCGGCGGCGACTTCAGCTCCAGCGGCGAATCCAGCCTCCGCGGCGAATCCAGCTTCCGCAGGGACTTCAGCTCCGGCGGCGAATCCATCCCCCGCGGCGACTTCAGCTCCGGCGGCGAATCCATCCCCCGCGGTGACTTCAGCTCCGGCGGCGAATCCAGCTCCGGCGGCGAATCCAGCCCCCGCAGGGACCAAGCCGGCCGCGGGGCATGCGCTCGGGCCGCTCTCGCCGGCTAAGAAGATCTATCGCACCGGACGCCTGGAGTCGGCGGAGCGCGATCTGATCTTGAAGCTCAACGAGAAGAAGATCCCTTACGATGCGGTGTCCACGCCGTCGCTTTTGGCGACCGTCATCTCCTGGGTCCTGCCGATGGTTCTGCTGCTCGGTTTCGGCAGCTGGCTGATGCGCCGCAGCGGCGGACTCGGCGGGATCGGCGGCTCGGTGTTCAACTTCGGTAAGAACAAGGCGCAGATCTACACCGACACCGGCTCGGGCGTCACCTTCGCCGATGTCGCCGGCCAGCGCGAGGCCAAGGCGGAGCTCGTCGAGATCATCGACTTCCTGCGCTCCCCGGAGCGCTACACGCGCCTGGGCGGCCACATCCCCCGCGGCGTGCTGCTCGTCGGTCCGCCCGGCACCGGCAAGACGCTCCTGGCGCGGGCGGTGGCGGGCGAGGCGGCGGTGCCGTTCTTTTCGATCTCCGGCTCGGAGTTCGTCGAGATGTTCGTCGGCGTCGGCGCCGCGCGGGTGCGCGATCTGTTCGTGCAGGCCAAAGAGAAATCGCCCTGCATCATTTTCATCGACGAACTGGACGCCATCGGCCGCGCCCGCGGGGTCTCCGGACCGGTGGTCGCTCATGAGGAGCGCGAGCAGACCCTCGACCAGCTGCTCACCGAGATGGACGGCTTCGACGGCACCACCGGCGTCATCATCATGGCGGCGACCAACCGGCCGGAGATCCTCGATCCGGCGCTGCTGCGGGCGGGACGCTTCGACCGCCGGGTCGTCGTCGATCGCCCGTCCTTGGAAGACCGCCTGGAGATCCTGCAGGTGCACGCCCGCAAGGTGGTGCTGGAGAAGTCGGTGCGGCTCGATGCGGTGGCGGCGATGACCGCGGGGCTGGTCGGGGCGGATCTGGCCAACCTGGTCAATGAGGCGGCGCTCTTGGCGGCGCGGCGGCAGGGCGACGCGGTCTCGGATCACGATTTCCAAGAGGCGCTGGAGCGGATCGTCGCCGGGCTGGAGCGCAAGTCGCGCCGCTTGTCGGCCAAAGACAAGCAGCAAGTCGCCTATCACGAGTGCGGGCACGCGCTGTGCGCGACGCTGTTGCCGGGCGCCGACGCGGTCAAGAAGATCAGCATCGTGCCGCGCGGCATCGGCGCCTTGGGTTATACGATGCAGCAGCCGAGCGCCGACGAAGGCGACCGCTACCTGCTCACCCGCGGCGAGCTGCTCGATCGCATCACGGTGCTTCTAGGCGGCCGGGCGGCGGAGGAAGAGCTCCTGGCCAGATCGGAAGAGCACACGTCTGAACTCCAGTCACGCC
>CALFML010000718.1 GCA_937879845.1 uncultured Myxococcales bacterium
GATCTACACAGGCGAAGACACTCTTTCCCTACACGACGCTCTTCCGATCTCATGCACCATGAGGGAACCACGGCGCCGCCGGTGCAGGTGCCGGATCTGGACGACTACTACCAGTCCAAGGTCCCGGGTCTTTACCTTTTGGGCGAGGCGGCGGGCAAGCCGCTGGTCAAAAACGCCGTCAACCTCGGGCGGGCCGCGGTCGAGCACCTGATTCGCAGCGGCATGCGGCCCGGCGCCATCGACGCCCAGAGCACGGAGCAGCTCACCTGCGTCGATGTCGTGGTCATCGGCAGCGGGCCGGCCGGGCTGTCGGCGGCGATGTCGTGCGTGCAGCGCAAGCTGTCGTACGTCGTGTTGGAGAAAGACGCCTTCGTCGCCTCGACCATCGCCCGCTACCCCAAGGGCAAAAAGGTCATGGCCGAGCCCTACGACGTCCGCTGCGTCGGCCTCCTGCCGGTCTGGGACTCGTCGAAAGAGGGGGCGATCGCCGAGTGGAACCGCGTGCTTGAGCAGGTGGGCCTGGACATCCGCATGCGCGAAGCGGTGGAGTCGGTCAAGCACGAGGGCACGACGTTCCTGGTCAAGACCGAGAAGGGCAGCTACCGGTCGCAGAAGGTCCTTCTGTGCATCGGCACCCGCGGCAAGCCCCGCCGGCTCAACGTCCCCGGCGAAGATCAGCCGTGGATCCAGCCGCTCCTCGATGATCCGGATCTGTACCGCGGCAAGACCCTGCTCGTGATCGGCGGTGGGGATAGCGCCGTCGAGGCGGCGATTGCGCTGGCGGCCTCGGAGCTGCGCAACAAGGTCATCCTGTCCTACCGCGGCAAGTCGTTTAACCGCGTCAAAGCGAAAAACCGCCAGGATCTCGACCAGCTGGTCAACCAGCAGCGCGTGCTCCTCTTGCTCGGCTCGACGGTGCAGCAGTTCGGCACGGACTCGGCGACGCTGAAGCTGGCGGAGGGGCGGACGCGCGACATCAAGTTCCAGGGCGCCTTCGTGCTCATCGGCGGCGATCCGCCGCTCAAGTGGCTGGAGTCGATGGGCATAAGCTACGTGCAGAAGGCGCACGCCTTCACGCGGCCGCCTACGGATCTTTTGGTCGAGCGCCTCATCGGCCGCCAGCCCGACAACAACAAGCCCGGCCTGCCGGTGTCGTCCGAGCTGTCGACCATGTTCGACCGCTCGCAGATGCCCTCGCTCGGTGAAGACGACAAGCCCCAGAGCCTGTCGCAGCTGCGGCGCACCGGCAGCCGGCGGCGCGACAGCGGCGTCGTCACGATCATGGTACCCAAGGAGCAGTTCCTGCTGCACCTGCCCGACAAGCTGCAGGTGGATGGCGAGGTCCACAAGGTCTCCGAGATCCGCCGCTAGTCCGCCGCTAGGACGGCTCGCCCGGCGGCCCGCGAGTCGGTGACCGGCTTTTCCCAAGCTTGCCGAAAGTGATAAGGTCCAAGCTAGCGATGACGAAAAAGCCTGCTGATTCGACGACGATGCCCGGTCCGGACGTCCAGGGCGGGGCGCAGTCTCCGCCGAGCTCCCCGCGGTCGGCGCCGGCGACGCCATCGTCAGGCGTCCCGCCTGGCAGCGAGCTCGCCGTCCGCCCGCGCAGCGAGCTTGCCGCGGGGCCGATCACGATCGCGGTGGATGCGATGGGCGGCGACCACGCCCCGCTGGAGATCGTCAAAGCAGTGGCCGCCTTGTCGCTGGAGAGCAGCCGCAGCGGACCTGTGATCCACACCATCCTGGTCGGCGACGCGGCGCAGCTCAACGCCCTGCTCCTCAACATGCGCCATAACGCGGAGCGCATCGCCGTGCGCCACGCCAGCCAGGCCGTGACCATGGAGGAGAGCCCGCGTGAGGCGCTGTTGCAAAAGCCCGACGCCAGCATCGCGGTGGCGGCGCGTCTGTGCGCGCAAGGACAGGCGGCGGCGCTGGTCTCGGCGGGCAACACCGGGGCGGCGGTGCTGGCCTGCCAGCAGAACTGGCAGCGGCTCACCGGGGTGCGGCGCTGCGCCCTGGCCGCGGTCTATCCCACCGAGCTCCGGCGCGGTGAAAAGGATGATCCGTTCTCGCTCATCCTCGATGTCGGCGCCACCCTGGATGTCACCGCCGACGATCTGGTCAGCTTCGCGGTGATGGGCGCCGCCTACGCCGCGCGCATCTCCGGCCACGCCCGCCCGCGCGTCGCCCTTTTATCCAACGGCACCGAGGCCGGCAAAGGCCCCAAAGAAGTCGTCGCGGCGCACAAGCGGCTCAAGCTTCACCCCGGCCTCCACTTTATCGGCAACATCGAAGGCGTCGACATCCCGCGCGGCAGCGCCGACGTCGTGGTGTGCAGCGGCTTTGTCGGCAACGTCGTCCTCAAGATGCTCGAGGGCGTGTCCGAGACCGTGGTGCGTCTGGCCAGCTACGCCTACAAGGAAAAGCTCATGTGGCGTGCCGGGCTGGCCATGCTCTCCGGCGGCATCAGCAAGCTCAAGGATCTGACCGACTGGAAGCAGTACGGCGGGGCGCCGCTGCTCGGCTTTGACCGTCTGCTCATCAAGGCGCACGGCCGCAGCCAGGCGCACGCGGTGCAAAACGCAATCAAAGTCGCGACCAAGAGCGTCGCCACCGGTCTGCAGCAGGAGATCGAGTTAGGTCTGCGCCAGGCCGCGGCGCTAGTCGCCGCCGAAGGAACCCCCGAGCTGCCCAAGCCGCCGCAGGAGCCCGGCTGATGGCTGCTGCGGGCGACCCCGGCACCGCGGCCGCGTCCGCCGGTTCCGGAGAAAACCAGCCCGGCCGCGCCGCCGGTTCCGGAGAAAACCAGCCGCCCGGCAGTGCCGCTGCCAGAGCCGACGCGACCGACCCCGGCCCCGCAGCCAACTCCGCGGCCGCGTCCGCCGGTTCCGGAGAAAACCAGCCGCCCGGCAGTGCCGCTACCAGAGCCGACGCGACCGACCCCGGCCCCGCGGCCAAGTCCGCGGCCGCGTCCGCCGGTTCCGGAGAAAACCAGCCGCCCGGCATCCCTGCCGCCGCTGCCAGCGCCGATGCGACCGCAGAGTCCTCGCCGCCGCAGCAGCTGTGCATCTTCCGCTGGGATCTGGATAAGACCTACCTGCAGACGGACTTTGATTCGTTTCGGGCGCTTTTGCGGACCGCCATGCAAAAGGCCCAGGACAAGCTCACGGTGCCCGGAGCGGCGACCCTGCTGCGGGAGCTGCGCAAAAGCGGCAGCGAGCGCGGGGTCGGCTCGCGCATCTGCTTCATCTCCGGCTCACCGCGGCAGATGCGCAAGGTGCTGACGGAGAAGCTGCGCCTGGACGGGGTCGCGTTCGACGAGTTTATCCTCAAGCCCAACCTGCGCAACATGCTCACCGGCCGCTTCCGCGCCATGCGTGAGCAGGTCGGCTACAAGCTCCCGGCGCTGCTCGCAGGGCGCGCCGGCGTCGCCGTCGAGACCCGCGAGGTATGCTTCGGCGACGACGCCGAGTCCGACGGCTTTATCTACTCGCTATACGGCGACGTGGTGGCCGGGCGCGTCGAGCGGCCGCTGCTTTCGCGCCTGCTCACCGAAGCCGGGGTGTATCCCGCCGACGCCGCCCGGACCGTGGCCCTGTGCGAGTCGCTGCCGCGCGGCGAAGCGGTGGAGCGCATCTTCATCCACCTGGACCGCCGCTCGCCGCCGAGCCGCTTTGACCGCTACGGGTCGCGCCTGGTCCCCATCTACAACTACTTTCAGGCCGCGCTCGTCCTTTACCAGGACCGCCGCCTGCAGCCCGGCGCGGTGGTGCGCATCGCCGTCGAGATGGTCGATAAGTTCGGCTACTCGCTGGAGTCGCTGCGAAACTCCCTGCAGGACCTTTTGCGGCGCAGCCGCCTGCAGCTGGAATCGGTGCGCGACCTGGGGGAGGCGATCGCCGGCGGGGCAGGGGAGACCGACCTGCTCCCCGCCCTCGGGGCGCTGCCGAGCACGCGCGCCCTCCTGCGCACCCTCGCGCACGGCCTGCGCGACCTGGGCCCGCTCTCCGACCACGAGCTCCTTCCGCCTCCGGAGACCGCCGCCATCGACTACCTCAAGGCCCTGGAGCTGGACCTGCCGCGCCACCGCTCCCGCAAGTAGCGGAAGCTGCGTCATCGCGGCACCCGATCACTGCTTTTTCTCTTCGGCGCTGGTCTTTGCTCGCGAGCGGCGGGGCTTGGGTTCAGACGCGGGCGAAGCGGCAGCGGCAGCGGCGGGCGGCACGGCAGCGGCGGCGGGCGGCTCCGGACCCTCGACGCGGCAGGCGAGCTCCCCATGAGCGAGCTGCAGGCGAAAGCGGGTGCCCACGGGCACGGCCGCGGAATCTGTGAGGACATGGCCGTCGCGATCGCGCGCGACGGCGTACCCGCGCTGCAGGACCTTGAGGGGACTCATCGCATCGAGCTTGCCGGCGGCGGCTTCCAAGCTGCGGCGGCGGGTCTCGAGATGACGGCGCAGCGCCGCCTCCAAGCGCCGCTCGGTCTCGGTGAGGGCGGCGCGGTTGCGCAGGAGCTGGGCTTGCGGGTGCTGCGCCGATAAGCGCTCTGCGAGCTGGCTCAGCAGGCGACGACGGGCGGCTATCTGCCGTTCCAGGGCGAGCTGACCGCGGTGCAGCTCGCCGTCGAGCCGCTGGCGGGCGCTGTCGATCGTGCGACGTCCGGCGCGCAGCAGGCGGCCGCCCAGCTCATCGCACTCGCTGACCAGCTTGGCGAACTCGGGGACGCACAGCTCCGCCGCGGCCGAGGGCGTCGGGGCGCGGACGTCGGCGACGAAATCGGCGATGGTGAAATCGACCTCGTGCCCGACCGCCGAGACCACCGGCACCTTGCAGTGATAGATGGCCCGCGCCACCTGCTCGTCGTTAAATCCCCACAGGTCAGCCACCGAGCCGCCGCCGCGGCCGACGATGATGACCTCACACAGCGGCGCCAGGCGGGCGATCGCCGCGGCGATCTGCGGCGGCGCTTGCTGACCCTGCACGGCGCAGTTGGCGATGAGGAAGTGCACCCGCCCGCGGCGGCTGGCGACCCGCAGGATGTCGTGCAGGGCGGCTCCGCTCTGGGAGGTGGCGATGCCGATGGTGCGCGGGAATCGCGGCAGGGGCCGCT
Organism: uncultured Myxococcales bacterium; assembly: GCA_937879845.1. Taxonomy (GTDB): domain Bacteria; phylum Myxococcota_A; class Polyangia; order Palsa-1104; family JAEUJZ01; genus CALFML01. The sequence goes on from CALFML010000718.1 coordinate 5,110, forward strand.
TGCGCGCCGGGTCGAACAGACCCTCCTTAGCCAGGCGGGCCTTGAGCTCCTCGAACTGGCGCAGGAGCTCGCCTTCGCCGGAGAGCTCGACTTCTTCGATGTAGAACTGGAACCGCCCTTGCTCGCGGTAAAGCGTCGCGCGGCCACGGGCGCGGATCTTCATGCCGTCGCGCAGCGGGACGGCCAGGCTGCCGGCCTGACTCCGGCGCAGCATCGACTCCAGGCGGGCCGTGCCGTCTTTGAGCGCGAAGTAACAGTTGCCCGAGACGTGATGGCGCTTGAACCCTTCGACCTCACCCTCGACCCATACGTCGCCGAAGTTTTCCTCCAGGACGCGAGCGACGCGGCCGACCAGCTCGCTGACTTTGTAGACCACCGGACCGCTCGGCACGGGGCGCGGCGCCGCCTCGATCGGCTCGCGCAGGCCCGCTGCCGCCACCCGCCGCGCGGTGAGCGGCAATCCTGCCGAAGCCGGGGCCATAGGCGCTGCCGACACTGGGTAAAGAGCCGGCGCGGCAGCTGTCGCCGCTCGCTGAAGCGGAGCCGGCGCTCCCGGAGAAGCCGGCGCGATAGTCGGTGTCGGCGCAGCCGAAGAAGCCGGCGCGGAGGCAAAAGGAGAAGCCGGCGCGATAGTCGGTGTCGGCGCAGCCGGAGAAGCCGGCGCGGAGGCAAAAGGAGAAGCCGGCGCCGTTGGTCCCGCGACAACCGGAGAAGCGGGCGCGGAGGCAAAAGGAGAAGCCGGGGCCATAGGTCCCGCGGCGGCCGGCGAAGCCGGTGCGATGGATGCTGCAGGCGGGCCAGCCGGAGCCGGCGTGAGGGGCGCCGCCGTGGCCACCGGCAAGGCCGGCGTGAGGCCTGGGGTCGGAAGAGGCGGCACCGCCGCAGCCGGAGACTTGGGGGTCTGGGCCGGCGGACGCGGCGGCGGATCAAGAAAACCGAAGGCGCTCTGACGATCGCCGGCGGGACGCGGCGGCGCTGCGGGCGGGGGGCGACTGGAGGAGTTTGCCATGGGATGCGCTCGGCGAGTCTACCTGCGGCCAAGCAGGACGGCTTCGACAAAGTCCAGGCGATCGTTGCCCCAGAACAGCTCGCCATCGACCAGAAAGCTCGGTAGGCCGAAGACGCCGCGCCGGATGGCGTCCTCCGTGTGATCGCGCAGAGCGTCGCGCACCGCCGGCTGCGCGCAGCCTTGCAAGAGCTCCGCCGCCGGCAGACCGACCGCGCTGAGCGCCTGGGTCAGCACCTTGGGATCGAGCAGATCCTGATCCTCGACCCAATAAAGGCGGAACAGGCGCAGGCAGAGCTCCCGGTGCGCTTGCTCGGAGTGCTGCGCCGCCTGCACGCACAGCCGCAGCGCCGTCATGGTGTTCATGGGAAAGCGCGACGGGAAGTGCAGCTGCACTTTGAGCCGCCGCGCCCAGCGCAAAAGGTCGGTCTGCAGGTAGCGCAGCTTGGCTGGACCCGCGGGTGCCGCCGCCGCCGCCGCTAGGAGTCGGCCGAGCACCACAGGCACGAGGCGCACCGGGGTCGCGGTCCGCTCCGCCATGGCGAACACCTGGGTCGCGGCCAGGTAAGAGTACGGGCTGGCGAAGTCGTAGAAGAACTCGAGCGGACTGACTTCGCTGCGCGCCTGCGGGGCCGGGTGCGAGGCGAGGCGGGGCCGCGACTCCGCCGAAAGCTCGGTCTGCAGCCGCGCCAGCGCGGTCCGCACTTCGCTTTGCACCGCCGAAAGCCCATCGGCCGTCTCCGCTTCGAAGCGGAGAACCAGCGCGGGCTGGGTGTTGGACGCCCGCACAAGGGCCCAGGCCTTGGGAAAGTGGGCGCGGGCGCCGTCGATCTCGATGACCTGGGCGTCGGGCAGCCGGCGCAGGTATTCGGCGGTGCGGTGGACGAGCTCGAACTTGATGTTCTCTTCGACCGGGATGCGGATCTCCGGCGTGTTGTGCAGCTGCGGCAGCGAGTCGACGTGCGCGGCGAGCGGCTGGTCAGAAAAAGACAGCAGCTCCAAAAGCCGCGCTGCGGCATAGATGGCGTCGTCAAACCCGAGGTAGCGGTGGGCGAAGAACAGGTGCCCCGACATCTCCCCGCCGAGCGCCGCGCCGACCTCGCGCATCTTTTCTTTGATCTGGCTGTGGCCGACCCGCCACATGATCGCCTTGCCGCCGGCGCGCTCGATCTCGTCGTACAGCGCCTTGCTGCTTTTGACTTCGCAGACGAAGGTGGCGCCGGGCTCCTCGGCGAGGATGGCGCGCGACAGGAGGATCATCAGCTGATCGCCCCAGACGATGCGGCCTTGGCTGTCGACCACGGCCAGGCGGTCGGCGTCGCCGTCGAAGGCCAGGCCGAGCTCCGCCCCTTGGCGCTGCACCTCGGCGATAAGCTCGGTGAGGTGCTCGGGCACGGTCGGGTCGGGCAGGTGGTGGGGAAAGCGGCCGTCCATCTCGCAGTTCAAGGCGTGGACCGGGAAGCCGAGCGAGCGCAGGAGCGGCTGTGCGACCACGCCGCCGGTGCCATTGCCGGCGTCGATCACGACCTTGAAGCGGCGCGGTCCCAGGCGCAAGCGCGAGCGGACGAAGTCGCAGTAGTCGGCGCGGATGTCCGGCAGCTCCCGCAAGCTGCCGGCGCCGGCTATGAAGTCGCGGCGGGCGATGAGGGCGTGCAGGTCCTGCAGCTCGCGCCCGTGGATGCTGCCGCGGCCGCGCAGGAGCTTGAAGCCGTTATCGCTCGGCGGGTTGTGGCTGCCGGTGATCTCGACCCCGCCGCCGAGGTTCAAGTGGTGCACGGTGAAGTAGAGCAGCGGCGAGGGCACGATGCCGACATCGACGACATGGATGCCGGTGCGCAAAAGGCCTTCCAAAAGCGCCTCGCGCAGCCGCGGCGAGTGCAAGCGGCAGTCGCGGCCCAGCGCCATCTCCGTGGCGCCGGCGCGCCGCAGGAGCGTTCCCAGGCCCTGTCCGATGTCGCGCGTCACCGCTTGGGTGAGATCGCGATCGGCGACGCCGCGGATGTCGTACTCGCGGAAGATCACCGGGTTCATAGGTGGTGGCCCCGGCCCGAGTCGTGCAGCCGGGCGACCAGCTCCCGCACCTCCTGCGCCCGCTCGCGCGGCATCACCAGCACCACGTCGCCGGTCACGGCGATGATCAGCTCCTCCACGCCCAGGGTGGCGATGAGCTGGCTGCCGGTGTTCCAGACGAGGTTGCCGCTGCTATCGACCAGCATCGGCTCGGGCGAGGCGGCGGGGCGCGGGGTGAGGGTCTCGCCGGTCGAGCGGACGATGTGGTTGCGCTGGGCGTCGGGCGGATGGAGCAGCGGCACCGCCGCGAAGGAGCCCACGTCGTTCCAGCCGAAGTCGCCGCTCAGCACCCGGATCGCCTCCCGTGGGCCGATGAGCTCTTCCCCCAGCCGCTCCATCACCGCGTAGTCGATCGAGATCGCCGGCGCCTCCGGGTAGCGGACCGCGGTGTGGGCGGGATTTTGGTCTATGTCGTCCAGGATCTCGCCCAGCGCCGGCAGGTGGCGCTGCAGCTCTTGGCGGATGCGCTGGGCGGGAAAGAAGAACGTGCCGGAGTTCCAGACGTAGTTTTTGGCCTGCAGGTAGTCGCGGGCGCGCTCGGCGCTCGGTTTTTCGACGAAGGCGGCGGCGCGCCAGATCGGCTCTTCGCCGGCGCCGTCGGCGTTGTCGCGGGCGCTGAGCTTGATGTAGCCATAGCCGGTCTCGGCGTGGGTCGGGCGGATGCCGAGCGTGACGATGTGGCCGGCCTCGGCGCAGCGCAAGGCGCTCTCCAGCGTGCGCATGAAGCGGACCTCATCGGCCACGAAGTGATCCGAGGGTAGCACCGCCATCACCGCCTCGGCATCGCGCTTTTGCACCGCCACCGCGCCGAGGCCAATGCACGGCGCGGTGTTGCGGCCCAGCGGCTCGATGAGGATGTTGTCGATCGGCAGCTCGGGCACGCACTGGCGCAGCTCGGCGACCTGCTCCGCGGTGGTGACGACCAGGGTCCGCTCGATCGGCACCAGGCTGCGGGTGCGCCGCACGGTGGCGGCAAGCAGCGTCTCGCCGCCGGGAAGCATGGGCAGAAACTGCTTGGGCCGCGAGCGCCGGCTGTGCGGCCACAGGCGGGTGCCGCCGCCGCCGGCCAGGATCACTACAAAGGTATGCGCGTGTGTCATCGCCATCGCCTCTTAAGAAGTATCAAAAAAAACGCGCCCCGGCTGGTCCGTAACCAGCGAGTCAGACGCTGATGCAAGGAGCGGTGCGGGGCGGAGGCCTGCCGCCGGGGACGACAAGCCAGGTGGGGAGAGCGGGGAAGGGCCGCCCGGCTGAATCAAGGGGCGACCGAAGATCGAAGAAGATCAGGATGCGGCGGACCGGCGCCTTAGAATTTCGCGGTCACGCTGGTAAAGCCGATGCCCACGGACATGCCGTTTAGCATCTTGCCGCCCGGTACCGGCTTCCAGTTGCCCTGATCGTCGAGGACCTGCACGTCCGGCGAGAGTACGCCGCCGATCGACGAGTCCTTGACCTCCTGCGTCACGATCTTGCAGGTGTCCGGGTGGGCCATGCCGGTGAAGCCGCAGCAGTCGTTGGCATTGGCCATGCACTTGGCCTTGCTGGCGGCGCCGTTCTTCTGCTCGAACAGGCCGATGATCGCCTTGGCGGTATCGCCGGGGACGCCCATCTTGGTGTCTTTGTGGATGAGATCCGTGAGGAGGTTGGCGACGAGCGGCACGATCTTTTCGTCGATGTCCTTCTGCGACAGCACGCCGTGGATGGCGCCGTTTTTGATCTTGAGCACGCCGCCTTCCATGGCCAGCGTTCCCTCGACGTGGGCCCCGCGCAGATCGAGCGGGAGGTTGTTGCCCATGCCGAGCGGCAGGTTGAGCGACACCTTCTGCTCGTTGGCCGAGGTCTGGTCCTTGGACGGGGTGGTGGTCAGCTTGCCGGCCGTGATGCCGCCAAACAGCGTCACCGCCATGATCGGACCGACCTTGAACATATCGCTGCCGTCAAACTTCGGCTTCCAGCCCATCGGCGGGGCGTCGGCCAGGCTGAAGCTCACGCTGGAGCAGCTGGAGGTCATAAGATCCGCGGTCTTGACGTCGGTGAGGAGCACGGCCTCGCCGCTCTCCACGGCCGTATTGATCGACGCCTGGATGTCCAGACCCGACAGCGACACGACGTTGACCAGGTTCTTGAGCTGGTTCTCCGGCTTGCCGTCGCCGTCAAAGTCATAGGTATAGGTGCTGCCGCCCGAGGACTTGGGCAGAAGCAGCGCGTTGGAGGCGAGCTTGTTCGAGCTGCCCGTCACCTTGTCGGCGGTGCAAGACGCGACCGGCTTGGCCATATCCGGAGTCGGGTCCGGGGGCGTGCCGTCGCCGCCGCAGCCAGCGCCTGCTGCAGCCAGCATGAAACCACAGGTGGCGCTGAGGAACATGCTGTGAACCATAGTGAATCGACGCATTAGAAACCTCCCTGGTGCCAGCTATGCAAGTGCTGGCTGTCGTCGCGCGTTTCTTAAGGACTGCCTGCGGTTAGCCTAAACCGGGCCTGTCATAGCGTTTCTATGCGGACCTGCGCAAGCCTCATGTACGCCCATGCCCGAGCCCGCCCTACTTCCCCTACCTGCGCCCGCCCTGGCGGTGGGCCGCGATTGACTCGGGAGCTCGGGGCGGGCTAAGCTCATTTAGGATTGTTCTTACATGTCGCAACCTTCTCGCGCTCCCAGCGGATATAGCTGGTCGGGTACACTGAAAAACACCAACATCCGGCAGCTTTACGAGCGCTGCCAGCGGCTGCGCCTTACCGGCAAGATGCAGCTGCGCCAGGGTGATCAGGCCCTGGAGCTCGTCTGGATCGGCGGCGAGCCGATCGAGACGGAGACCGATCAGGGCACCCGCTCCCTCCCGCTGTGGAATAACGGCGACTTTCAGGTCGACCAGTGCATTCCCGACTGGAAGGGACACCTGACCGGCAGCGTGGAGCTTACCGGCGCCCTGCGCGCGGGTCAGATCCAGGCGATCTACAAGCTGTGCTCCGACAATCAGCTCTCGGCGGATGTCGAGCTGAAACGGCAGAGCGGGGAGCTGGCGCAGGTCCGCTTCACCCTCGGCAAGGCGGAGGCGGCGACGATCAGCGGCCAGACCGAGAGCGCGCTCACCGCGCTGTCCAAGCTGTCGGCCTGGGGCGACGGCACCTTCCGCGTGGCGCTGCGGCCGCTGTTCGGCGACATCCAAGCCGCCGAGGCCCCGGTCTTCAACGAGAAAGCGCAGTCCAGCGACGATCAGTTCGATGTCACCGGGAGCCTGGACATCGCCCGCGGCAACCTCGACTGGCCGCCCAAGGGGGGAGCCAAGCCGGCCGCGGTCGGCCAGCCGGTGCCGATGGGGGCCTCCGGGCGATCTCTGCCCGGCACCGCGCCGCCCGCCGCCGCGCCCGCACCGGCTGCGGTTCCGGCGCCGGTCGCCCCCAGCGCGTCTTCCGGCAACCGGTCCGCGGGAACTAAGATTCCGCCGCACCTGACCGCTACCGTCGTAACTCCCGGCGCCGCGTCCTCCAGCTCCGCCAACCCCGCCGTCAACTCGCTTCCCACCGTGCCGATGTCGACCATGTCGCGTGAGAACGCGATGAAGATCGCCATGCTGGAGAACCAGGCGGCGGCGGCGGCGGCGCAGAAATCGGCGCCGCAGACGCCGGTCAAAAAGCCCGGCCGCACCCTGGCGGTGGTCTCGATCGTCGTCATCGTCCTGTGCGCGCTGGCGGTCGGCGGGTTGATCTTCTGGAAGCAAGTGCTCGGCGGCAACCTCGGTGCGCTGCTCGGCTCACCGCCGGCTGCTCCGGCTGCTCCGGCTGCTCCGGCTGCTCCGGCGCCCTCCGACCCCGCGCCCGCGCCCGCCGAACCGGCAAACAAGTAGCCCGGCTGCCGCCTAAAGAAGATTCGAGGCCAGCTCCGCCAGCGTCGAGCGCTCGCCCTTGCTGAGGGTGATGGTGCCGGCGATGGCCTGGCCCTTGAATCGCTCGATGACGGTGGTGAGGCCGTTGTTCGTCGCGTCGACGTAGGGGTTGTCGATCTGGTAGGGATCGCCGGTGAGGATGATCTTGGTGTTGTCGCCGACGCGGGTGATGATGGTCTTGACCTCATGCGGGGTCAGGTTCTGCGCTTCGTCGACGATCATGAACTGGTTGGGGATCGACCGGCCGCGGATGTAGGTGAGCGGCTCGATGGCCATAAAGCCCATGTCCACCAGGTCCTGGTGCGACTGGCCGGTCTTCTTGTCGCGGTCCTTGCTGGTGAGCCCGAGCAGGAACTCGACGTTGTCGTAGATCGGCTGCATCCACGGGTTGAGCTTTTCCTCGACTGTGCCGGGGAGGTAGCCGATGTCGCGCCCGAGCGGAAAGATCGGCCGCGAGACCAGCAGCTTGTGGAAGACCTTCTCCTCCGCGACTTTCTGGAGGCCCGCGGCGATGGCGAGCAAGGTCTTGCCGGTGCCGGCCTTGCCGACCAGGGTGACGAGCTTGATCTCGTCGTTTAAAAGCAGGTCGAGGGAGAAGTGCTGCTCTTTGTTGCGCGGCCGGATGCCCCAGCAGCCCTCGCGCAGCTTGCGGATGGGCAGCAGCATCCCCGCTACCAGATCGAGCCGCCCGAGCGCCGTCTGCTGCCCGCCCTCGCGGCTGCGCAAGAGCACGTACTGGTTGCCGTAGACCTGCTTGGGCCAGTTCTCCGACGCGGCCTTGAGCGCCTCCAGCGCCAGCCGGCCTTCCTGGTAGAACGTGGCGATGGCGGCGCTGCTGGCCAAAAGCTCGAGGTTGCCGGTGTAGACCTCGTCGATGCTCAGGCGCTGGACGTCATAGTCCTGGGCGGTGAGCCCGAGCGCGTCGGCGCGGATGCGCAGGTTCACATCCTTGGTGACCAGGATGACCGGCCGCTCGTTGCCCTCGCGGATCTTCAGCGCTGCGCCGAGGATCATGTTGTCGGCGCTGTGGGCGTTGCGCAGCGCCGGCGGGATCTCATGCCCGCCGAGCACCACCTTCAGCTCGCCGCCGCTTTTGAGCGGCACCCCCTCGTTGAGGTGGTGGCCGGCGGCGCGCAGCTCGTCCAGGCGGCGGCCGACCTCGCGGGCGCTGCGGCCGCGGTCCGACAGCTCCTTTTTGAACTGGTCGATCTCTTCCAGAACGATGATCGGAATGATCACCGTGTTGTCGGCGAACTGAAACATCGCCAAGGGGTCGTGAAGCAGGACGTTGGTGTCGAGGACGAAGTATTTTCTCATGCTAAAAAGGCACGGCCTCTTGGACCGGCTGCGGCTTGGTCGGGGGGCGGTAGCGCAGGCGGCCGTTTGACTGCGTGGTGACCCACGGCGGTAGGGTGAACGGCTTGTCCGGCGGCGCGGGCGGCGGCGGCGCGGGCGGGCTGCTGCCGGGCGCGGTGATCACCGCGGGCGGTGGCAGATCGGCGAAGTGCTGGATGAGCGCCAGGCAGTCGCGCTCCGGCATCGCCTCGGCGCGATCGAAGACCAGGCGATCCACGATCGCCTGCTGCAGCTCTTCATCGGTGAGCCGCCCGCGGGAGTGCACGCGGCGGACGATGCGGTCGACGTACTTCTCCCAGCCCTCGTCGGCGGCGCCCTTGCAGTACTGGATGTAGCGGCGCTTGGGGTTGGGCAGGATCGATGAGAAAAACGATGCCTCGCGCGGCGTCAGGTCCTTGGGCGGCTTGCCGAAGTAGTGCCGGGTGGCGCGGCCGATGCCGTAGATGTAGGGGCCAAACTCGATGGCGTTGAAGTAGATCTCGAGGATGCGCTTCTTGATCGGGCTGATCTCGCGCAGCGCCTGCCGCGCCTGGGCCACCGCATAGAGGTTGCTCTGGCCGGTCGGCGCCCCTTCAAAGGGCTTGCCCACCGCGAGGACGCCGTTCGCCGGCGCCGGCACGGCGGGTTGTCCCGCGACCGGCGGCGCGCCCGCGGCCGGACGAGCCGCGGGGGGCGCAGCGGGCGGCGCCTCGGCCGGCGGGGGAGCGAACACCCCCAGATCCTGCTCCGCCGCTTGTTTTTTGAGCTTGGCCTGCTGCTGCCGGAACTGCGTCACCGAGAAGCCTTTATTGAGCGCCTTTATCAGGTCGGCATCGTCGGTGAGGTTCGTCTCCAGGTACCAGGTCAGGAACATCTCCTGCAGCTTGCGCGACAGCGTCTTTTCGCGCGACAGGAGCACGTTTTTTACCATCTGCATGGTGATGGACGAAGCGCCGAGGCGGAAATAGCCGCGCTCGAGGTTGGACTGAAGGGCGCTGCGGAACTCCGGCGTGATGAAGCCGCGGTGGCGCAGGAAGCCGTTGTCCTCCGTCGTCATGATCGAATTGATAAGGTACGGCGAGAGCTCCTCGTACGGCACGTAGTCGGGGTTCTCGGGGCCGATGACGAAGCTGAGCTCGCGCCCCGGCTCGACCAGGACGGTGTGGGTGAAGCTTTCGAGGAAGCGCGTCGCCTCCATCTCCTGCGGCGCCTTGAGCACGCGGCAGCCGCCGATCCCGACCTGACCCGAGACCTGCACCGGGTCGTCCTTGGGGTCTTTGGCGTTGCCCTGCTGCGCTTGCGCCACGGCGGCGCCGTTTCGCCGCGAGCTGCGCTTGTTGACCGGCGGCGGCGCGACCGGGGGCGGCGCTTCGACGACGGCCGGCGCGTCGGCACCGGCTTCCTCGTCATCGGGATCGCGCGGCGGCGGCAGGCGCAGGAGCTTGGCGAAGTCGACGAACACCCGCACATCGGTGGAAAAAGTTCCGGCGAGCTTGAAATCGCGGATGCGCGGCACGATCGGCTGCGGCATCGCCGCCAGCATCGCTTGGCAGTCGATGGGCGGCACGACGATGTGCAGCGACACGGTGCGCCAGCGCTCGCGCCAGCCGGTGGCGGGGCGCGGCGCGGCGGGATCGCCGCTCGCCGGGCGCAGCGGCTGGGCTTCGGCGTCGGCGTCGATATCGACCTCGGCGCCGTTCCAGTGGATGGCGGCCCGGTCCAGGCGCAGCTTGCGGCTTTTTAACTCCAGACGGCCGCTGGCGGTGATGTCAAAGCCCAGGTCGCGCACCGGCTCCGCCACAAGACGCGGCGAGAACACGCTCAGCCCCGCCATGCGGAAGCTGCCGCCGAACGACAGCGCGCCCTGCCCGAACTTCAGCTCCAGGCTGGCATCCACCGCGGTCTTTTCGGCATCGATTACCGGCGTGTCTTTCAGGATCGGCTCCAGCTGCGAGAGCTGGAACCGCTCGGCGCGCAGCGACAGCTCAGCCTCCGCCCGGCTCCACGGTCCATCGGCTGGCGGACGGACCCAGCCGCGCGCCTGCCACAGCTCTTTATCGACGCCGCCATAGCCCCCCGCGAGCTCGATGACGGCGCGGGCGGCTTCATCCGGGTCGGCCTTGATCGTGCCGCGGATGCCGGTCATCGCCAGCCGCTTCCACGGCGTCACCGCGCCGCCGCGCAGCTGGATCGCCGGCAGCCCGGCGGGCAAAAATTTCTGCGGGCTGCGCCAGCGCAGGACGACCTCTTCCGCGGTCGCCGTGGCCCCGGAGGCCGGCTCGACCGCCGCGTCGTGCAGGGCGACTTCGCAGTCGCCTTGGCGGTACAGCGTCGCGTCCATCACCGTGGCGCGCACGCTGCCCAGGTCGTCGCGCACCTCGAGCTCGGCCCCGGAAATGACCACCGCCTTGGGACCCTGCACCCGCCGCTCACTGGGGGCCGCCGGCGCATCCTCGGCCGCGGCTCCCCGCCCGCGGATCCGCGCCAGCAGCGCCGAGATATTGTCTTCATCGCCGCCGCGGCTGACCTTGATGCTGGCCCGCTCCAGGGTGACCGTGGTGAGCTCGATGTGTCCGTGCAGCAGCGACAGCGGGGCGAACGCGACCTCGCAGCGCGGCACCCGCAGCGGCGCGGTCAGCTGCAGCGCCTGCACCGACTGCACGGAGAGCCCGTCGAGTCGGACGCGGGTGGGCCGCACCTTGACCCCTTCCACGCGGATAAGGACGCCATAGCGCTCATTGAGGCGTGGAATCACGACCTTTTCGACCACGTAGGCCGCAATCAGCGGTAGCGCCAGGAGCAGCCCGCCCGCTGCTCCCAGGCATAAGAGCGCCCAGCGGGCTCGTCCGCTCAGGTGCGGCCGGCGACTCCGCAGAGGCCGCGGCGAGCGCTGGCTGCCAAGCGGCGAAGGGTAAGCAGGTGTACCCGCGTCTAGCGTCACAAGTTCTCACTCTATCATGGGCTTACATCGGCCCGCGGCTCATTCTGCGTCTTGTTTCGCGGACTTTGGCGGACTTTGGTTTGGCCGGTCTGTACCCTTTCATCTGCGCGGAGCCGCCCCTATAGGGGCTTATGCGTCGCGGCCGCCGCCTGGAGCCGGGCCTGATCGAGCGCCGCCCGGATCTTCGGCGAGATTCGCACCGGATCGAGCGCGAAGGCCGGCCGGCGGCTCAGCACCTCCCCGAAGCAGCGAATCGCCAACTCGGTCTGGCCCAAGGCGACGTAGGCAGAGGCCAGGAGCTCGTAGACCGCGGCCAGCTGCGGCGGCGAAAGCGGCGACTCGCTGAGCAGCTTGACCAGGGCGGTCGGGACTTCGGCGTAGCGGCCGGCCTGGTAGGCCTCACGGGCGGCGGCGATGCGGCTCTCGACGCTCGGGCGGAAGGAGGATGAGGCGGAAGAGGGCCGCTCGGGCAGGCCGCTCAGGGCAGGCGGCGCGGCTTGGCGGCCCGCCGGGCGCGGCATTCCCGCCGGCGGATTGGCAGAACGTTCCTTTGCGCCGAGCGGTCGCACGACGCGCGCCGGTCCCGCGGCAGCCTGAAGCCGCGCCGCCGCACTGCTCTTGGGCGCGATGAACGGTCTTGGCGCGGGCTTAGGCGCCTTGACCGCGGACCTGTTTTTCGCGTCGCCATCGCTTGATGCCGCGGCCGCAGGGTCGGGAGAAGCAAAAAGCGCAAACAAGGCCCAAAGCAGTCCCGCCCGGGCTGCGGCTTGCCGCATCATGGCGCGGCTTCCTTCACGGCGCGGCGCGAGCCCTCGCCGACGCCGCCCGCCGGCTCGCCGAGGATGAAGCGCAGCGACTGCAGGTGCTCAGGGAGGATATCGACTACCTGGCGCACCGGCGGGTAGTGGGGGTTGCGCAGCTCGACGAACCGCCGTCCCGGTCGGACGCGCAGCGGGCGGGCGAAAGGCGTCGTCTCGACCCACTGACCGTCGACGTAGACCTCGGCCCACGGATCGACCAGGACTTGCAGCTGACCGGCGCGCGGCGCGGCCTCGCCTTCGCGGATGACGCCCGGCAGCGGCGCCCCGACCCGCAAAAGGTGCAGGCCGCCGAGCAATCCGAGCAGCGCCGCGGACATCAAGAACAGCGTCGCTG
>CALFML010000719.1 GCA_937879845.1 uncultured Myxococcales bacterium
CGCTGCGCACGGTATCGACCACGCCCACGACCGGCAGCGCCAGGATGTCGTCCCAGAGCTCCAGCACCGGCGTGCTAAGGTCGTCCATCGCCAGCCGCAGCCGCTCGATCAGGTCGTTGTTCTCACGGATCTGTCCGGCCAGTTCGTTGTTGCGCTCCTCCAGCTCGCGCTCCAGCCGCTTGCGCTCCGTGATGTCGCGGAACACACAGAAGGCATAGCCGCTCGGCAGCGGCGCGGCGCTGGCAAGGATGCAGATTCCCTCAGGAATCCGCGGGTTTTTCATTATCATCTCATAGTCGCGGACGGTCTCGCCGCGCAGCGCCCGCGCCAGCGGCAAGGTCTCCGGCGGGTGCAGCGTCTTGCCGTCCGGCATGAAGCAGCCGTATTTCTCCGACCATTTCTCGACGCGGTTTTCGTCGATCTCGGCTTGACCGAGCCCCGTCATCGCCTGCGACGCGGCGTTGACGAATATGTTGCCATTGGGGTCGGCGTAGCAGACCCCGTCCGGGTTGCGCTCGAACAGCATCTCGAGCATGACCCGTATCACCTCGGGTTCGCTCTCCAGCGGCCCGCAGCCCAACTTGGCTTCAGGGACGCTCATCGCGGAGCTGCGGTCTGGAGCGGGGCTCGGGGGGGCTTGTTGGCTCATCTAATACTCCTTTTCTGATTCGTTTCTCTAAAAAGACACCCAGCTTCTCCAGCGCCCGTTCCAGGCTCGTGGCGGTCTGCGCTTCGGTCAGCTCGAAGCCCATGCTCTGCAGCGTCATCACCACTTCGGCGCTCAGCCCGCACAGCACGGTGGGCACTCCCATGATGCTCGCCGAGGTAGCCAGCCGCCCCAGACCCGCACACAGATGGCTGTCCATAATCCAGATCCCCGAGCTATCGATCACCAGGCCTTCGGCCCCGTGCTTGGCAATCCGGTGCAGGACGTTATCCACCACCTCATACATCTGGGCGTCGCTCACATCCCCCTGCAGCGGGACGAGCAGGTGCCCCCAGAGCTCAATCACCGGGATCGAATCTTGGCGCTTGGCCGGCCGCGCTTTAGCGGAGCTGTTCATGGCTGCAGGTAAAAGCAGGGCGCATGCCAGAGCAGCGGCTAGATTTTTCGCGTCGCCGGCACGGTGCGCCGCGCGCGACCCGGAGCGGAATTCCGTGCCGGAAACGGAATTCCGCCGCGGGTGCGAAACTCCGCTAGCGGCCGATACGCAGCGCGCGGATGCGATCGCGCAGCGTGGATGGCGGCAGACCGAGCAGCTCCGCGGCGCCGCCGGCACCGGCGATCCGCCAGTGCGTCTTCTCCAGCGCCGCGACCAGGTTGTCGCGCTCCAGCTGCCGGAACTCGTTCATCGGCAGAGGTCCGCCCGCCGCCAGCGGCCGCGGCAGGACAGACGCGCGCGGCGGCGAGGCGCTAGCCGGCAGCTTGGGCAGCGCCAGATCCAAACGCAGCTGCGCCGAAGTAGAAAGGATGACAGCGCGTTCGAGCACATGTTGCAGCTCGCGTACGTTGCCCTGCCAGCTGTAGGCGCGCAGCTGCGCTTCATGATCCTTATCGAGAACCAGCCCACTCTTGCCGGTGTTGCGCGCATACAGCGCCAGGAAGTGCCGCGCCAGCCCAATCACATCATCGCCGCGCTCCCGCAAAGGTGGGACACTGATCGGAAAGGTGTTGAGCCGGTAGTACAGATCGCAGCGGAAGCGGCCGGCGGCGATATCGGCCGCCAGATCGCGATTGGTCGCGGCGATGACGCGGGCGCTCGAATGGCGGGTCCGCTCCTCGCCGATCCGCTCGTATTCGCCTTCTTGCAGCACGCGCAGCAGCTTGGCCTGCAGATCGAGCGGGATGTCGCCCACCTCATCCAAGAAGAGGGTGCCGCGGTCGGCCAGCTCGAAGCGGCCGGCGCGGTCCTTGTGCGCGCCGGTGAACGCGCCGCGTACATGGCCGAAGAACTCGCTCTCGAACAGCTCGCGCGGGATCGATGCGCAGTTGACCTTGACCAGCGCCCCGTCGCGGCGCGGGCTGTGGTCGTGGATGGCGCGGGCGATGAGCTCCTTGCCGACTCCGGACTCGCCGCGGATGAGCACCGTGGCCTGGGTCGGCGCCACCGCCGCGATGGCGTCCAGCACCACGCGCATGGCGGCGCTGCTGCCGAGGATCTCGCCCACTTGCAGCTCGCGCCGGACCTCCTCACGCAGGTAGTCGCGCTCGCGCTCGATGTGGACCTTGAGCGCTTCCAGTTCTTCGAAGGCCCGCGCCCGCGCCCGCTCCGCTTCGACCCGGCAGATGACGCTGGCGAACAGCTCGCCAAGGAGCGTGAGCTGGCGGCAGAAGTCGGCGGAGAAAGCGCGGAGCGTGCGATGGTGCAGGATCAGCGTGCCGAAGTTCCGCCCGGCATCGATGAGCGGCGCCATGGCAACCAGGCGGACATCGTACGCCTTGAGCCGGTGGTACAGCACGGCGTGATCGGGCAGGCAGGCGAGGTCGACGATCACCCCTTCACCCGCCTGATAGTCGAGCGGAATGTACGTGTTCTCGCTGCGAGCGATGCGCGCGAAGTCCGGCCGCAGGCTGGACATTCCCGGCGCCAACCACTCGTGCCACAGGCAGATCCAGCTGCTCGCGGCCTCGGTGCGAAAGATGAGCGCGCGGTCGCAGCGCAGGGTCCGGGCCACATCGGCCAGAGCGCGCGTCATCACTTCATCGAGCGCCGTGACCGGCATGTTGACGAAGTCCCGCGACACCCGCGCGACCATCGCATCGAGCTCCTGCTGCGCCCGCAGCTCGGCGTCCTTGTTGCGGCGGTCGAGCGCGTTGGCGACAATCTCGACGGTCAAGCGCAAGCTGATAAGGACCGCGGAAGGCCACTCGGGCAGGGTGCGGGCGGAGGCGAAACAGACCAGCCCGATGATCTCGCGGCCGATGCGCAGCGGCATGCACACAAGAGCCGCGACCCCGGTGCTGCCGAGCAGATGGGCCTCCTTTTGCACCGAAGCGTCCAGCCGGCTCAGCGACTCAAAAAGAAAGTCGTGGCCGGCGCTGATGCGGCGCAAGGTGTGGGGAAGCGCGCTGACCGCGAGCGTCGGAGGAATCGGGCTCCGTCCGGGCTCGCGCCGCCAGCCGTGGGCCACGTTGAGCTGCTGCCGATCCGGGCTGAAAAGCCCGACGAAGCAGCGCTCCAAATGAAGCGACTCGCCGGTGATCTTCAGCGCCGTGTCCATGCCGCGGTCGATCTCGTCCGCCGCCAGATCGATGAACGCCGCGGATACTTCGCTGACCAGTATGTTGAGAAGAAACGGCGTCGTTGACGGCGGCTCGGCGGGCGCCGGCTCCAGCGCAATTTCACCGGGCATCTTCAAACCGAGCCGGAGCTCCGCGCCAGCGCTTCGCCGCAAGACGCCCACCTACTGCGGCCCCCGCCAACTTCATTCCGTCATCATAACAGAATCAACCCGCGCAGCGCTTTAGTTCTGCACGCGGTGCGCTACAGAAAATCCAGTCTTTTAGTGACAGTGGACATGAGCGAAAATGGGCGCTGGTAATAACGCTAAATGCACTTTGGTAGGTATACTCACGGCTCTGTAAACCTGCGCAGTACAATCTATGCAGGGTGGGCACCAAGCGAGTATATATCGCTGACTGGATCTCTCCCAACATCATCCTCCAGCGGAATTGCGAGCGGGTATACATGACCAAGACCAACCAGGTTACGATCTACGGCATCAAGAACTGCGACACGATGAAAAAGGCGCGGGCGTGGCTCGATGCCCGCGGCGTGCCCTACTCCTTTCATGACTACAAGACCGCGGGGATCGATCGGGCGCGGCTGCAGGCGTGGGCCAAAGAGGTAGGCTGGGAGGTCTTGCTCAACCGCGCCGGCACGACCTTTCGCGGGCTGGCGGAGACGGACCAAAGCGGCCTCGATGAAGAAAAAGCCATCGCGCTGATGCTGGCGCAGCCGTCGCTCATCAAGCGGCCGGTGCTGGTCGCGGACGGCAGGCTTACGGTCGGCTTCAAGCCGCAGAGCTATGATCAGGTGTTTTAGGTCGTCGCCATCATGAACATGTACGCCCGCCGATTGCTCACCGCTGCGCTGGCGGCCTGCGTTCTGGGATTGGCGCTGTGTCCGCTGCCCTATATCGCGGCCGGGGCGCTCTTCCGGTTCCCACCGCTGTTCAGTCTGGTGATGCTGCCGCCGTGGCTCCTTGGCAGTGGGCTGCTGCTCGGACGCTATCTTCGCAAACCGACCGAGCCACCGCCGACCGCTGGGACCCCGCGAGCCGTCCTTTTTCTAGGGGAAGGCGCAAGCTGGATTGCGATTGCCACCTTTGCGTACTTTCTCTCTGGTTTCACCCTGATGACAGCCGCGGAGCGGGTGGGCGCGGCGTGCACGGCGTTCCTTCTTACCTCGGCGGTCTGTCTTCCGCTGGCGCTGGCACGCCGGACCGCACTGGAGCAGCGGCTGGCAGCGCTTCCCAGCACCGCGGCGGCCGTCCTGCTGCTGCTAATCCTGGCGGCATCAGGGGCAGCCGCGGTGAATCATCTTCTAACCCCGCCGGCGTTTATTTAGCGCAGCCAGCGCACGACGACATCTGCGCGCCCGTCGCCATCGATGTCGCCGGAGACGGGGCGGGTGAAGCCGTCCGACAGCGCGGTACCAAGTCCGCTCCGCCAGAGGGAGTATAAATCGAAGCTGCCGCCGACCGCGGGCGCGACCCAGAATGAGCCGTCCAGGCGGAACACCGCCACCGCGTCGGCTCTGCCGTCTCCGGTCACATCGGTCAGGAGCTGCGCTGAAGATCCGGCGCCGTGCCCGCTCTTCCACAACGAATAGGTTGAAAACGCCGAACCCGTGGCCGGTGCCACCCACCAGCTGCCGCCGGCGTCGAAAAAGACCACCGCATCGGCTCTGCCATCCCCGGTGACATCGGCCAGAAGCTGCCGGGACGAGCCCACCCCGTGATCCGATTTCCATAGCGAATACGCGGCAAACGCCGCGCCCGTGGACGGCGCCGTCCACCAGGTGCCGCCGCTGGCAAAGAAGACCACCGCATCGGCTCGGTGATCGCCGGTGACGTCCGCGACAAACTGCGCTTGCGAGCCGGCGCCGTGTCCGGTCTTCCACAGCACTGGAGCCGCAAAAGCGCTGCCCGTGGACGGCGCGACCCACCAGTTGCCTGAGCCGCTGAAGAAAGCGACGGCATCGGCTCTGCCGTCCCCGGTCACATCCGCCATGAGATAGCGCGACGCCCCTGCGGCGACGCCGCGCCGCCACGGGACAAGCGCCCCGAAGCTGCCGCTCGCAGCTCCGCCCCGTGCCGGCGCCACCCAGAGATCGCCGCTCGCTTTGAACACCAGAATCAGATCGGCGCGGCCGTCCCCATTCACATCGGCAAGGAACTCATCATCGGCGCCGCTGCTTGCCGCATCGCGTCCGGGCAGCGGTGCGAGCAGACTCTTGCCGTCGGATCGCGCGACCTCCCAGCCATCGCCGCCGCTGCCGTAGGCGGCACGCGCCCCGGCGATATCGGCGGCACTGAGCTCGCCGTCTCCGGTCCAGCGCGGGTTGCAGTAGTTCATCACCGAGTTCAAGTCCCAGGCGCCCACGGTTACCCCGTCGGCAATGCTCGGCTCGGAAGCGCAGGAGGAGGGAGTGTCGGGACGCGCCTGCTCGTGCGCGAAGCCGAGCGCATGGCCGAACTCGTGCACCGCGCCGAGGCGAATGCAGTAAGGGCGCGTCATCTTGCAGTCCGGACTCCAGGTCGAAAACGTGAAGTTTAAGACCATCCCGTCTTTGACCCCGTTTAGATCCGTGCCCAGCCCCAGCGTATACGGCCCGACATCTTGGACGGAAATACGCACCCCGGATGAGACCGCAGCGCACTGGCCCCAGCCCGTGAAGCGCACCCCGGAGACCTTCTGCCATGACTCTTCGACCGCGCTGCGCACCCAGCCGCGCTCCGTCGCAGTGGCGGGGTCGAGGCTCTCCCAGCACACCGGCACGTCGCGGCCGAAGCGGCGCGCCGCGGCGACGTAAAGCGGCGATGCCAGCGCGCTGTCCGGTTGCAGTGAAGGCGCCGCATCCGGCCCACAGCCTGTAAGGCCTAGAGCCATCGGACCTATCGTCAAGCCCAGACCGGCATGAAAGACCAAGACCCGCGTTCGCATCGTCATGGTACGGGTTGTACCACTTTCATGCGCGCCGCCGGCGCAGTCTTTCTCTACTTCCCGAGCGGACTTTATTCCTTCCGCTTGATCTCATAGCCGGTGATGCGGCGCTCGCTCCCCGGACCGTAGCTCCACTGCCACTCCACCTCTTCGTCATCGGCCAGCTCGACGCTGAGCGCAACGCCGGGCGCCACGTCGGCCTGCGGGGCCTGAATGATTCGCTTCGATTTCCGGACCGAGCCTGCGTCCTGCACGGGAGTCATGGACAGAGAATAGCGGCTCAGGCGCCGCGCCGCAACCTGCGCTCCGCTCAGATGCCGATGCGGCGACGGCGGGCAACTTGCCAGAACAGTCCCGTGCTCACCACCGCCACCGCGGCTACGCCCAGGAGCAAGAGCAGTACGGAATGAAGCCCGTGGTGGGTCATGAGCCAGCCGATCGCCGGCTCCTCCACCAGCGGTCCCACCGAGCCCAGGCCGTTTATGATCGCCGCGGCGACGATGGCATGGCGCCGCGGGCCGATGTCCATGGCGCCGGCCCCGGACAAAAGGGAATCGGGCCCCAGGGCGAAAAAACCGATGAGCCCGAGCAGCGCGACGAACCAGGACACCGTGGACAGTCCGATCAGATAAAGCAGCAGCGTCGCCAGCCACAGTCCGCCGGTCATGGCGAAGATGACCGGCGTGCGCAGGCCGCCGCGCATCCGGTCGGAACACCAGCCGCCGACCATCACCCCGAGGAATCCGCACAGATCGAAGGCGGCGGAGAGATAGCCGGCGCGGGTGGTGCTGAGCCCGAAGCGCTCGGCCAGGACGAGCGCGCACCAGCTGTCCAGGGCGTAGCGCAAGAACTTGAAGCTGAAGTAGATGAGCCCCATCGTGATGATGACCCGCAGCACGCGGCCGCTCACCTGCTCTGATTCGCCGCGGCTGTCGCTCGACCCGCTCTTGGGAGCGATGGACTCCGGCGCGCAGATGCCCGCCGACTCCGGCGATTCGCGGCCCCAGGGCAGAAACAGGAAGATGATCCCAAGCAGGATGGTCGCCGAGCCCCAGAACGACCAGGAAAGACCGAGCCACCCGAACATGAACGCCGCCAGCCACTTTGCCGCGACCCCGCCGATTTGGTAGCAGGTCCCCCAGACCGCCATCACCCGGCCGCGCTCCACCCGCTCCGTCCAGTTGGTCAGAAGCGCGACGTTGGCCGACCAGCCGGTGGCCTGCGCCACCCCTTGCACCGCCATCGCGATCAGCGCCAGCGGGTAGGCCCGCGGACCCAGACGCAGCAGCGCCCCCATGGCGAAGTTGGCGGCGCACGAAAGCCCCATGCCGGCAAGGAGCAGCGTCCGGCTGTGCACCCGGCGGCCGAGCCACGCGGTTGCGAACTGGCCCAGCATGTAGCTGGCCAAGTAGACCGTAAAGAGATAGGAGACGCCCAGGTCATCGATGCGCAGAGACGCTTTGAGCGGGCCTTTGACGACGCTGAATACTTTCCGGCAAAAGTAGAAGCCGGCATAGGAGAGCCAGGTTGCGGCGAATAGGCGGATGCGCGCTTTGGCGAACGACAGGGGCACCGGACGCACGGCGGGGGACATCACCATGGCTGGCCAAGAACCTTTGCGCCGCCGGAAGCGAGCCGCGCCCACACCTCGCGCGGCAGCTCGCGATAGTCTCTTATGCTGCGCCGGGCCAGCGCGGTGCATTGCTCCGGCTGCGCGCAGGCATGCAGCACCGCGACCGCCGCCATGCCCGCCGCCCGCGCGGCTTGCAGGCCCGCCACGCTGTCTTCGAAGACGACACACGCCTCGGCGCGGACGCCCAGCCGCGCGGCCGCCAGCACAAAGCCGTCCGGAGCGGGCTTTGGCCGCGCCGCATCACCGGCCCCGATGCGGGCATGCGGGCCGATGAGGCCCTCCACCCCGAGCCGATTCAGGAACAAGTCGATCACCGCCCGCGGACTGCTCGACACCACCGCGAGCTTCAGCGCCGCGCTGGCCGCCGCGAGCGCTTCGCCGGCCGCGGGAATGGGCACCACTCCATGTTCGGCATATCCGATCCACCGCCGCTCCAGGCACGCGGCAAGCTCCGCGGCCTCTCCGGCGGCGGGATAGCGAAGCAAAAGGGCCGCGGCGATATCGGCCCAGGTCCGCCCGCGCGTGGCTTGCGGCGGCAGGGCGGCGGCGGGCTGGCCGCGGGCGTCAAGCTCTTCCGCGATTGCCTGATCAGTCCACCCTTCGCTATCGACCAGCGTCCCATCCAGGTCAAAGAGCACGGCTTGCAGGCCGCCCGCATCACCCATGTCTACACAATCCACCCGGGCCTCCGCTGCATCCTGGTAGCGCGGCGGGTCTCCGCGACGAGGTAAGAAGTCCGCAAAAAGCTACCTATCGAGCTAAGATACAGGGGATCCGCCTGAAAGCAGAGAAAAATCACAATGATAGAGTGCCGCCGAATAAGGATTTGTAAGTTGCGACAGACCTCTTTACAGTCGGATGCTCCCAGCGCGGATGTCTCGGGGTCGGAGGCTCCGAGGTCGGATGTCTCGGCGTCAGGAGCGCCTGGGTCGGAGTCCGTTGCCAAGGTGCGGCGCCCATGACCTTCCGCAAGCTCCTGTGCTGGCTCGTCCACATGTACACTGCGCTCGGGCTGGTCGCCGCCGCCGGCATGGCGGTCCTCATCCTGCGCGGCGGACCGGAGATCGTGCGCGATATCTTTTTGCTCATGCTGGCCGCCACGGTCATCGACTCCTCGGACGGGGTCTTGGCGCGGCGGGCGCGGGTCCGCGAGTTCGTGCCCGGCTTTGACGGCCGGCGCCTGGATGACCTCATCGACTTTCTGACCTATGCGGTGCTGCCGCTGCTGCTCCTATACCGTCTGGACATCCCCCACGGCTATACGCCCTGGCTGCTCTGCCCACTTTTAGCCAGCGCTTACGGCTTCTGCCAGGATTCGATTAAAACCCCGGATGGCTACTTCCTCGGCTTCCCCTCTTACTGGAACGTGCTGGCGTTTTATCTGTGCGTCCTGCATCCGGTACAGCCGGAGCTGGCCCTGGGAGTGATCGTGCTGTGCTCGGTGCTGACTTTCGTACCGACGCGCTACTTCTATCCGTCCCAGCCCGGACGATTAAACCGCCTGACCTGCGTGCTGGCGGTCGCCTGGGGGGGTCTCACCCTCGCCAGCCTGTGGACCTGGTCGGCGGCTCCGCCTCTGCCCGGCGCCTTCGCCAGCGATACCGCGCGGTCCCTGGCCCGCATCTCCATGTTGTTTCCCATCTACTACATGGTGGCGTCTTGGGTCTTGTCCATCTGGCTGTGGCGCCGCGGCCGCCCTGGCCAGTACAGATGACAAGGCGCGCGCCCCCAGCGCCCTTTCCAAAAGCCGCGAGATTATGCGATGATATGTCGCATCTAACCTCAGGAGATTCCTGTGGAGCATGACCCCTCTACGACTGCATCGGCGCTGCCGGGTGTCGACCTGTTCGACGACAGCCCGGTGGTGGTGTTCCGCTGGCAGGCGGTGGCCGGTTGGCCGGTGGTCTTTGTCTCCAACAGCGTGCGGCAGTTCGGGGTCGAGCCGCAGGACCTTTTGACCGGTAAATTACCCTACGCCTCGCTAATCCATCCCGACGACCTGGCGCGGGTGGCGCAGGAGGTGGGCGACTACAGCGCCGCCGGACGGATCACCTTCGAGCAGGATTACCGCCTGGTGCTGCCCGGCGGCAGGACGATTTGGATCTACGACTTCACCCGCGTCCTGCGCGACAGCACCGGCCAGGTCATTTATTACGACGGCTACATCTTTGATATCACCGCGCGCAAAGCCACCGAAGCAGCGCTGCACGAGCGCATCCGCGAAGTCGAGTCGCAGCGGCAGGCGATCTTATCGCTGTCGTCCCCCATCATCGAAGTCTGGGATGGCGTCCTGACGCTGCCGGTCATCGGCGCAGTGGACGGAATGCGGGCGCAGCACATGACCCAGCTGCTGCTGGAGCGGGTGACGGCGATGCGCAGCCGGGCGGTGATTCTCGATCTCACCGCGGTAGAGTCCATCGACACGAACACCACCGAACACCTGCTGCGGATCGTGCAGGCCCTGCGGCTCCTTGGCACGCAGTGCGCGCTGTGTGGAATCTCGCCGCAGCTGGCGCAGAGCATCACTCAGCTGAACATATCTCTGAGCGGCGTACCAGCGGTGCCGCGGCTCAAGGAAGCGCTTCGTTTGTTTGTTTCCAACCCGGGCGCCGAGGTACGCGGCAAGCCGCGGCCCCCTTCCTTGTGAGCGGCGGCCGTTCCCATCACTTGGTATTCCGCTCCGCGCTGCTAGGGGAAGACTGGATGCCGGCGGGAGAAACGATGCTGCGGTTCTTCGACGTGCTCGGCAGCGGCAGCTGCGCCAGCGCTTCGGAGCGCGAACGCAGCCACAGCACCTTTGCCTCGAGACAGCGGATATAGGATTCCTCATCATCGACCAGCCGGGCATGCGTTTGCGTATCGTATAAGGCGACGATGGCATTGGCCGATGCGGAGGCGGCGGCGGTAGAGCGGGCCACGGCGAAGGCCGATGAGGCGGCGAGAGTGCCGCCGATGGTCGCCAAAAGGACTCCGGCCCCTTTGCGCCACCAGCGCGCGTTCTCCGGACCCGAGCCGATGATGCCGCCGACGCTGAGCAGCACGACGGAGAAGAAGCTCATAAGCCAGCTGGCCACCGACCACAGCGTGGACCGCTCTTGCATGCCGACGGCCAGCTTCTGGCACAGGGCGACGCCGCGGCCCGGCTGGTAGGGAATGAACTGATGATCCAGCGGCACATCGAGGTTGGCGAGGCCGCTGAAGTAGTAAAGACCGATGATTCCGCCGACGACTGCCAAGGACCCGATGATAAGAAAAGCAGTTCGCCACGTTTGGTTCATGCTCTGCTCCGGATACAGCTAGCCAAGCTATCGCTCGTCTGAGAAATGCCTATGCACCGTGGTGCATTGTGGATCTCCGCGGCGAGGAAAGTCAAGAAGTCAGCCCGGATGCGTCCAGAGGGACGCCGCGGGGTTTTGATTATCGCCTGGGATTAGGACCGGGGATTATAAGCTGGCCGGAAGGCTCAGCGCTCTTGGCCAGCCGGGACGGCGGCAGCCGGTGCGGGCAAAGGGGCGACCATGCGTTCCAGCTCGGCGGGGGAGCGCGGCAGCTCGGCGGTGAGCACTTCGGCTCCTTGCGGCGTGACAAGAAGTACGTCTTCGGTGAATACGGCGAGGCCGCGATCGTGGTTGTAGTACCAGGGCTCGACCGTGAACACCATGCCGGGTGCAAGCGGTACATCGTCGAGCGATGGATCGCCGGCCGACAGGCCAAGGTGATGGCCGAAGTGCCCGGAGGCTTGCATGTAGGGCCGCTCGGCCTCGGGAATATGGGCACGGGCGACGGCGGCGAGCCCGTTCAGGGTGACGCCCGGCCGGACGGCGCGGAGGATCGCTTCCACCACCGCCACCTCCATCTCCAGCACCCGCCGCTGCTCGGCCGAGAAGCTTCCTGACACGGGAAAAGTGCGGCCTACATCGCTAGCGTAGAAATCGAGCTCGCAGCCGACATCGAAGATCACAAGCTCAGAAGCGGAGAGCCGGCGGTTGCGGCGGTCGTACTGGGCGCCGAGAATGCGCCACGGCCAGAGGGAGTTTGGTCCAGACTTGATGATGGACGAAAAAGCCAGCCGCTGCGCTCCGCCGCGCTTGCACGCCGCTTCGAACTCGGCCTCGAGGTCACGCTCGCTCGTGCCCGGCTGAACAAATCCCGGCCCGCGGCGCGCGGCGTGACGGATGGCCTGCGCCGTCAGGTGCGCGGCGCGGCGGAGGATCGCGACCTCGGCCGGTGACTTGACCATGCGCAGCCGCGCGACTTCCGTAAAGGCATTGATGAGGCGCGCCTCCCGCACGGTGTCGCGCAGGTACTTGACGAAGTCGCGCAGCGGATCGGGCGGCAGCACGGGCGCGGAGGGGAACGGATCGATTGCGCCCGGTCCGCCCGGTCTGCTCGCACGGCCCGGCCGGCCCGGATTCACCCGCAGCGCCAGACCGCTTGGTCCGCGAACCCGCGGCGCCAGCCAGGCGGCAAGCTCCTCTATCGGACGCACCGCATCGATCCCAGCGGTCTGCGCGACCGCCGGATCATCGGCCAGCGGCCGGCCCGGGAAATCATTGCGGCGCGTGGGATTTTCGAACCGCGGATCGCGCCGCGGCATAAACAGCGTGGTGTGCCCCGCCGGCGCTTCGATGGCCAGCACGGAGTCCGGCACCTCCAGCCCGGTGAAGTACAAGAAGTCATCGAGCTGGCGGAACGTGGTGCCGTCCGACAAGCCGGCACGGCTCGGGGCGAGAAAGATTCCCCCGCCCGAATCCCCGAGCGCCCGGCCCAGCGCAGCCCGGCGGCGGGCGTACTCCTGCGGCGTAAAGAGCAGGCGCGTCCAAGCAAAAAAACTCTCGGGCGGCGGCGGATGTGCGGCCCCTGGTTGGGCGAGACCTACCCCCAAGACCGCAGCGATTAGGAGCCCCCGGCGCAAAGCCCCGCGGGCGCGGACAGGAGCGCGATGATTCATGCAGCTGGCTCGGAGTGGCACGGCTCCTTTTTACAATGAGCAGATAGCGCAAATAAAGTTTCACGCAGCGGGGCTTGGCCACAACGCGCCGCAAAAGTGCGGACCGTGGGCAGCGCAGCGACTTCTACGATCACTTCTACGACCGCGTCGGCGCCCTCAAGAGAGCAGTGAAGCAGCCGCCCGCCCCGCTGCACCGGCTCCGCGCCGGCAAACCCAGCCCAAAGCCGCCGGCCACCGGCGTCAGAGAAGCGGCGTTGGCCCGGCCGAAGCGGCAGCTGGGCGTTTGCGTCGTCCACTGCGGACGGTTCTGTTGCATCATGGCGCCATGATGAAATCTTGTTCGCCCTGGGTCGTATCTTCTTTGCTCCTGGCCTGCGGCAGTACGCAACAGCAGGCCGCCCCCCATAAAGCGGCGGCGGCAGCGGTAGATGCCAAGCTCCGGCCGGACAGCGACCTGCCCAAGGCCGAGGTCATAGCCGCCGACTCACCGCGGGCCACGGCCGCGGGCACGACGTTCACGGCGCCGGCCAACTGGACGCTGCATGCAAACGGCGCGAGCCGCATCCTCGACAGCCCGGACAAGGACCTCCGCATCGCTATCGTCGATGTCCCGCAAGGCACCGATGCCGACGACGCGGTCAAGCGCGCCTGGCCGGCGCTGAACCCGGCGTTCAATCGCCCGGTGCGCATCGCCCAGGAGCGGCCGGCGCGCTTGGGCTGGGAGGCCAATCGGGTGTTCACCTATGAGACCTCGCCCAACGAGCATCGCGTGCTGTTCGCGACGGCGCGACGGCGCGGCACCGCCTGGTCCGTGGTGCTTATGGACGGCAGCGATGCCGCGCAGGAGCGCCGCGCCGGACAGATCGGACTCCTTGTCGCCAGCGTGCGGCCGGCTGGATACACGCGCGAGTCGTTCGCCGGCCGAAAGCCGCACGCCCTTGACGCGGCGCGGGTCAAGCAGGTGACGGAGCTGATGCAGAAGGCGCAGCAGGCTGCGGGCGTTCCCGGCATCGGCATCAGCCTGGTGCAGGACGGCAAGGTGGTCTTCGCCGGCGGGTTCGGCGTCAAAGAGCTGGGCAAAAAAGACCCGATCGACGCCGACACGCTCTTTGTCATCGCCTCCAACTCCAAGGCGCTGACCACGCTCCTTCTGTCCAAGGAAGTGGACCGCGGCAAGTTCACCTGGGAGACGCCGGCCACCCAGGTCTATCCGGCGTTCAAGCTCGGCGATGCCGAGACGACTTCGCGCGTCCTCATGAAGCACCTTGTATGTGCATGCACCGGGATGCCGCGGCAAGACCTCGAGTGGCTGTTCGAGTACAAGAACGCCACGCCCAAAAGCGCCATGGCACTGCTCGGCGGGTTCAAGCCGACCTCCAAGTTCGGGGAGGTCTTCCAGTACAGCAACCTCATGGCGGCGGCGGCGGGATTCATCGGCGGCTACGTGTACGATCCCAAGCGCGAGCTCGGGGCGGCTTTCGATGAAGCGATGCGCAAGGAGATCTTCGCGCCGCTGGGGATGAAGGCGACCACGTTCGATTTCGCCCGCGCCCTCAAGACCAACCATGCTTCGCCGCACGGCGAGGACGTGGACGGCAACGTCGTCATCGCGCAGATGAACGTGAACTACGCGATCGTGCCGTTTCGTCCAGCAGGCGGCGCCTGGTCGAGCGTCAACGATCTGACAAAGTATGTGCAGCTGGAGCTGGCAGGCGGCAAGCTGCCGGACGGCAAGGTCCTGGTCTCTGAAGCCGCGCTTTTGGCCCGGCGCACGCCGCAGGTGGCGATCAGCGAAGACCACACCTACGGCATGGGGCTCATGGTCGACCGGCGCCAGGGCGTCGCCGTCGTGCATCACGGCGGCGATCTGGTCGGCTACCACAGCGACATGTTCTGGATTCCGGAGGCCGGCGTCGGCGGACTTATTCTGACCAACGCCGATCCGGGCGTGCTCCTGCGCGCCGCGTTCGTCCGCCGGGTTCTAGAGGTCTTATACGACGGCAACCCTGAGGCCGAAGAGGACGTGATGACCGCCATCGCCCGGCATAAGGAGACCGTCCAGATCGAGCGCAAGCGCCTTGTGGTACCGGCCCAAGAGGCCGCGGTCGCCAACCTGGCCGCCCGCTACGCCAACGACAGCCTCGGCGAAGTGGCGGTGACCCGGCGCGGCAAGGAGACCCTCGTGGACGCCGGCGAGTGGAAAAGCACCATCGCCTCGCGCAAAAACGACGACGGCACCTACTCCCTCTTCACGATCGATCCCGGCACCGACGGCGTCGAGTTCGTCGTCGGGGAGCGCGACCACAAGCGCGTGCTCACGACGCGCGACGCCCAGCACGAGTACGTGTTCGTTGAGAAATAGCGCATCGGCCTATCTAGGAGAGCGGCACCATGGCATCGACCCGCCTGCGTATCGTCAGCTACAACATCCAGGTGCTCGCCCAAGGCACGGCGGGAGTAATCGACACGCTGTCGCGCTTCGCGCCGGATCTGATTGGGTTGCAGGAAGTTGATCTGGGCACTGCGCGCAGTCAGAAAACCGATCAAGCCCAGGTGCTGGCCGCGGCGCTCGGCATGCAATATACGTATGCGGCGGCGATGCCTTACGATGGCGGAGAGTTCGGAATCGCCATCTTGAGCCGCGGCCCCATCACGGATGTGCGCATCGAGCGCCTGCCCCGCGGTGGCAATGAGGAGCCGCGAGTTGCGGTGCTCGCCACCTGCAGCCTGGAGGACGGGCCGACCGTCCGCTTCGCCAATACGCACCTGGCCTCCGATTGGCATGCGCATAATCCCGCTCAGATCCGGGCGATGCAAGCCGCGGCGCTCGTCCGCACTCTCCGGCAAGACGCGGACAGCAGCGGGGCTCCGCTATTCCTGGTCGGCGATTTCAACGCTGACGCGAGCTCGGAAGCCGTTACCCACCTGCGCCGCGCCGCCCGCCTGCTCCATGAGGACTTTGCGACCTATCCTGCGACGGCTCCGGTGGAGGCGCTCGACCATGTCTTTTATGTTCCGGCGCAGCCGGCGGATCCCTACGAGGTGAAGGTGCTCAGCGCGCAAGCGGTGCCGGCGACAACCTCGGATCACTTGCCGCTCTTTGTCGAGGTCGAGCTTCTGAGTTCGAGCTTCTGAGTTCGCGCTTCCAATGAAGAATGAATGAAGCGGCGCGCAGGCCGCCGGCGGATCGCTATGCTGAGTAAGTGAAAACTTTTCCGGCGACGGTCCGATGAGAGCCGCGCTAGCCCAGCTGCCGCGCACGGTCTGGCTGATCGGCTTTATCAGCCTGCTCAACGATACCGCCAGCGAGATGCTGTATCCGCTGATACCGCTATACCTTTCCTCTGTCCTCTTGGCCGGACCCAAGGCGCTAGGCCTCATCGAGGGCGTCGCCGAAGCCACGAGCAGCCTGCTCAAGCTGGTGTCCGGCGCGCTGGTCGACCGCACCCACCGGACCAAGCCGTTCATTGTCGGCGGCTACGCCCTGGCCGGTTTCGTGCGGCCGCTTCTGACTTTGGCGCAGAGCTGGCCGGCCGTGCTCCTTATCCGCTTTGCCGACCGGCTGGGCAAGGGTCTGCGCAGCTCGCCGCGCGATGCTTTATTAGCCGCTAGCGTCGCCGCCGAGCGCCGCGGCCTGGCCTTCGGCCTGCACCGGGCGATGGACAATGCCGGAGCGGTCCTTGGCCCGCTCATCGCGTCGCTGCTGCTCGCCGGCGGGCTGACCCTCCGCGAGATCTTCCGGTTCGCGCTCTTGCCGGCGGTGGCCTGCCTCGGCTTATCTCTTACTTTACGCGAAGCGCCGCCGCCCGAGACGCCGGCGGTCAGACCGGTGCTGCGCTGGACGCTGTCGGGCCTGCCGCCGGTGTTCAAGCGCTACCTGATCGCCCTGGGCCTGTTTTCCATCGGCAACTCATCCAACATGTTCCTGCTGCTGCGAGCCCGGGAGCTCGGCCTGCCGCAGTCGCAAGTCCCCCTGGCCTGGGGCGCGGTCTCGCTCATCGCGATGCTCTTCTCCACCCCGCTGGCGGCGCTGTCGGACCGCCTGGGCCGGACCCGGCTCATCCTCTTTGGCTGGCTGGCATACGGCATCTTCTATATCGGCCTTGGGTTTCTGCCCCCTGGACGACCGCTGTCGCTCTATGGACTGTTTGCTTTCTACGGACTCTTCATGGCCGCGACGGAAGGGGCAGAGAAGGCCCTAGTGGCGGATCTGGCGCCGCGCTCTTTAGTCGGGAGGGCTTTTGGTTGGTTCCATCTGGTAAGCGGCGCCCTGCTGCTGCCGGCCTCGCTGCTGTTTGGCTGGTTCTATGAAAAGATGAATGTACGCTGGGCATTCGGTTTCTCGGCCGCGTGCGTCCTGTGCGCAGTGTTGTTGTTGCAGTTTTTCGTACGTGTGCCGCAGGCTACCGCCAAGGAGACAGCCGGGTAGCGGCCGACGCTGCTCCGGCCGCTGTCCCGGGTTAGCATAGCGGACCGGAAGAGCCGTGACGTAAGGTACCGCCTATGCGATTGCTCTTGGTTGAAGACGACCCGCGGCTTTTGCGATCCCTCTCTGCCGGTCTGTGCGAAGAGGGCTTCGCCGTTGATACCCAGACCGATGGTCCCGCCGGCCTTTCGGCGCTGCGCACGCACCACTATGACGCCTGCGTACTCGATGTGAACCTGCCCACGGCAACCTGCGATGGCTTCGCCGTCCTGCAGGGGTCGCGCCACCACGCCGTCCACGAGGCGCTTGATGTTCTTGCCGCCAG
>CALFML010000720.1 GCA_937879845.1 uncultured Myxococcales bacterium
CGGCCAGGTGTTCCTGTTCGGCGGCGGCGACTACGCGATGCGCGTCTGGCTCGACCCGGAGAAGACCGCGGCGCGCGGCATCGCCGCCGGCGACGTGGCGCGCGCGCTGCGCGAGCAGAACGTGCAGGTGTCGGCCGGCTCGATCGGCGGGCCGCCGCAACCGAAGGGCTCGGACCTGCAGGTCGCGATCAACGTGCAGGGGCGGCTCGGCAGCGTTGAGGAGTTCTCCGACGTGGTCGTCAAGACCGGGCCGCGCGGCGAGCTGACGCTTCGGCGCCGCGGCTCAGCGGACGCCGGACCGGAGAAAGCGATGCAGACCGAGAACGGAACGGCGACGCACTTCCACACCTGCCCGCTGTGCGAGGCGAACTGCAATCTGAAGCTCGTCACGCGCGGGCGCGAGGTGGTCTCGATCCGCGGTGACGACGACGATCCGTTCAGCAACGGCTTCATCTGCCCGAAGGGCCCCGGGGACCCCGCACGCCAGGAACTTGACGGCATACACATCTACAAGTACCGGCCGGCCCCGGAGGCGAATGGCCTGGCGGGTTTTGCACTGGAGTTCGCGTACTCGTGACTGCGCACGGCCTTCCTATCATTGACTGTGGCTCGGCGATCTCCGATTGCAGTGATTCAGGCCTGCAATCCGCCGGATACCTACTGGCTCCTGGCGCTGCTCTGGCGAGCGATGGGTGTGCGGTTCATCTTCGACCAGCACGATCTCGGCACATGCTCGCGAATTAGATCGAGGTTCAGCTGCGCGCTTTTGCGCGGGGCCAGGGCGCCGACGGCGGTATGGACGCTAGGGAGCTCGATCACCCGACCCGCCTTGAGGCTCTCGTACAGAGTCGGCGCGCCGACCGGCTCGACGCCGATGATGCGCAAGCGGGGGTTTCGCGCGTGCGCCGCGAGCGCCACTCCGCTTATAAGTCCGCCGCCTCCGATCGCGACCAGCAGGACCTCGAGCTCGGGCGCTTCCTCGACGATCTCAAGGCCGAGCGTACCCTGCCCGGCGATGACCTGCGGATCGGCGAACGGATGGACATATAAGGCGCCGGTACGCTCGGCCGCCTGCAGCGCCGCCCGGTTGGCGTCGTCCCAGACCTCGCCTTCATACAGCACCGTCGCGCCCCAGCCGCGCAGCTTCTCCGCCTTGGCCGACGGGGTGCTGCGCGGCAGATAGACGGTCGTCGGGGTGCCCGTGGTGTGGCCGGCGTAGGCGACCCCCAGGCCGTGGTTGCCACCGCTGGCGGTGACGAGGCCGCGCCGCCGCTGCTCGGCCGGCGTCGTCAGCACCATGTTCATCGCCCCGCGCACCTTGAAAGATCCGGTGACCTGCAGGCTCTCGAGCTTGAGCAGGAGCTCGGCCGCGCCGCCCGGCCGCGTCTGCGCCGGTCCGAGCCGCAGCATCGGAGTCCGCCGCACCGCCCCGGCCGTGCGCTGGCGCGCCGCTTCAATCTGGGCGATCTCGATCATCCTAGCAGCCCGGCTTGTCGGGGCAGACCCCGGTGCGCGGAGTCGCCGAGCCGGCCCCGATGGCGCAGAACGACGGCATGTTCGCCGGCAGGCCGCCCGTCTTGTACGGCGACTCGCCGGCGCCCAGCCAGAAGGGGTGATCGAGCACGAAGTCCCACAGCCCGGCGTACTTGGAGAGCATCGCCGGCGACTCGAAGGGGGGCTCGGCGTGGCCGCAGTTGTGCACGCACTCGACCATGAAGTGGCCGTCGCGCGTCAGCTCGTCTTCCAGCGTTTTCGAGATCACGTTGAAGCGGATGACGCCCAGACAGTTGTCGGTCGGTCCGCCCCACAGCACGATCATCGGCAGCTTGTGCGCCGGCTTGCCCCACGGCTTGACGCCGCCGCCCACCCCGCCCGAAAGAGACAGCGCTGAAGACAGATACTGGCTGCGCGCGCCCGCCAGCTGATCGGTGAACAGAGCCCCCGCGCTCACCCCGGCGCTGGCGACGCAGTTGTTGTTGATGTTGAACTGCGCCGCGGCGCACGCCAGCATGTCATCGAAGAAGCGGTACTCCTCTTCCTGCCGGGCGGCGCTGACCCCGACGTCGAACGGCCACTTGAAGATCATGTCGAACTTGGCTTCGGGGACAATCGCCAGGAAGCGCTGCGAATCGACCGCGTTCTGCACTTCTCCCTTGCGGATGAAATCGTCCGCGCTCCCGCCGAGCCAGTGCCACAGGAAGATCACCGGCAGCTTTTCCCCCGGATCCAGATGCGCCGGCACCACGAGCTGGAAGTTGCGCGGGAACAGCGAAGTCCAGATCGTATTTTTCCCCGGTGCAAGGCGCGGGCACGTCCCCTTGTATACGGGAGGCGCCGGCGCAACCGCGGCCCCCGCGGGCGGCGGCATATCGCACAGGTGGCTCGTGGTCAGCTTCGCTCCGCTCAAATTGAGCCCGGACTGGGCGCTCAGCGCGCAGCCGGGGCCCGCGCAGGTGGTATCCAGCGTCCCCTGCTCCGCCACCCCGCATCCCGCAGCCGTCGCGGTGATGAGCGCACAGCCGAGCGCCAGCGCGTGCAGGCGGCTCCGGGCGGCGCGCGGTTTGGCAAACCTCGTCGCAAGCCGCGCAGCGCTTTTACCGAGTTCGAGGTCGTCTCTGGGGTCCATGAAGTAGTCCATTCGCAGCTCCCGCGCCAAAAGGGAATTCACCTGTAACTTCGCCCACTTACCAGTCTATCCACCATGCACCTGACAGGCTGCGTCTATCAAGAAGGTTCGGCAGGCTGCGGCGCGAGCGCAATGGGCCGCGGAGAAGGACGGACGGCAGGAGTGCGGAGGGGCCGGACGGCGAATCTATGCCGTCGTCGGATCGCCGGCGAAGCGCGACTCTTCATCCAAGCGGAAGGAGCCAAGGGTCGTAAACTCGACCTCCGGCGAAAGCGGAAACATCCGCAGCGTAGCGAGCACGCGCGCCCCGCGGTGCGCCAGGCTCCCCACGCTCGGCAGCGCGCCCAGGTCCCCGCTGGAGAACACCGCCAGCAGCTTTTGCGTCGCCGGGTGTTCGATCGCTTCGCGCTCGGCGTAGGCGCGGAGCATGTGCTGGACCAGGTTCAGCTCGCGCGCCGCGGGGTCGAGCTGGCTGCCGGCGGGAAAGGCATCGAGGGCGGGCTGCAGAAACTTGGTCCGCATGCCCGTGGCGCCGTAGCTGTTGGCGATGCCGATCATCGTCGCCAAAGTGAGCTCCAGCAGCAGCCCGTTTTCGCCGTGGGCTTTTAGCGCCGGGTTGACCTTGCCCTGGACGAACTGCGCCAGCTGGAAGCCCCAGAACCGCCGCTGCGAAAGGATCTGCGCCAGCCCTTCGCGCAGCCAGCGGAAGCGAATGAGACCGGCGTTGTTGGCGACGCGGTTGCCGCCGTTGTTGCTGGCGATCCACTCGGGATCAAGGAGCAGGGGAGCGTTTACGTTGAACACCTCGTTGAACACATCGGGGTAGTTCTCATAGAACCATCCCGCACGGAGCGCGGCGCCTTTTATTTCGAGCACTTGGCAGCGCGGGCGGCGCAGAGGCCGCGGCCTACTCGGCAAGCTTCGAGGAGGACCTACATCGCACAGCTGGTGCACCGAAGGGGCACCAAAGGGGCACGCGGCAGGCGCTGGTGCAGCCGGCGCGCCCCTGCGCCGCGCTGCGTGGTACCATCCGCCTGGGACCGTGCGTGCGTCGTGGGCGACATCCTCCGTAAACGGAAAAACGGCAAAGAGCTAGGCTGGTACATCCGCTGGATGGAAAACGGCCGCCGCATCCAGCGGGCGAGCCACCAGCCGAGCTACGCCCTGGCCAAGCAGCTGCTCGTTACGATCGAGGCGCGCGTCGCCCGCGGCCTGGCTGGCCTCCTCGAACCGGAGCCGCGGCCGCGGCTTACTACCGCGGCGCTGCTCGCCCGGTTCTGCTCCGAGTTCAATAGCCCGCGCCTCAAAAATCCGGAGAACTACCGCGCCCAGGCGGCCTCCATCTTCCGCCGGGTGCTGCCGCACCTGGGCTCCCTGCCGGCGGATGAGCTGACGGCGGACCACATCGCCCGGCTGCGGGACGCGCTCGCCACGCGCTACGCGCCGGGCACCGTGCGCACGACCCTCATCCCGCTCAGCGCCGCGCTGTCGTGGGGCGTCGCGCAGGGCCTTGTGCCGCGTAACCCCGTAAAGGGTCTGGCCCGCCCGCGCGCCGCGCCGCTCATCGAGTGGCTGTCGGCCGATGCAGTCCGGCGCTTGCTGCACGCCGCCGAGGAAAAGGCCTGCAACACCGCGGGCAGCGCTGGGCTGGCACACTTTTCCCTATGGGTTGCGGTATCCCTGGCGCTGTATGCCGGGCTGCGGCGCGGCGAGATCTTCGGCCTGCGCTGGCAGGATGTCGATGTCGCCACCCAGCGGCTCACCGTGGCCCGCAGCTACGACGCGGCGACCAAGAGCGGAACGATCCGCCATCTGCGGCTGCCCGCGGTGCTCGCCCCTTTGCTGAAGCAGTGGCGCGGCCTCTGCCCTAGCACGCGCCTAGGCCTTGTCTGCCCCATGCCGGCAAAGGGCCGCTGGGGTCTAGGCCGCGGCGATCAGGTCCTGCGGCGGCTGGTCGCGCTGCAGCGCCGCGCCGACTGCCCGCCCCTTACCCGTCCCTTTCATGCCCTGCGCCACACTTTCGCCTCGCACTTCATCATGAGCGGCGGCAACATCCTCAGCTTGCAGAAGCTCCTTGGGCATGCGGATATCAAGATGACGCTCCTTTACGCCCACCTGGCGCCGGACTTTTTGAGCGATGAGCTGAACAAGGTGAAATACTAACCGCAAGTCCGTTTGCTCGCCGGGCCGCCGCCCGCGGGGTCTGGGCCGTCCGATAAGCCGCTGCGGCCGCCGCCGGAAATCCCGCTGCGGTCGGGCGCCGGCTTGCGTACGGCCGGTCCTTGAGCGAACTTCTAAACGATTGGATAGCAGAAAGTGATGGCAATGAGCGCTCCGGTAAGCTGCAGCCGCTGTCAGGAGGCACTGACACCGACTGCTCGGTTCTGTCCTTCATGCGGGAAAGAGCAGCTGCCCACCGGGCCGACGCTTGTCGCCAACACCGAGCTCGGACCGGCCGGGCCGCCCGGGGCGCCGCCGGGCGCCGGACCCTGGCTGCCGCTGCCGCCGATGCGCCTTTTACCGAGCACCCTTTTAGCCGGCGTCTATAGCCTAGGCAACGTCATCGGCGAAGGCGGCATGGGAGTGGTGTACCGGGCGCACGACACGCGCCGCGACCGCACCGTGGCCATCAAGTGCCTGCACAGCAACCTCACCGGCGATGCTGAGGTCCGGCGGCGCTTCGTGCGCGAGGCGCGCCTCTTGCGCGCCTGGAGCCACCCCAACGTGGTCGCGATCTACGACTTCATCGAGCACGAGCACCTGCTGGCGATCATCATGGAGTGCGTGGACGGACTGACCCTGGCGCAGCACCTTGAGAAGTGGCGCGGCCGGATGCCGATGAAGGAAGTCGGCACGGTGTTTTCCGGCGCCCTTTTGGCCATGGCCGCGGCGCACCGCCACGGGATCGTCCACCGCGACCTCAAGCCGGACAACATCCTCGTCGCCCAGGCCGGCGGGCGGCTGGTTCCCAAGATCGTCGATTTCGGCATCGCCAAGATCCTAGAGGGCACGACGTTCACCGTCAGCGGCGCGTTCCTTGGCACCTGCCGCTACATGTCGCCGGAGCAGGTGCAGCGGCCGCAGTTTGCCGACCACCGCTCGGATATCTATTCGCTGGGTGTGACGCTGTATCAGCTGGCGACCGGGCGCGTTCCGTTCGAGGACGGCAACCACTTCGCGCTCATGATGGCGCACGTCGCCAAAAAGCCGCCGCCGCCGTCCGAGCACCGCCCGGATCTGCCGCCGGCGCTGGAGCGGCTGATTCTGGACGCGCTGGCCAAAGACCCCGCCGCCCGCCCGCAGACCTGCGAGGAGTTTCTGGAGCGGCTCAGCGCCGCGCTCAGCGAGTCCGCCCCCGCCGATGAGCCGTCCGCCGAGCCGGCCCCCGCATCGCTGCCCGCCATCGTTCCGGAGAGCGACGGCGGTGAGCTCGTTCTCATCCCGGCCGGTCCGTTTCCCATGGGAGCGGCCCGCCGCACGGTCCACCTCGATGCGTTCTACATGGATCGCACCCCGGTCACCAACCGCCAGTTCCGGACGTTTCTCGAGGTCACCGGCTACCGGCCCGAAGACAGCAGCGCCGGCCGCTTCCTCGCCCACTGGCCGCGCGGCGAGATGCCCAAAGAGCTGGCCGATCATCCGGTGGTCTTTGTCTCCTGGTTTGATGCCAAGGCCTATGCCGCGTGGGCGGGAAAGCGCCTGCCGACCGAGGCGCAGTGGGAGAAGGCGGCACGCGGCCCGGACGGCCGCAAGTACCCCTGGGGCCGCGGCGAGCCGACGCCGACGCGCGCCAACTTCGGCAAGCAGCACCGCAGCACGGTCTCGGTCGGCTCGTTCCCCGAAGGCGTGTCGCCGTACGGCGTGCACGATCTGGCCGGCAACGTCTGGGAGTGGTGCGACGACGCCGACGATCCGTCCTTTTACGAGAACGGTCCGACGCACAACCCGCACAACACGCGGCGCAGCGACCGTCCTTCCTACGTCATGCGCGGCGGCGCCTGGATGTACGGGGCGCAAGCGCTGCGAACGTACTCCCGCACGAGCTTCAAACCCCACTACCGCTTCGCCGGCGGCGGCTTCCGCTGCACCCGCCTGCCCCCGTAGCGCAGAGGAACAAGCGCCAACCCTGGCGCGAGGCTCGCGCAAAACCGCAAGAGGAGCGCCTGAAACCGCGAGAGGGACGACGCGGCGGCGGCCGGTCTGACGGCGGCCCTATCCTACCCGCAGCGCGGGTGCATAAAAGGGGCACGGGAGCCCAAGGCTCTGTATTTTCCGTCGCTGCGCGATCAGCTCAGGCAGTTCTCATAGAACGAACGGAAAAAATCGGTGCAGCCGGCGTTGCCGGCAAAATCGGTGATTCCGAACGTCAGTCCGTCCTGGCCGGTGAGCTCTTCGAAGTTCTTGGAGTCGCCGCCGCGGGTGATCACAAGCAGGATGCGGCCGACGAACGTGCTGAGATCGGCGACCGACTGCACATCGGCGTACAGCCGCTGCGCATCCGTCGGCGTATAGCGCCAGATGAGGCTGTGATCCGGCGCGGTGGCCGGATCCTGGCTCAGGAAGTGGTAGCGCTGCGCTTCCAGCTGGCGCTGGCTCGGCGAATTAGGAATGTGATCGAACTCGGACTCTGGCTCGGGCTCGAATATCCACGTGTCAGAACTCATCATCTTCCGCTGCGGCTCCGACTGAAAGTCGTCCTCTCCGTCCGCGACCGGCTCGCGCATCGGGAGGACTAACCGAAGGAAGCCATGGCAAAGGTCGCCATCACTTTGTCATTGGTCGCCCGCAGCCGGTCCGACAGCGTCCGGAC
Source organism: uncultured Myxococcales bacterium (assembly GCA_937879845.1). GTDB lineage: Bacteria > Myxococcota_A > Polyangia > Palsa-1104 > JAEUJZ01 > CALFML01. Next base: position 7,437 of record CALFML010000720.1, read on the forward strand.
AAAGTTCCATAAAAGCGCGAGCGCCAGGTCGCGGTCGGCGTTGAGCGCGTCGTGCAGGTCGGAGATCTTGATCGCATGCAGGACGCACTCTTCATGGGCGACGGCCTGCGCGGCGCGCGGGGTGGGTTCGATGATTTCCATCTCGCCAAAAAACGCGCCGGGCGGAAGGACTGCCAAGGCCTCTTCGCCGATTCCGGGAATGATCTTGGAGATGCGGATGCGGCCTTTGGTAATCACGTAGAAGTATTCAGGTGAGTCGCCCTCGCGAAACAGGATCTCGTTGCGCTTGAGGTGCACTTCCTCGCACAGCGACGCTACATGTGCCAGCTGAACCGCATCCAGATTGTGAAACAGTCCGACATTGCGCAGCTCGGTGACCATGTATTAATTGGGTATCAGATCACCGGCGCCGGAACTATGGGTTTCGCGCCGCCGGGCCGGCTTGCTGCAGCGGACGCCGGATTGTCTTTTGCTCCCGCGGGTTTAATGCGCTGCAGGAATTGTAGATTCCCCGGGCTGTAGCGCGCTCACCACGCCCTGCCGCACCGCAAGCAGCGGAGCGGGGATGAAACCGCCTAGCAGCAGCGTGCCGATAAGCAGCACCCAGACCCAGCGCTCGCGCGGTAAAAAGTCCTCCATGACCGGCAGCAGCTCCGCGTGCGGCGACGGCGGACCCAGGAAAATCCGCTTGAAGGCGCGGTAGAGAAGGATGCCGTTTAGCGCCGTGACGATGAGCAGGCCCGCCGCCGCCAGGCCGTGCGTGCGCAGCAGGCCCTGGACCAGCAGGTCCTCGGAGACGAAGCCGAGCGTACCGGGGAAACCGACCGCGGCGGCCGACAACAGGAGGAAGCCGGTGGCCATGCGCGGGGCGCGCCCGATAAGACCCCCGAGCAGCCGGATATCCGTGGTCCCGGTGCGGGCGGCGATCGCGCCGGCGATGAGCAGCAGCCCGCAGCGGCAGAACACCGAGCTTATGGCGTGTAGCAGCGCGCCGCTGATGCTGGTCGCGTTCCACGCCGCCATCCCGACGAGCAGAAACCCCTGCTGGCTCATCCAGAAATAGCCGAGCAGCCGCCGCAGATCGTTTTGCGACAAGGCCAGCACCGCCCCATAGATGGACGAGAACAGCGCCAGCGGCAGGAGCCACGGCATCGTCTGCTGGCACAAGCCGGGAAACAGCGGCGCCAAAAGCCGCGCCAGCAAGAACAGCCCGAGCGGCGTGGCGAACGAGACCAGCATCAGCGGCCCCGGCCCGCGCGCCGACAGCGGCGGCATCCACAGGTGCAGCGGGAAACAGCCCATGCGCGAAAGCGCGCCGAGCAGCAGCAGGCTGTATAAGACCGCCGCGCGCGGCCCGCTGCCGAGCGCGCCGGAGCGGCCGAGCTGGATGAGATCGAACGGCGCGCGGCTCGCCTCGCTGCCGGCGGCATGGGTCAGCACGTCCAGGCCGAAGCCGAGGCCCAGCCCGGCGACGAACAGCACCACCGGCACGGTGCTGCCGAGGAACACGACGTTGAAGGCGGCGCTGGCCGTCCGCTCGCCGCGCCGCTGCAGCTCGCTGCGCAGCGGCAGCAGCGACAAGGTCCAAAACAGCGTCAGGACGAGCGCGTCCAGCGCCACCAGCACCCCCAGGATCGCGCCCTGGGCGAACAGGAGCTGCGACGCGGCGCGCGGCCCAAGCTCGGCCCGCGGCGCGGCGAGCAGGGCCGACAGGCCGATGAGCGCCGACAGCGGCAAGAGCACCACGGACAGGCCGTCCACCCCGACGTGGTAGCGCACCCCGAGCAGGATCGGCGCGACATCGGCATCGCTGCGGCCAAAGGCCTGCTGCGCGCCGTCCAGCAAGAACACCACCGCCGCCATCGCCAGGGTCACAGCGCTAAGCAGGAGCGAAAACGTCCGCGCCCGGTGCGGCGAAGAAAAAAAGCGGACGACCAGCGCCCCGAACATCGGCACCGCCCACACCGCGGAGATGAGCACGACCGTCCTCACGGCGATGGGCCCCGCGTGGCGCTGGGAAGCGGAGCCGATGCGGCGGCCGCGGGCGGCTCGCTGTTGCGGCTTGGGCCGCCGCCGCCCGGCCGCTCCACGCCGGCGCTGCCCGTGGTCTCGCCTATTAGGATCGCCGCCCAGCGGCTTTCGACGGCGCTAAGAAACCGTGACAGCTTCATCACCGGGCGCGTCACCCAGCCGTCGAGCGCCGCTTCGACCTCGAAGCGCTCCGCCGCCAGACGGTAGAGGAAGCGGCGCAGGTCCAAGGGCAGCTGTCCCCAGCGCTTGGTGCTCGCCGCCCCGGACAGGAGGCCCAGCGCCGCCCGGCGGGCCAGCGCGTCCTGCAGCGCCGACGGGGTGCGCAGAAACTGGTAGTAGCGCAGGAGCGCGTGCGCACACAGGTGCAGCGTCGCCAGGCGGGGAAAGCCGAGCCCGCACTCGACCAGCATCAGCGCCACCTGGCTGATCGTGGCGTAGGCGATGCTGGTCTTGGCGTCGGCGCTCACCTGCCCGCTGAGCGTCGCCATCACCGCTGTCACGATCCCCACCGCGACTAGCGCCGCGGCGCACAGCGGCGCCTGCGACCAGATCGGCGCCGAGCGGATCAGCAGATACACCCCCGCGTGCACCGACAGCCCGCCGTAAAAAACGGCGCTGGAGGCCGTCGGCCCCTCCATGGCGCGCGGCAGCCAGCCGCCGACCGGAAACTGCGCCGACTTGCCCATCGCCGCCAGCAGCAGCAAGAGGCCGACCACCAGGGCGGGAAAGTCTTGCCGATGTTCGGGCAGGCGCCGGGCGATCTCGACAAAGCCGGTGGTGTGCAGGCTAAGGTGCAGCCATACCGCGGCCAGAAGGAGCCCGATGTCGCAGATGCGGTAGGTCACAAGCACCCGCAGCGAAGCGCGAATCGGCCCCGGGCGCTCATGAAAAAAGCCCACCAGCAGCACCGAGGTCAGCCCGACCACCTCCCAGCCCGCCAGCAGCAGATCGTAGCCGCCGCTCAGAACCAGGAGCAGCATGCCGGCGCCAAAGGTCAGCATCAGGGCGAAAAAGCGAAGAAAGCCGGGCTCGCGGTGCAGGTAGTTTACGGAGAAGCGGCTCGTCGCAAGGAGCAAAACCGCCGCCAGCAGCGCCACCGGCACCGAGGAGCCGTCGTATAAGAACAAGAGCTCGAAGCCGTAGTCGCCGGCCCGGTAGAAGTGGCCCAGCCGGATGTCCAGCGGCTCGCCGCCGAGCAAAAAGACGCCGGCCCCGGTCAGCACGCAAAAAAACGCCAGCCACAGCACCGCCTGCGAGACCGCGACGATGGTCCGCTCGCTCGGGCGGCGGCCGGGCAGCGCCAGGATGCCGATGAATAGCGCCCCCACCGCCGGCCACACCGGAGCGGCCGCCGCGATGTAGGAGAGCAGCCGGGCGGTGTCCGGGGATAAGGCGCTCATCGGTCCTCTCCGCGCTGCGGTGCCGCCGCGGCGCCGGCGCCGGCCGCGGCAAAGAGGCGTGCCGGCGGCACAAAGTCCTCTTTCCCCGCATACCATGCGCGCGATTCCGCAACGACCGGAAGCGCGACCCCCGCCGGGGCGGTAAAGGGCACGAAGCGGCCGTCGGCTTCCAGCGTGGTCAGCGCTCCGCTTTCGGGATCGATGGTCGCGACGCGAACCCACTGATTCTCGACCAGCTCGGCGATGGCGGGCTGGCGCTTGGTGATGGCGGAGAGGAGCGCCGGGGTGGTCTCGATGAACAGCTGTAGGCGGACCGGTTCGTGGATCTCGATCATCTGCCGCGGCAGGCCGGTGCGCAGGTCGCTGGCGGCGCCGTTCATCACGCCGATGAGGCCCGTGACGTTGTGCGGCAGCTTGGTGCCGGCGCCGAAGCGCTCGTTGTCGACGGACGAAAAGAAATACTCCAGGTTGATGCCGGCACCGACCGGCCCGACGGCAAGCAGGATGCGGGTCAGGATCTCCCCCGCCGGATCGATCGCCGGATCGTAGGAGACCAGAAACGCCCGCCGGTCGAGAAACAACCCGCGCGAGACCGCCCGCCGGCCGACGATGCACGCGGCGTTGGTGGCGTGGCCGAGCTCGGGCCGCGGCTGGCTCAAGTCGGTGGCGCGCTCTTCGACATGGGTGAGCGCTTCGTCGATGGACAGACCTTGGCCGCGGCCCGCGGAGAGACCGGGACGGGCGGAAGCGAAGCGGCGGGTGCGCTCGTGCGCGTTGCGCCGCCGGGCCAGATCGAGGATGCGGCGCAGCGCCTCCAGGTCGGCGGCGCCGGCGGCGGGCAGATCCTGCTCATACAGGGTGATCGAGTCGGCGCAGGTGTCATGCACCCCGCCGACGAACAAGGTGCCGGCCGGGATGTCGATGCCGCGCGCCCGCAAGATCTCCCGCACCGGCGGCCGGTTGGCCATGCGGGCGAACAAGCGGGCGTTGGGACCGCCGCTGCGTCCGCCGCAGGCGCCGCAGGAGTAGGCGGCAAAGTGCGGATTGTTGACGCTGCGCGAGTCATGACCGAGCAGCACGACAAGCGGCGCAAAGTTGCGCGTGAGCCCGATGTTTTCAAGCAGGGTCTGGACCCGGTTGGCCTTCTCTTCCACGGTAAAGCCGCTCTGCAGGAGCAGCGCCCCCTTGGGATCGACGGGCGCCGGCTCCGCGGGCGGCGACAGCTGCGTCTTTACCTCGGGCAGCAGGCGGCGCACAAGCCGGCTGCGGAAGCGCGCCGCTAGCCGCGGGGCAAACACGTTGGCCAAAAGCGGGATTGCCGCCAAGAGTCCGGAGATCGAAGTCAAAAGCGGCCCCCACAAAAGCGAGCGCGAGGCCCGCTCGAAGGCCGCATCCAGCGCGCCCCAGTTCTTCTGCCGCTGCCGCCGCCGCAGGAGCAGGTGGGCGTCGCGCTCGGCCGGCTGTTCGCGGATCTGGTGCTGCGGCTTTATGACCACCGGACACAGGGGAAAAGTCGAGGGGTCGTCCAGGCCCTGAAAGGCGATGGCGAGGTTGAAAAAGCCGGCGACGCCGAAGGTCTCGGCCTCCGGTGTGGTCTCTTCGATGTGGCGGCGAAACGACTCCAGGCGCTCATCGATGCAGCACACGAGCTGCAGGCGCGGCGCGCAGAGCGTCTGGCGGTGCGGCGTGTTGGCTTGCAGGGCGGTCAGGACCTCGTCGCGGTAGTGGCGCTCGAAGGCCTCGTGCCAGACCAGCAGGCGGCTTGGCTCGTCCAGGGCGGCGCACAGCGCCACCATGGCCTGCGCTCCGGCGGGGCCTACGCGCCGCAGCTCCGCCGCGGTCAACCCCGCGAGCTGGGCGAGCTGAAACACCGGCCAGGCGGTCTCGTGCTCACCCGGAGGCGGCACCGTGGCGATCGGCGGCAAGCGGGCCAGGAACGCGCGCAGCTCGTGCAGCGGTCCGCGAAAGCCGAGCCGCGACGCCACATCGCGGTAGGCAAAGACATCAAGAGACAGCCGCACGGCGAGAAAATCGACCAGCGCCACCTTCGGCTGTTCGCCCGCCGGCGACTCCGGCGCCCCCTGGAGGCGGCGGAACATGCCCGCCCAGCCCGGCAGCTGCAGGAGCACGTGCTCGATGAAGTCCATGAGCTCGTCATCGGCGATCCCGAGCTCGTCGAGGAGCCCGAGCACCACGTGCTCGGCGTCGATGTGTAAGAGCTCGCTCTTGCGGATGCGCCGCGCCAAGCCGCGCTCCCACGCCGGACGGATCGCGTGGCCGGCCCCCAGGACGCGCCGCCAGGCGACCAGGAAGCCCTCGGCCCGGTCGGGCATCGACCACTGCGTCTGGCCGCGATCGAGAAACGCTGCGCACAGCGGGATGAGCTCCGCGTGCACAAGATCGCTTGGGTCCTCGTTGGCGACCGCGACCAGCTGATCGCGCGGGAAGCGCGGCCGCGGCGGCGCCGGCCGCGGCGGCGGCACGGCGTCCCGGGTGAGCTCGCGGCTGGCCGCCCAGAGCTCGGCGACGGCCTGAGCGGCCAGCTGCGGCTCAGGCTGCTTTTTGGCCCCGAGGGCGGCGGCTTTGTGCAAAATGGCGCGGCGCACCGCCTCGGGCAGGTCGGGACGGAAGCGCTGGTCGGCGGAGTGCTCGCTGAGCTGCCAGGCCAGACCCGCCGCGGTGGTGGCGCGCAGACCGTGAACGATCACTGCCTCACGCAGCTCGGCCTGGGGCGGCAGGGCGGCGGGCCACAGCGCTTCTTTCACCGGCAGTGGCAGCGCCCCGAGCACGCTGCGGATGTCGTCGATGCGGATGCGCCCGGACCGCAGCGCCGCGCGGTAGCGCTCTTCGCTGAGGTAGCCGCGCGCCCCCAGCTTGCCCGCCGCCGCGGCCACCGCGTCGTGAAACGGCAGATGTTGGAAGGCGTGCAAGGTGTTGTGGTGGACGAACACCTCCAGCGGGGCCTGGGCCGGCAGGTAGTGCGCGGCATGCTCCAGCGACTGGCGCAGCGCCGCCATTTTCCGCTCGCCGCTGCTGGGAACCGCGACTTCCGGCTCCGATCCCAGCCGCCGAGCAATCGCGGTCACCGACTCTTGCGCCAGGGCTTGTAGGCGCGAACGAAGCTCGAAGGTCACTGAATCTGCGCCCATTATTGCACATCGCCGGAGCCCCTGCTGCGCCGCAGCCGGAGGCACCCAGAACGATTACCATAACGATTGCCATCGTCGCGGACGCAAAAAATTTTCCGCCCGCGCATGACCCCCATCCGGCCTAGGACCTCACGACACCACGCGCGTCCGAATCCCGGTGGCGAGCTCGCGCAGGCGAGCGCCGACCTGCTCGGAGACATCTTGATCGAGATCCATGATCAGGTAGCCGATATCGGAGTCGGTGGACAGGAGCTGGCTGTGGATGTTGGCGTTGAGCTCGGAGACCACGCGGTTTATGTCGCGCAGCACGCCGGGCACGTTGCGGTGGACGTTGAGCAGGCGGTGGGTGCCGGGGCAGGCCGCGAGCTCGACCTGGGGGAAGTTGACGGCGCCGGTGGTGGCGCCCTGGTTCATGAACTTGATGAGGCTCGTGGCGACCTCGCGGCCGATGTTGGCCTGCGCCTCTTGCGTCGAGCCGCCGATGTGCGGGGTGAGGATGACGTTGGGCAAACCCTGAAGCGGGGTGACAAAGCCGTCGCTGTTTTCCTCCGGCTCTTCGGGGTAGACATCGATCGCGGCGCCGCTCAAGTGCTGGCGCTTGAGCGCCGCGGCGAGGGCGGTGATATCAACCACCGTGCCGCGGCTGGCGTTTAGCAGGTAGCTGCCGGGACGCATAGCGGCAAGCTCCGCCTCTTTGATCATGAGGTGGGTCTGCGGCGTCGCCGGCACATGCAGCGTGACGTAGTCCGAAGCGCCCAGGAGCTCCGCGAGCGAGTCGCACGACCGGCAGTTGCCGAGCGCCAGCTTGGACGCGATGTCGTAAAAAAGCACCCGCATCCCCAGCGCCTCCGCCAGCACGCCGACCTGCGAGCCGATGTGCCCGTAACCGACGATCCCCAGGGTCTTGCCGCGCACCTCGTTGCAGCCGGCGGCGACTTTGCGGAATGAGCCGGCATGCAGCTCGCGGCTGCGATCGCCGAGCTGGCGGGACAGCGCGATGATCTCGGCGATGATCATTTCAGCGACGCTGCGGGTGTTGGAAAACGGGGCGTTGAAGACCGGCACCCCTTGCCGCCCGGCGGCCGCGAGCTCCACTTGGTTTGTGCCGATGCAGAAGCAGCCGACGCTCAAAAGATGCGGGGCGGCTTGGAGAATCTCGGCGGTGAGGCGGGTCTTGCTGCGGATGCCGAGGAGATGCACCTGAGCGAGCCGCTCACGCAGCTGCGGCGCCGGGAGCGCCTTGGGCAGCTGCTCGACATGGAAGCCCTCGCGGGTGAAGGCTTCGGTGGCGCTCGGGTGGATGTTTTCTAGCAGCAGCACGTTGATGCGCTCGCCTTTGGCGGCGGCGCCGCGGGCTCCGGGGCTTGGGCTCCGGCTCGACGGCGCAGGACCGGACGCGGCGCTGGCGGCGGCCGGCTCGGCGGGAAGCGATTCTAGTGCTGCGGCTTTGGCTGGCGCTGTCGGCTCCGGGGTCGGCATGGCTCGCTCGTTCTGTCGTTCTGGGCTGGCTGTTCTGGGCTGGCTGTTCTGGGCTGGCTGTTCTGGGCTGGCCGTTTTAGGCAGTGACTGCAGCGGCAAGATAGCAGACTTGCGCCGCCTATCCGCGCTGCGGCGGCAATTCCGATTGCCATCATTTCCCCAATCAAATTATTGTTTTAACATGTCGGACCGTCCTTACCTCACAAGCGCCGAGGCCGCCACCTACTGCGGCTTCAAGACCATCGGCGGCATCCAGCAGGCCGTGCGCCGCGGCAAGCTCAAGCCGGCCGGTCGCCGCGGCGGCACCGGGACCTATGTCTTCGCCCGCGAAGACCTCGATTCGTTCCTGACCGGCGGTCTGCAGCCGCATGAGCGGCTCTTCGTTCCGCCGGAGGTAAATGAAGCCGCGCGCCTGAGCGCCGGAGCCGCGCGCCCCCAGGCCGCCAAGCCCAGGCGCCCGGCCAAAAGCCCGCCCGCCGGCAGCCCGCCTGCCGCAGGAAGCGCCCGCGCCGCGAGCAATCCAATCGCTGCCGGCGACGCCCTCCCCGCGGCAAATGCAGCGCCGGAGGTCGCCCCGAAGGACGGCGGCAAAACCGCCGAGCGGCCGCGCAGAATCGCCGCCGGCGCGTCCGCAAAGCCTGCGGCCAAACCGCCGTCAAAGCGCGGACGCACGACCGTCTCCGACGATCCGGTGGCGCGCATCGTAAATGCCCTCTCCGGCGCCTCCGCCTCTAGTCGGCGTGGTAAAGCAGCCAAGCGGTTAAGCTCCTCAAACTAAGCCCCGCCCGCATAAACCCGCCTAAGCGCGGTCAATTGCTGGTAAAAAAATTTGACCAAACAAGAAATTTTCCTGGCCGCAGCTTGAATTGGCGGCTAGGGTGTACTGCTGAACTTAATTTGCCAAGTCGTTCGTAGGGATCTATAGAGATCAGCTCCTTGAATCGGATCCCTCCCTGAAATCATTTCAGACCCAGGCGTCGCCTAGATGTCACAAAGATCTCTAGGCGGCCTCCCTGAGACTGGAATCAACGACGCAGCCGCGTCGAAAAGCTCGCGCTATTGGCCGAGCCGAAGAAGCCAAGAAAAAGAGCACCGAGCGAACTGTCAGACCCAAGAGCTATGAACGACGTTAGATAGAGAGCCAACCTGGCGGCACAAGAGCGGCCGAGGAAACCGCCGAGCGGTCTTGCAAAACCAAGCAGCCGCCGCCAGTCGAAAAGTAAGACAGCTCGCTTTGCTCGGAGAACTGCAATGAAATCGCAACTTCAGAATCAAGAAACCCGCCTCTCCATACAGCCCCAGCCCCCGACGGGGCCGGCGACCGGCGCCGAGAGCTCGCGCATTGCCGCAGCGATCAGCCGCATTCTGCTTGTGCACCGCGCGACCAGCGCCGAAAAGAGCGGAACCGCCGGCAGCGCGGCGAGCGAGACTCGCCGTGACGCAACCCCGGTCGAGTGGGCCCTGCGCATGATGTTCTAGCCCGAGCGACCGGCCCACAGCGGCCGGCCGCTCGGTTCGCATCGCCCTGTCCCGCCGCCCTCCTACTTCGGCTATAAAGGGGTAGAGGGCCCAGCATGCAGCAGCGCACCCCGACCCCCGTCATCCCCTATCGACTTCACCCCTGGCACGGCGTCTCCCCCGGAGAGCACGCCCCGAGCCTGCTCACCGTGTACATCGAGATGGTGCCCGGCGACACCGTCAAGTACGAGGTGGACAAGCACTCGGGGCACCTCATGCTCGACCGGCCGCAAAAATATTCTTCGCAGTGCCCGGCCCCGTACGGCTTCATTCCCCAGACCTACTGCGGAACGCAGGTCGCCAACTTCGCCGCCGCCCGCTCCGGCCGCCGGGACGTGCGCGGAGACGGCGATCCCTTGGACATCTGCGTGCTCACCGAGCGCACGATCAACCAAGGCGGGATCCTCGTGACCGCGCGGCCGATCGGCGGCTTCCGCATGTTCGACGGCCAGGAGGCCGATGACAAGATC
>CALFML010000721.1 GCA_937879845.1 uncultured Myxococcales bacterium
GAGATGCGCGGGGAGGGGATCTCGCTCGCTGACTTCCGAGTCGGACTCCTCGGGCTCGGCCTCGGGCTCGGCTTCCGCTTGCTGCTGACTTCTCTGCGCGTCCTTCAGACCAAAGTCGAGGTCCACGTAGACGTCCGTGCCAGGATCGAGATTCGCTCGCTCCCCGCTCGTCTGACAGAATAAGACACGGTGCCTCCCATGGGGCACGCCCTCGGGGTTCTGGAATGGCTGTAGAGAAAAATACGCCTGCCGGGGAAGAAGAACGGGGAGCTGGCCAGGGAGCTGCACCTCGATCGGATACCTGGCCGATCCGAGCAGCGCCGCATTCTGACTCCCCTCAACATAGGTCGCCATGCAATAAGGAATGCGAATCAGCGCCCCTCGCGCAAGCGAAATCAGAATTCTGATTACGCATCAAGCGTTTGGCTTGCGCTTGATTCCAGCCGCCGATCTGATCGCATTCCTCGACGGGGAAAACTGGGGTCGGAGGGCAGATTGCTTCACGAAGCGAGCGCGCGCCGGAGCATCAACAGCCGATCCGCTCAGTCCAGGGATAACGTTTAGGCTGGGGAGAGAATTTCGGTTGAATTCAAGGCGCTTCATGACTGACTGAAGGCGTGGCTGCCGCCCGATCGGCCGGAGCCGATCGGATACGTCCTGGCGGTCATACCGGCGAGTGAGGAGCCCCTGCGCGTGTTTACAAACCTGAGCCGCCGGACGTGCGCCGCGACGACTCGATGCGCAAGTCGGCCCTACTTTCGCTTCCTGCCCGTTGAGGGGCCGATGGTCCCGATCGCTGGGTCCTACGTTGTCGTAATGCGGTGCGGACGGCGGCGTGATGGAGATGCCGATCGCCATGCAGGGGGGATCGTGACCACGGAACCATCCCGGCACATCCAGATGAAGGACGGCTGGGTCAGCCCGTGAAGCGAGACGCTGTGATCTGGCAAAGATTCCCGCCGCTTCCAACGAAACCGCAAGACGACGGTAGGGGAAACCGCGCTTGCCATGTAACATCAGCAATGATGCCGAATCGAGCTTGCGCTTACTGCGGGAAGATCATCCCGAGCAGCGTGCGAGCTGATGCTCGCTACTGCAGCCCGAGCCACCGGGCCATGGCCAGCCAGAAGCGCCGCCGCGCAGGGTCACGAAAGCCGCCCGCGAGAGCGGGAAAAGCGGGCGCCCAGCCAGCCAAGACAGCCGCCGGAGGCGATCCGAGTGCCAGACCGGTGCCGCAGCAGGTACGCCTGCTGCCACCGTCGTTCTTGGAGGCCGAGCCTTGGCTCTGGCTGGAGCTGCTGCTGCGCACCTCCGCGCCGCCGCGGGCCGCGCTATTTACGCTAGCCCCGTTTCCCGGCGAGCCGTGTGCACCACTGCCCGGAGACCGCTACCAGATCCAGCCGTTTGTCGCGCCCAGGCTCAAATCAGCCGGCCTGGTCGAAGTGCATTTTTTCTCAGAGGCGGGGGAGCCGCTGACGACCGTTTCCCGCTTGCTCATTGAGCTCGGGAACAAGTAGATGAGCGTCGGATCGCGCGGACGCCGATCGCCACGGCCCGGCTAGTCAGGCGCGAAGAGCTCGCCGGGGGGCTGCACTGCGCATCGAAGACGGTAAATGGCTGCGTCAGAAACGCAGGCGCTCCGACAGGCTCAGACTTTCGATCGGATGCGGCATCTGTAGGCATGCAACCTCCGTTTCTGAGACTTATCTCAACCTCGGCGCAGAGGCCGGGAAAATGCTCGGGGGAGCGGACTGTCTCGCTCGGGGCCGTTAGTGGCTGCTTTGTCGCGTGAGTCGTCAGCTCGCGCACCTCATGGTGCGATGCGGGTTCAAGCGGCGCCGGCTGAACTTTCGAACAAATTTGAGGCAGCTAACGAACTCAGCGTAGCCAACGCCTCATCTCGCTTTGGTCCTGGCGCATCCAGACCGCAGCTCGTCGAAAAACGTCGCTGCTGACGGCGCTACGGGCGCAACCTCAGCGCCCGGGTCCGCGCTCAATAGCCAAAGCATAGCCAACGCCCACGCACTTTGGGCTGGCCGCGGCCTGCGCTAAAGTCTGCGGCATGGTTGCCAAGGGTGCCCCGGCATCAACTGACTCGCTTATCCCGTCAGAGCTCACCTTGCCCGACGACATGCCGACGCACGCGCTGGCGGATTTCGTGCAGTCGCACCTGCTGGCATCGCTGCAGGGACTTCAGGCCTTGGCCTCTCGATCCGAGGCGGTGGAGAACAAGACCCTGGCCAAGCACCAAGCGGCGGTGCAAGCGGCCCTGCGCTTTGTTCGTCAGCAGCATCAGAGCGAGCTGTTTCCCGACAGCGGCACTGTCGATGCAGAGAAGGCCCAGGACTTCGCCGCCACCGTCCGGCGGTGCCGCAATGCGGCGGGCTGGACGCAGGCCCAGCTTGCCGAAGTGTCGGGTCTGTCCATCAACACCATTAAGCATCTCGAGGCCGCTGCACATACGCCGACGCAGACGACGCTGCTCCAGCTGATGGCGGTCAAAGAGCTCGGTCTGGAGACGAGCATGCTTCCCTGGCGCTACTCGGCGCAGACGGATTTCGGCACGGCGCCGAACTGCTGGATCGCTCCGGGCTATGACCCGATCGGGATGTTCACCGATATGCTGGAGCTGCTGAGCGGTCGCGGCGGGTCGCTGGAGCAGACATATTCCTACCTGGACCACAAGAGCGCCCTCAACTGGTATGGGCTCTCGAATCAGTCGCGGTACGCGGCGGTCTTCCGGGCGAATATGCCGCTCGACGCCATGGCCAAGCGCATCCTAGAATCTACGGGGACCGCCGGGCTTGATGTCGTTGCGCTCGGGGCCGGCGACGGGAAGCAGGAGGTCCGGCTGACCCAGCACCTGCTCGATCGCATCGAGCAGGCCAAGCGGATGCGAAAGCCGGATGTGCGGCTCTATCTGCTGGATGTCAGCCAGCCGTTGCTCAGCGTCGCCTACAAGTACGCGGCTGACACCATCGGGCACCGTCCCGGTGCGTTCGTCTGCGCGGTCCAGGGTAACTTCCATCACCTGCCGCAGTACACGCAGCTGCATTACACGCCGGAGCGCGCCCACCGTCGCCGCATCATCTGCATGCTCGGCAATACGATCGGAAACCTGGACAACGAGCATCGGTTTTTTACCCACAGCCTGCTCGGCTTCGCGCCGGGCGACCTGCTTCTCATCCACATCCAGCTCGTCCACGCACCGGCGGATCGCCCCGACGAAGTCAAGCGCCACGAGCCATCGCTAAGCGGCGGACTGCCCGAGGCTCACACCGAGTGGCTCAGCGGCCCGCTATGGCGCTACTGCACCGATGTTTCCGACGTGCAGTTCAATCTCACCCTGGACACCCGCTGTCCGGTTCCCGGCAGCTACTCGATAGATGCAGTGGCGACGGTGAAGACGCACAAGAACCGGGAGAAGCGCTTCTCTGTGTTTCGCTTCAAGCGCTATAATTCCGATCTCTTCGCCGAGTTCCTGCGACCGCTGGGGTGGGAGCTCGTTACGGAGGCCGCGTTCGGCGCCGAGGCCTCGGATCCTTTCGACACGCTGATGCTGTTCCGCAACGTCGGCGAGCCCCTGTGACGGGTGGCTGGGTGCGATAGCCAAAGTAAGTATTTCCCTTTGGCCTTGGTTTTGGACCTGCATGCGCTAGTGGCGTGCTCTACTTTACCTGGCGACGAGTTGAGGACCCGGCGCGACCGTTTTTCGCGACGGCAAGTCAAGTTCCGACCATCAGGATCAGCTGGAGTCGTCCATGTCAGCATCGCAGAGCGTTGTTCGCCAGGGCCACAAGATTGCGGAACACTCGGTCGCCTGGCACACCTTCATGGAGCAGGAGGCCACGGACGCGGCCTGGCAGCAGCTGCCGTTCACCGCCATCACCCGGCTAGATGGGGTTCTGTGTGAGTGGCGCATGTGCAGGGTCTGTGGGCAGTACCTGCGGCGTACGCTCACATCGGTCTCAGCGGCGTATGCACCTCGGGCAGCGCAGAGCCAGCGCGAGGCGAATAAGCGCCGACAGCGTATCAGGCGTCGTTCGCGATGAGCGCTTTCGCTTTCGCATCGCCTATCGAGGTCGCGGGGCATCCGTCCGGGTCGCCGCAACGGCCTTCTCCGGGCGGAGCTTGGCCCCGGGGCTGTTTCCGTTGGTGAACTCGATGCCGCGGTCCTCCAAGCCCTTTCGAATCGCCGCCAGGCTGGCCGGCCGGATGCGAAAGCCCGTTTCAAAGCGCGCGATCGTTGCTTGACCGACCCCCACCGCAGCGGCCAGCTCGATCTGCGTCATGCCCAAAAGTTTTCGTGCAGCAGCGACGTGCTTACCGATTAGCTGCATTTCTTGTTGACTTTGCCTTGGATGTAGTAGTGAATAATCTCTATCAGTTGCCCGGTATCCACATGACCCGCTGGACAACTCGTCTGCACCATCGCACGGCTGCGCTCAGAGATCTAGCGCCGGCTAACGGGCAAGGTGCGTCTGGCCGATTCGAGTATGAGGATACAGCTGCTCTGGCCGTACGAGGTGGTCTGCCCAACCTGTAGCCGGCGCGGTTCCGCTTCCGATTTGTTGCGGCAGGAGATCGTCAGAAAAGACTACGGGCTACTCATCGCCCTCGTTACTGAGTCGATACATAGTCTTTGAGCGCCCTCCGACGTGCTTCACCACGTCGGAGGGCTTGTCCTCAACCGGAGAGCCCCGGCTGGAACGGCGCAAGCCTATCCGGGGTCCCCCCTTAGC
>CALFML010000722.1 GCA_937879845.1 uncultured Myxococcales bacterium
CGCGCAGGGCGCGGAAGTCATCGCCGTTGCCGTGCAGGTCGGTGCTGATAAGCAGGGTGCCCCGCGGCGGGAGCCAGGCGTGGCGGGTCGTCATGGGCGATATTTTATTCGGCTCGCCGACAACAAGCAGACTCAAGTATTCATCTCAGCGTTCCGACTGCTCAAATCGCGACGAAACGGCGGCCGCGTCCGAGGTCGCCGCTGCACGCAGGCTCTGGGTCGATGCCGGCGGGTGGCGATATGCGGGGGCGGGCGCAGGTGGGTGTCGGCCCATGCCGGCCCGCGGCACCGCTCTTGACAGGCGCGCGGACGGTCTCGTCCTATGGCCTGTGTACTGTTCACGGTGATATTGGGAAGTTTGTGTCTCATCGCGCCGTAAAACCCTCGTCAGCAGGAGGCCACGTCATGAAGAAGAACCTACGGATCACGCTCGCCAACTCGTCCGGGGATGCGTCCGGGAACCGCCCGGCCGGCGCGGCCAAGCGAAGGTGGTGCCAGCGGGCGGCGGGACCGGCGGCGGCCTTGCTGCTGGCGGCGTGCGGCGGGCCGGCCGAGGCGCCGATTGGCCAGGCACGCGGCGCGCTCACCCCCAACCCCGACAAGACCGCGACCATCCATGTCCACGGCTGGAATCTGCCCGGCGCGACCAAGACCGGCGATGTCGGCGACGACCGCGGCGGCGGCTCCACCGTGGACGGCATCCGCCGCTTCTCGTCCCTGCCGGCCGGCACCGCCTCGCCGACCGCGCCGAACCAAGTCGTCGCCACCGAGTACTACGGCGCCGCGTTCCCGTCCTACTACTCCGCCGCCGATCAGGCCGAGGTGGCGGCGCAAAAGGGCATCCCGCGCTACGCCCTCATCGTCGCCAAGTACGCGCGCCAGGTGATCGCGCGCTCTGGCGCGGAGGCGGTGAACCTGACCTGCCACTCGATGGGCTGCGAGATCTCGCGCTATCTCATCGAAAACGACGTGGAGCACCTGGCGAGCAGCGGCAAGCTCCGGCGCTGGGTGTCGTTCGCCGGGGTGGTCAACGGCGCCACCCTCGCCGATATCGACGGCGGCAAGCAGCTCGACAAGATCGCCAAGCTCATCGGGCTCGATCTCGTCGATGTTGAGCACATGAACCGCAAGTGGGTGACGCAGTACGTGGCCAGCTACGATCACCTGCGCGTCGAGGGCAATAACCCGCTGTGGGGCAACCTGCTCGTGCATCACATCGAGGCCACCGACCCGCACATCGACTCGGCGCTGGGCATCCCGCTCATGGACGTGTTCGGCTACGGCAAGGTGCCAAACGACGGCATCGTCCTCGATGAGGAGATGTACCTGCACAGCCAGGCCGACGCGGCCAAGTGGACGACGCCTTCGGGGACGCTGTTGCCGGTGGGGCAGAGCCACCACCTCGCCAACCACTTCACCATCACCGAGCAGCCCGGGGCGCAGGCGATCGCCGCGGCGGCGCTGACCGGCTCCCGGCGGGCGCGGGTGACCCTCAGCAACGTCACCCTGATCAAAGACCATGAGTCGGGGATCTTCGATGCCGCCCCCGCCGAGGTCGTGGTCGAGAGCCGCATCCGCTACCCCTACGTCAAGGCCATCGACCCGTCGGACCCGCTGCTCGATGAGGTGTCGATGGAGCGCCGCAACGCGCCGATGTTCCGCCTGGCCAAAGGGGCGAGCGCGACCCCGAACCTGCTGCTTTTCGACGGGCCGGTGTTTGACGCCCAGACCTCGGTGGCGCTGTCGATAAAGCTCCTTGAGACCGACTACTACCCGGCGGCGGGCGTCAACGAAAACCTCTTCTCGCCCAGTGCCGCGCTCGGCGAGCTGAATCAGGAAGTGCCGCTCGTGAGCGGCGACTACAACGTCACCACCGCGGACGCCAAGTTCACGGTGCACGTCGCCGTCGAGTCGCTTTACTAACCGGGGGCGGACAGCGGCAGGCGCAGGGTGACACGGCAGCCGAGCTCGCGCCCGCCTAGGGTACGGGCCGCGGCGACGGCGATCGTGCCGCCGTGGGCCTCCGCCACGCGCCGCGCCAGGGTCAGGCCGAGCCCGAAGCCCTGCGGCGCGTTGGCGCTGGGGGTGCGCGCCTTATCGACGCGGAAGAACGGCTCGAACACCCGCTCGCGATCGCCGGCAGCGATGCCTTCGCCTTCGTCGGTGACGGCGATCTCCACGGTATCGCCTTCGCCGCGCTGGGCGCTGACCACGATCGGCGCCGCACCATACTTGGCCGCGTTTTCGACCAGGTTGAAGATCGCCCGCCGCAAAAGCCCGGCGTCCGCTTCGATGACAAGCTCCGGCGCCGCGTCGATGCGCACGTCCTTGCCAGCGGTCAGCGGATCGTGGTCGGCGCGCTCCGCCACCTGCTCCAGCAGCGGCCCGAGCTCCACCGGCTGCGGCTGCGTCGGCAGCCCCGTGGCGCTCAGGCGCGAAGTCATGAGCACGTCGGAGATGAGCCGCTCCAGCTCGCCCAGATCCGCCTCGACCTCGCGCAGCCGTCCTTCGCTGGCGGGATCGCGCGGCAGCAGCTCCAGGGCCAGCCGCACACGCGCCAGCGGGGAGCGCAGCTCATGCGAGATGTTGGCCAGAAGCTCCTTCTGGCCGCGCACCAGGCGCTCGATGCGCTCCGCCATGTCGTTCCACGCCTGCACGAGCTCCTGCATCTGATCAAACTGCGGGTGCGGATGAAAGCCGTGATGATGGCCGGGGTGCCAGCTATGGTGCCAGCCATGGCGCCAGCCGTGGGGGCGGCCCGGATGCCGGCCCATCCGCCGACCGGGGTGCCGGCCCGGCGCGGGCGGCTCGCAGCGGCTCGGCACCGGGATGCGGTAGGTCAGATCGCCGGCGCCGAAGCGCCGCGTCGCCTCGGTCAGGCGCTCCACCGGGTGCGAGATCC
Organism: uncultured Myxococcales bacterium; assembly: GCA_937879845.1. Taxonomy (GTDB): domain Bacteria; phylum Myxococcota_A; class Polyangia; order Palsa-1104; family JAEUJZ01; genus CALFML01. Next base: position 2,903 of record CALFML010000722.1, read on the forward strand.
GGCGGGCCAGCGGCGCGGTCAAAACGCCCACCAGCAGCAGCACCAGCGCCACCGCCCCGAGCGGCCGCACAAGCCCCGCGCCGCGCAGGGCGCGCAGCCGCCGCGGCGGTGCAACATCGATGAACCCCACCATGGTGCCGGTGCGCACATCGCGGATCGGCGCCGCCACCGAGTACGGGTGCTGTCGCACCAGATCCTGTCCTGCCTTCAGCGTCAAAAGTTCGTCGCGCCCAAGCGGCGGCAGCGGCGGTCCGCCCGCGGCCATCACCCGGCCGTCGAGATCGCGGACGGTCAGCTCGATCTCGAAGTCCTCGTGCAGCCGGGTGACCGCGGCGCGGCGCGCGTCATCATCATTAAAACGCTCGGCCAGCGCCGCCGAGAGGTGGCGCGACATGCGCTCGCTGAACTCGCGCCAGAACGCCCCGCGCTGCCCCAGTGAAAACACCGCGCTCGTCGAGAGGCCGACCACGAGCAGGAGCAGCAGAAAGTGCATGTAGATGCGGGTGTACAGCCTCTTCATAAAAGCTCCTCGTCGCGTCGGCCGGAGCGCGGCACCGCGGCGGCGGGACGGCCGGCGGGCGCGCTTTTCCGATCATATCGCTTCCGCTTGCCGTGTATCGCTGCCACTTCTTTTTTGTCCTTCTCCGGGTCTTCTCGGGCGCCGCTTGCCGTAAGGCTCGCCCGCGGGCGTAAAGCCCATGCGCAGGCTGGGTAAAGTTTTGTAAAGCAGCCGAGGGCATCGCTATTTACAAAACTTTACCGCCGGCCAAACGGAGGTTTACGACGGCAGCCCAGACTCTATTGCAGGAGATCGGCGGTGAGCGCCGGTCGCTTCGCAAGCTCGCCCCGCCGGGGTTATAAGGCACAAGGAGTCCGTCATGCTGAACCGTCGTCTTGGAATCAAAGTGGGTATCGCCGCCGCCGCGCTCGCCGGTCTGTTTTCGTTCGGTCTTCTGCGCGGCGCCCATGCCGGCTGGGGGCACGGTGGCCGGCCGGCGATCATGAAGCGCTTCGTCAGCTCCGCCATCGATGAGGTGCTCGATGAGGCCAAGGTCACCCCGGACCAGCGCACGCGCATAAACGCCGCCCGCGACCGGGTCTTCGCCGCCGTCGAGCGCAACCGCCAAGAGCACCGCGGCGAGATGGATGAGGTGCTGCGCCTGTTCGAGGCCGACCACGTCGATCCGGCGCGCCTTATCGCCATGCGCAGCGAGCGTGAGGGCAAGCTCAAGCAGCTCGGCGACGTGATCCAGCAGGCGGTGGTCGAGGCCCACGACACCCTCACCCCGCAGCAGCGTCTCATCGTGACCGACCGCATCCGCGCCTTCCGCCAAAACCACGAGTAGCGCTGCGGTCCCTTTCCTTCTCCAGCGCGTCCGCCGGGTTTAATGCGCTCGGCGGGCGCGTTACTATTGCGCCTATGAGCGGCTCACGGACGCAGGCCCTTTTGATCGACGATGACGCCCGTCTTGCGGCCTTGGTACGCGAGTACCTGGGCAAGCATGAGATGGACGTCACCCTGGCCGAAGACGGGGAGCGCGGGCTCGCGGCGCTGCGGCGCGGGCGCTTTGATGTCCTGCTTCTGGACCTCATGCTGCCGGGCCTGGACGGCCTGGAGATCTGCCGCCGGGTCCGCGCCGCCTCCGAGCTCAACGCCCTGCCCATCGTCATGCTCACCGCCAAGGGCGACGACGTCGACAAGATCGTCGGCCTGGAGCTCGGGGCCGACGACTACCTGGCCAAGCCCTTCAACCCGCGCGAGCTCCTGGCCCGCATCCGCGCCGTGCTGCGCCGTGGCGCCCGCCCACCGTCCGAGCAGCGCCGCTTCCGCACCGGCGGCCTGGAGATCGACTTCGACGCCCTCACCGTCACCGTCGAAGGCAAGCCGATCCCGCTTACCCACTACGAGTTCGAGCTGCTTGCCACGCTGGCCCGCGCCGCCGGCCGCGTCCTGTCGCGCGAGCAGCTGATGGACGCCCTCAAAGGCGAAGAGTATGAGACCTTCGACCGCAGCATCGACGTCCATATCTCCAAGCTGCGCAGCAAGCTCGAACCGAGCCCGCGCGACCCGCGCTACATAAAGACCGTCCGCGGCGTCGGCTACTGCCTGAGCCGCCACGGCGCCGAGGAAGCCTAGCCGGCTAGCCGCTTGGCGCGCCCTGCCCTTCCCAATACGGCGCCCCGGAAAACCGGCCTAACGCCCTGATCGCAGGCGTCCGACGCCTCTAGCCACCCGCTCTGCGCCACCCTATACTCAGCGGAGCATGCTGGAGCGGCTCGTCGATAACAAGTTCACGGTGCAGCGCGGTCGCCTGGCGGAGCTGCTAAAAGCGATCCACGAGCTTGTCATCAGCCTCAATAACGACGCGGTCGCCAAGGTCGTGTTCGGGCAGATGCAGAACCTCGGCGAGCCCTTCCGCTTCGTCGTGGTCGGCGAGGTCAAGGCCGGCAAGAGCAGCTTCATCAACGCGCTCCTCGGCGAGAACATCTGCCTCGTCAACGCCAAGCCGTGCACCGCGGTCATCGAGAAGCTCGACTACGGGGCGGAGCGCAGCGAGACCCGGCTCGGCGAGTTTCTGACCCAGAAGACCCTGCCGGTGGAGATCCTCAAGACGATCTCGATCGTCGACACGCCCGGCACCAACACGGTCATCGAGAAGCACCAGGAAATCACCGAGCACTATCTGCCAAACAGCGATCTGATAATTTTCGTCTTCTATGCCCCAAACCCCTACACCCAGACCGCCTGGAACCTGCTCGGGCTCATTCAGAAGGAGTGGCGCAAGCAGGTGCTGTTCGTCATGCAGCAGGCGGATCGGGCGACGGCGGAGGAGCTGGAGATAAACCTTGGCGAGCTGCGCGCCCAGCTCGGGCAGCAGCGGATCGTCGAGCCGCAGATCTTTGTCACCTCGGCCAAGCTGGAGCTTTTGGGGCCGCCGCAGAGCGAGGGCAGCGGCTTTAACGCCGTGCGAAAGTACATCCGCGACACCATCACCGGCGGCAACCAGTATCGGCTCAAGCTGCTTTCGATCCACGGCACGGCGGCGCGGCAGCTGGAGAAGGTGGCGGAGAACCTGGCGGAGCAGCAGGCGGCGCTCGGTCGCGATCAGGCGACGGTGCGCAAAGTGCGCGACCGGCTGTCCAAGAGCGCGACCCAGTCGGGGCGCGAGATTCAGGCGCTCATCGACGGGGTGATGCGCGGCTATGAGGAGCTGTGCAACGAGCTGTCGGAGGAGTTCTCCGAGGGCCTGACGTTCGGGGCGCTGCTCAGCCGGTCGGTGCGGGCGCTGTGGCGGCGCGATCGCTCGGTGGATCGCTGGATCGCCGACATGCAGCAGCGCTTCAAAGCGCGGGTGAGCAGCGTGGTCGATGAAATCGCCAAGGAGCGGGCCAAGCTGTTCGTCGAGAGCGTCCGCAAGCTCCTCACCGAGCTGCGCGAAGAGGTCGAGCGCCTCGGCAGCGGCGACGCCCGGCGCTACGATCTGTCGCTGGAGGACCGCCGCGTCGAGGTGCTGGAGGACGTGCGCAAGAAGGTGACGCTGCTGTTGCAGGACGACTCGTTCACCCGGCTCCTAGAGGAAAACCCGGGCGGCATCATGCCGCTGGCGGTGTCGGGAACGGCGCTGGCGGTGGTGGGCGGGATCATCGTCATGGCCACCAACATCGCGGTGCTCGACATCACCGCAGGGCTCTTGTCGGCGGCGGGGCTGACGCTGGCCGGCGGGGTGCTGTTCTTCAAGCGCGGCCGCATCGGGCGCGAGTTCCGCGAGGGGCTGATCCAGGGCAAAAAGCAGTTCGAAAAAGACATCAAGCTCAAGCTCAGCGACAAGCTGAACATCATCTACGAGCAGATCGACGCGAGCTTTGCCGACTTTTACGCGCTGGTCGAAAAGCGCGAGCAGCACTTGCAGCCCGTGGCGGAGCGGCTCACCGGGATCGTCAAGGAATCCAAAGAGCTCGCGGCGCTTCTGGCCCCGGGCTAGCAAGGCGTTCGGGGCCGCCGCGGCAAGCAACCGAGGCAAGTAACAGGAGAACGGGTGAGCTCGATTTATTTGGTGCGGCACGGCCAGGCGGCGTTCGGCCAAGACGACTACGACGCGCTGTCGGAGCTCGGGGCGCGGCAGGCGGAGGCGCTGGGCGGGTACTGGGTGCGCGGCGGGGTGCGGCTCGATGCGCTTTATGTCGGACCGCGGCGGCGGCATGAGCAGACGGCGGCGGCGCTGCGGGCGGGGACGCGGGCGGCCGGCGGGGATCTGCCAGACGAACTGCCGCTTTCAGGGTTTGATGAGTTTCCGTTTCAAGCGATCTTGCTGGCGGCGGCGGAGCGGATGGCGGAGGAGATGGCGGAGCTGCGGGCGCGGCTCGGCGGCGCGGATCCGCTGCGCGAGCGGCGCAGCTTCGATCGGCTGTTCATGCGGGCGATGACCCACTGGCAGGCGGGCGAGCTCGATGCCCACGTGCCGGAGCTGTTCGCCGACTTCGTGCGCCGGGTGCGCAGCGGGCTGCATGCGGTCATCGCGGCGCAAGGACGCGGCAAGCGGGTGGCGATCGTGACCTCGGCCGGGCCGATGGCGGCGGCGGTGCAGCTTGGTCTCATGCTGCCCGATGCGATGGTGCTCAAGCTCTGCACGGTGCTCGCCAACACCGCGCTCGTCGAGCTGCGCTACCGCGCGGCGGCGGCGGCAGCGGAAGCGCCGGATGTGACGGTGGTCTCGTTCAACGCCACGCCGCATCTTTCGCCGGACCTGCTCAGCTACCGTTAGCCGGAGCCGGCTAAACTGCAGCGAGCGGCCCGAGTCCGAGCGCGCGCAGCCGCCTCGCGGCTAGGAGCGCGGTCGGAGCCGCAATCGGGCCGCGCAGCAGCTTTGCCACGGCCGTTCAGCCGGTTCGCGCCGGGTGCGGCGGATCCGGGGCGGCGGCGCGCGGAGTCGATCGGACGGCGCGCGAATTGTTGACGGTCCCGGCCGGCCGGAAAAAGATCTCTTCATCTACCAGGTCTACGACATACGCACCGACATCCGGCCGACCGTGGCCGAGATCGATCTCTCGGCCCTGCGGCGCAACGCCGACGCGGTGCGGGCGGCGCTGCGCGATCCGGGGGTGGGGATGCTGGCGGTGCTCAAGGCGGATGCCTATGGGCACGGGGCGGTGGCGTGCGCGCGGGCGCTGGAGCGCAAGGTGTGGGGCTTCGCGGTGTCGCTGGTCGAAGAAGGGGTGGAGCTGCGGCGCGGCGGCATCGAGGCGCCGATCGTGGTGCTCGGCTGCTTCTACGGGCTGTCGCACCGCGATGTCGTGGCGTATCGGCTGACGCCGGTGGTCGCCGATGCCCAGGATCTGGGCCGGCTGCAGCGGGCGGCGCAGGAGCTCGGCGGCGCGCGGGTCGGCATCCACCTGAAGCTCGATACCGGCATGTCGCGGCTCGGGGTGCGGCCGGAGCGGCTGGACGATTTCATCGCCGCGCTGCGCGAGCATCCGGGCGTCGAGCTGACCGGGCTGTGCACCCACCTCTCGGACGCCGACGGCGCCTCCGCTGAGCTGACCGAGGAGCAGCTGACGCGGCTGCGGCAGTGCCAGGACCGCCTGGCGGCGCTGGGAATCCGCCCCGGCGTCACCCATGTCGCCAACACCGCGGCGGCGGTGCGCTACCCGCGGGCGCGCTTCGATCTGGTGCGGCCGGGGATCGGCATCTTCGGGGTCGCGCCGGACTATACGGAGCTGTCGCCGCTGTGGCCGGTCATGGCGCTGCGGACGCGGATCATCGCCCTGCGGGAGGTGCCAAAGGGCACCGGGGTGAGCTACGGCTCATCGATGCGAACCTGCGCGCCGATGCGGGTGGCGACGCTGCCGCTCGGCTACGCGGACGGCTACACGCGGCGGATGAGCGGCCGCGCCCAGGTGCTGTGCGGGGGGCGGCGCTGCGCCGTGCTCGGACCCATCACCATGGACATGACGATGATCGACGTGACGGCGGTGCCGACGGCGGCCCTCGGCGATGAGGTGGTGGTCCTGGGCAGCCAGCGCCCGCCGGGCGGCGAACCCGAGACCATCACCCTGAGCGAGCTGGCGCAGTGGGCCGGCACCATCCCCTGGGAGATCTGCTGCACCATCTCCAAGCGCGTGCCGCGCGTCTACGTTGGCGAGGTGCGGCCCTAGCGCGGCCCGGCGCCCGGCAGTCGAGATGCTAGTCGCGGCGGCTCGAGTTCAGGTAAAAGCACAGGATGAACGCTTGCTCGAGTGTCCGGCTGTGGCCTTTGGGGCCGCTGCCCGGGCGGCCACCGCGGGCGCGGACCCCCTGGGCGACGGCTCAAGGTGGTCCTTCCGACTTTTGCGTTAGGATAAGCCCATGTGGCTAGAGCGACTGGGTGGCTGGGCGGACCGTATCTGGAGCCCGCTCTTGCGCGTGCTGGCCCTGCTCATCGAGACGGTGGGCGCCCACATTTTGCTGCTTTTGAACGTCGTCCGCTGGGCGCTGCGCCCGCCGCTGCGCATCGGCGTCCTCATCGAAGCGATGGTCTTTGTCGGGTTCGAGTCGCTGCCGATCGTGCTTTTGATTTCGCTGTTCGTCGGCGCGGTGTTCGCGCTGCAGCTAAGCTCGGCGCTGCGGACGTTCCAGGCGCAGGCCTACGTCGGGGCGACGGTGGGGCTGGCGCTGTCGCGGGAGCTGGCGCCGGTGTTCACCGCCATCGTCGTCGCCGCGCGCGCCGGCGCCGGCATGGCGACCGAGCTCGGCTCGATGCGCATCACCGAGCAGATCGACGCCCTGGCGACGATGGCGATAAACCCGCTGCAGTACCTCATCGTGCCGCGCGTCATCGCCGGGACGCTCATGGTGCCGATGATGGCGATGCTGTTCAACTGCGTCGGCATGCTCGGCGCCTACATCGTCGCGGTCGAGGTGCAGAACGTCGATCGCGGCATCTTCGTCGCCAACGCCCGCTGGCTCCTTGACGCCAATGATCTCACCCAAGGCATGGTCAAGGCGCTGGTGTTCGGCTGCGTGCTCACGCTCATCGCCTGCAACCAGGGCTATAACGCCGGCGGCGGCGCCAAAGGCGTCGGGGTGGCGACGACCCGCTCGGTGGTCGGCAGCTTCGTGACGATCCTGGTGCTCGACTACTTCCTCACCGATCTGTGGCTGACGTTTGTGACCCACGGCGGAGGCGTCTAAACGGATGCTCGAGGGGCAGTGGCAGCCGCCGCAAGAGGACGCGACGCAGGAGAGCGAGCAGTGGCACATCCGCGTCCGCGGCATCCACAAGACCTTCGGCGTGCACTACGTCCTGCGCGGCGTCGACCTCGACATCGCCCGCGGCAAGATCAACGTCATCATCGGCGGCTCGGGCCAGGGCAAGTCGGTGATCATGAAGCACCTCATGGGGCTTCTGAAGCCGGACAAGGGCACCATCCATGTCGACGGCGAGGACATCGTGCCGCTGTCGGATGTGGGCATGAACCGGGTGCGCAAGAAGTTCGGCATGCTGTTTCAGTACGCGGCGCTGTTCGACTCGATGTCGGTCGAGGAGAACATCACGTTTCCGCTCATCGAGCACGGCGATCCGGACAGCGACCAGTCGCGCGATCCGAACACCGGCAAGCCGCGCCCGCGGCGGCGCTTCAGCCGCGCCGAGCTGCACAAGATCGCCGTCGAGCAGCTCGACAAGCTGGCCCTGCCGCAGGTGCTCTTGCACAAGTTTCCGGCGGAGCTGTCCGGCGGCCAGCGCAAGCGCGTGGGCCTGGCGCGGGCGCTCGTGATGAAGCCGCAGATCCTCTTATACGACGAGCCGACGACCGGTCTTGACCCGGTGTCGACCAAGAACGTCGATGACATGATGCGGGACGTGTCGCGCGACCACAACGTGACCAGCGTCATCATCAGCCACGACATGGCCTCGACGTTCCGCATCGGCGACCGCATCTCGGCGCTGTTCGGCGGGGTGATCATCGAGAGCGGCTCGCCGGAGCAGATCAAAAATACGCGCCACAAGTGGCTGCGCGAGTTTATCGGCACCTCGGGCGCGGTGCAGCTGGCGGACATCGACGAGAAAGACCTCATCGTCGATGAGCTGCCCGATGCGCCCCCAAGCCCCAAAGCCGCGGCCAAGGGCGCGCGGCGCTGAAGGAGTCGTTCCATGAAAAGCATGTCGGCGGCACTCAAAGTCGGACTCACCGTGATTTTGGTCGGTGTGCTGGGTTTTTCCGCCTACCGCTTCGTCGCCAAGGGCGTAAACGGGCCGCAGGGGCCGGTGGTGTGGGCGCTGTTCCGCGACGCCACGGGCCTTGTCGATAAGTCGCGCGTCCAGGTCGCCGGCCTCATCATCGGCGAGATCACCGACCGCCGGTTGCAGGGCAACTACGCCCGCCTGACCATCCGCATCCGCCCGGAGGTCGAGGTCTGGAGCAACGCCATCGTCTACAAGAAGAACTCCTCGCTGCTCGGCGAGTTCTTCCTCGAGGTCGATCCCGGCACGCCCGAGTCGCCGGATCCGATCTCCGGCCAGCTCACCAAGAACAGCCGTCTCAAGGGCGGCGATCAGATCATTAACGTCGTCGAAGCGGTGACCACCGCCGACATCCTTTATCAGGTAAACGAGACCATGCCGATCGTGCGCGACATCCTGCGCGACGTGCAGCGGCTGACGCAGGGGCCGGTGCAGGACATCGCCCGGTCGGTGCAGAACTCGGTGGCGGAGAACTCGGCGGCGATCAACAAGCTCATAAACCACGTCGATCTCATCGCCCAGGACGTGCGGGGCTTCACCTCCGGCCAGAGCCGCGACGACATCCGCGCCGCGATCTCCAACATCCGCGACGTGTCCGACGGCCTCAAGGATCTGGTCGGCAAAGGCGCCACCGAGGTCGATTCCACCGGCGCCAAGATCCGCACCAACCTCGACAAGCTGTCCTCCGCCGTCGACTCGCTCAACCACTCGCTGGCCAACGTCGAGCAGGTCACCGGTGACGTGCGCAAGGGCAAGGGCACGGTGGGGCGGCTGCTGGTCGATGACACCATCGCCAACAACGTCGAGCAGATCACCCAGGACGCGAGCGAGCTCGTACACAGCCTCGGCTCGCTGCAGACCATCGTCGGGCTGCGCTCGGAGTACTACGTCAACGCCAACGCGTTCAAAAACGTCATCGAGGTCCGCCTCCAGACCCGCCCGGACAAGTACTACCAGATCGAGCTTCTCGACGACCCGCGCCTGACCCGAACCTCCACCCGGAACTCGATCATCACCGACGATCCGTCAAGGCCGTACGCAACCACGACCGACACCGTGTCGCTCACCCGCTCGTTCAAGGTCAGCTTCCAGTTCGCCAAGCGGATCTTCGTCGATCCGAAGTGGTTCATCCTCACCCTGCGCTACGGCATCAAGGAGTCCACCGGCGGCATCGGCGCCGACGTCGACCTGTTCAAGGAGCGCTGGACGTTCAAGTTCGACCTGTTCGACTTCCGCAGCAACAAGTGGCCGCGCCTGCGCATCTACAGCACCATCCGCTTTTACCGCAACCTGTACATCATGGGCGGCATCGACGACATCATCAACGACCTGCCGCCGGGCGGCGACATCAACCCGGTCGGCCGCGACTTTTTCGTCGGTGGTCAGCTGATGTTCAACGACGCGGATCTGAAGGCGCTGCTGGCGGTGGGCGGCTCCGCGCTGGGGGCGGCGGCGAAGTAGCTGAGACGGGGAAAAACCCCAGCAGAGGCCGGCAGCGGCCCACGCTGGATGTGTTTTTTTGCCCTTCGTTGCCCACATTGTGGTGCTAGGATGCACCCCGATGAAAGTTGCGCTTTTTTTTGACGGAAAGAATTTTTATTCAGGCTGGCGCGAGCGCGCCGGCCGACAGCCACTGGACTTCACCGCCCTGTCGCGATGGCTGGTCAAGCGGGTCGCCGGCAGCGTGCTGTGGGGGGCCTACTACTACACGGGCATCGAGACCGGACCTTCCGCCGCCGGCACCGGCCAAGCGGCGCTGACCAGCTTCCTCGACAACCTAGAGATGCTGCCCGGCTACTTCGTGCAGCGGTTCTCCCGCCGCACCAAGAGCTACCACTGCCGCGACTGCGGCGCCGAGAACTACTACACCCAGGAGAACGAAGTCGACACCACCATGGTCGCCGACATGCTTCGGCTGGCGGCGGTAGGGGCGTTCGACATCCTCGTGCTGATGTCCGGCGACGCCGATCACGCGCCGGCGGTCGAAGGGGTGCGGGCGCTCGGGCGGCAGGCCTACGTTGCGACCTGGGGCGGCATCGGCCTGTCGCGGCGCATCCGCCGGGCGGCCTTCGACCACATCGATCTAGTCGAGTCGCTCGCCGAGTGCGGACGCCAGTGGCCGGTCGGCGAAGGCGAAGAGAACACGGCGCCGATTCTGGTCCCGGGCCAGGGGCCGGTCACCGTCTCGCCGGGCAGCTCACCGATGATCGCCGGCAGCGAAGACGAGCGCTCCTCCGCCAACATCACCCACCACGCGGAGAGCGAAGAGGCCGCCGCCGACATCCTGCTCGACGAGGTGCGGCGCGCCGAGAGCAAGTTCCCGCTCGGCTACGTCGGGGTGAACTTCTTCGTCACCCGCTGGCAGGCCAGCCAGCTCGATCCCGATCCCGACGTCCGCCGCCGCATCATCGACAAGCTGGTCCGCGACGAGCGCATCGAGCTCTACACCACCGACGACGGCACCAAGGCGATGCGGGTCAAGCGGGCCGCTCCGTCCAGCCAGTCGGGGAACTCGTCCGCCGCAAGCAATGGCTAAGACGTTCGAGACCCCCAAGGGGACGCGCGACTTTCTGCCGGATGAGATGCGCGTCCGCTCCGCCGTGTTCGCGCGGCTGCAGCGGGCGTTTCGGCTGTTCGGGTTCGATGAGCTCGACACCCCGGCGTTCGAGTACCTGGAAGTGCTCACCCTCAAAGCCGGACCGGCGGCAGAGCGCGAGATCTACTCGTTCACCGACAAGGGTGACCGCCGCCTGGGCCTGCGCTTCGACCTGACGAGCTCCACCGGCCGTCTCGCCGCCGCCCACCCCGAGCTCAAGCGGCCCATCTACCGCTACCAGATCGGCAAGGTGTGGCGCTATGACCGCCCCGCCGCCGGCCGCTACCGCGAGTTCTACCAGGCCGACGCCGACATCCTGGGCAGCTACTCGATGGACTGCGAGGTCGA
>CALFML010000723.1 GCA_937879845.1 uncultured Myxococcales bacterium
TCTACACAGGCGAAGACACTCTTTCCCTACACGACGCTCTTCCGATCTGCCCTGGCCGCGGGCACCTTCCTGCTGGCCCTCCTGGGCGTGAGCCTGGTGCGACTGCGCGGGCACCTGCGCCGACAATTGGAGCGGCTGCGCGAACGCACGAAAGCGCTTCGGCAGGCGCGCAAGGAGAAGCAGGAGCAGCAGCAAGCGGCCGGACAAGCGCAGCGTGATCAGCTCGCGCAGGAGGCCGTGGAAACGGGAAAGCCGACGCGCCCGCCCTACCGCATCGACCTGCAGCCGCCAGTCGCGACCGAAACGGTGGAAGACTGCGCGACGCTGCTCGGACGGGCGTTCCTGGCGCGCGCCGGGGATGAGCTCGACATCGAGGGCACGCTGACCGCGACACTGGAGAAAGGCGGCGCGGTCCAGCCGGTGTTCCTGCCCCGAAGGGCGGTACGCGAGCTGATAGTTGCCTACGACGCCACAGCGCGGCCTTACCTGCCGGGATTCTTGAAGCTGGTGTCGCGCTGGCAGCGGCTCGGCGTGCAGCTGACACTGATGCAGTTCACGCGCCATCCGAGCACGCTGAATCCACCGGAGAACCGAGAGCGAACCATCGAGCTCGCGGAGCTCGGCCGCCAGGATGCTGGTGCGTCGCTGCTGTTGTTCGCCAGCCGCCTGATGCTGCGCAGCCGCGGGAAGAAGGACAAAGACCTGGCATGGCCGCGGGCGCTGCGTGCCTTCCCCGTGCACGTCTGGCTGGACCCCGATCCGCGCCTGCCGCACGAGCGCGACCCCGATGAACAGGCCGAGCTGGACGTGCTGCAGCCGCTGCTGCCGCGTTTCCCGTTCACGGCGGACGGGCTGCTCCAGCTCGCGCGCTACATCGGACGGCCGGAGGAGGGAGCGCATCCGCCGCCGTGGTCCCCGCCGGCTCCGCTGTCCGACCCTGGCATGGCGCGCTGGATCGAGCTATGGCTGGCGCTGGGAGCGCAGGTGCCGGATGCGGCGATGGAGCAGTTCGAGGCGGTGCGGCAGAAGCTGCTGCTCAAGGAGCTGCCCGACCCGCGCTCGATCGGAAGGCTGCTGGAGCGGCTGAGCGAGCTACTCGGGCGCGACTTCAACCCGAGCAAGGCCACGGTGGAGCTGAGCCCTGCGCGGCGGCTCGCGCTACTGTTCAAGCTGCTGAAAGAGGAACCCGGGCTGTTCCGACGCGGCTTCGCCCTTCTGCTGGAGTCGCTGGGAGCGGCCCCCAAGCTGGCCCCTGGAGAGACGACAGACCTGCTTCACTACGAGCACCGGTACCGAAAGCGCTGGTACGAAGTCGGGCAAGCGCTCGGCATGGGTGAACCCGCCGAGGCGATGCTGGAGGAACTGGACGGCTCTCCGATGCACGAGCGAGTGCAGGAAGCCAAACAGATCGCCAAAGGCTTGGCTCGCGGGGAGTCGGTGGTCGAAGAAGTGGTCGAGGTGGAGCAGCCTCCCGCGCAGCTAGGCTTGCAGGAGGCTGGCCTTCTGCGACTGGGGCTCCAAAGCATGGCGCTCGCCGCTCTGTTATGCGGGGTGCTGCTCGGAGGTCTGCGATGGCTCAAGCAGTGGCCGCAGGAAATGGTGAAGGTAAACCAGACTCGCCTTGCCCAAACAAGGTACGAGCGGGTGGTGTGTCCAGAGAAGCGCAAGAAGGCCGAGGAGCTCACGCCCGTCGCCGTCCAAAAAACCGAGCCCCCGCCGCCACGTCCTCCGTCCATACTCCGCCCTGCGCCGCCGCGCGCCCGACCGCTTGCGCCGATTCTGGCCAAGCCCGTGCTCGATGGCGGCGTCCTGGCCGATGCCGGCGCGACCCCGGACGCCGCCGCAGCAGCCCCTGTGGACTTGGCCCCCCCTCCGCGCGTGGTGTATCGACCCAAGATGATAGCGCTCCGAGCGGGTTCGTTCGTGATGGGCAGTGAGCAGTATAGCGATGAGAAACCGCCGCATGAGGTGGTCCTGACGGTCCCGTTCCTGATGTCGGAAACCGAGGTGACGCAAGCGCAATACAAAGCCGTGATGGGGACCAATCCGTCGTACTTCCATGGGGGTACAGCCGCAGATCAGCAGCCGGTAGAGGCGGTGAGCTGGGTGGACGCAGCGCGATATTGCAACAAGCTCTCCGCGCTGGAAGGGAAGGAAGCCTGTTATCAGATAAGCGGGGAACAAGTGCAGTGGCCAAAGAAGCACGGATGCACTGGCTATCGTCTGCCGACCGAGGCGGAGTGGGAATACGCAGCCCGGGCCGGACAGAAAACCGAGTATGCGGGCTCAAATCAAATTGATGAGGTTGCCTGGACGACACAAGACTCAAAAGGGCAACCTCATCCTGTGGGTCAGAAAAAAGCGAATGCCTGGAGTTTCTACGACCTAAGCGGAAATGTGTGGGAGTGGGTCTGGGATTGGTACGTAGAAAGTTATGCGGATACTGGGAGACAAGATCCTACGGGACCAGCAGGCGGCTCCCTGCGTGTGGTGCGGGGCGGGTCGTGGGGCAACGTCGCCGTGCGCGCGCGGGTGGCGTACCGCCTCTGGTACGCGCCCGGCTACCGCGGCAGCCACGTGGGGTTTCGTCTTGCGAGGTCTAACCCTTAGCATTTTTGCCATTTGACCCTTTGCACGGTAGAAGCCTGCTATCAGGCTATCCAGGAAGCAGGGACGGAATGGTCGAGCGTGCGTTGCTGCACCTAGGAAGCAGCAATGTGGAAAATAAGTGTTGCAAGAAAGGGGGGTCCGGGGGATAAGTCCCCCGGCGTAGCCGATCGCGCTATGTAGAAAACTTGAGCCTGCTTATGACGATGAAACTCCGGCTGATTACGGTCGCCTTTGATGCGGAACAAGGCGGCTTCCCTGCCGATCCACTCGCAGCGATCGAGGGAGAGGTGATGAGCGTGGTCGAGCACTTCTTTCAAAAAGACGATGTGCCCCACCTCTTGCTCATCGTCCACTATCGTCCCGTGCGTGAGGTCCGCGCCGCGCTGGCCCCTCAGGCGCCCGCCGCCGACCCAGGCGTACGCGCCGAGCTGTCGGAACCGGAGCGGGTCGTGTTCGATCGCCTGCGCGCCTGGCGCAACAGCCGCGCACAGGCCGACGGCATCCCGCCGTATGTCCTATTGACCAATCGCCAGCTCGCCGAGCTCGCGCGGCGCCGACCCGCCACGCTTGCGACCCTACGTGAGATAAGCGGCATTGGTGAGGCCAAAGCGGGCCGCTTCGGCGCCGACCTGCTTTCGGTACTGCTCTCCTGCCCGGAGCCGCCCGAGCTAGGACGCCAAGCAGCTGGAGCCGCGCATGCCGCCTGACCCACCCGCCGTATTCGCCGCCTGGGAGCAGTTCGTCGGCTGGCTGCTGGAGCGGACGGAGAAGTTCCCCAAGCGGGTCGCCTTTACGTTCCGCACGCGCATCGACAACCTGGCGCTGGATGTCTACGAGCGGCTGATCGAGGCCCGCTATCAGCGAGAAAGGGGGATCCTGCTGACGCGAATCAACTTGGATCTGGAGAAGCTGCGCCTGCTCTTGCGGCTGGCGCATGAGCAGCGAGTGCTCGACCCGCGCGCGTTCAGCCGTGCCTGTGGCGAGCTCGATACGGTGGGTCGCATGGTCGGAGGGTGGCAGCGGGCGCAGCGCCTGGAGGCGTCTTTTCCCCGATGACGCAGTCGCCACCGGCAGAGCCGTACGCGGGGAGCCTGCTGGAGAAAGCGACCGAGCTGCCGGCGCTGCTTGCGGCGACTCGGCGTGCGGCGCAAGGAAAGCGCCACCGGCCGGAGGTCGCGCGGTTCTTGATGGACGCCGAGCGAGACTGCTTGCGATTGCAGAGAGCGCTGCGGGCGCCGCTCGGCTCCCCCGCGGCGTGGCGGCCCGGTCGGGCCGATTGCTTCGCGATCCGAGATCCCAAGCCGCGCCAAATCACGGCGCTGCCGTTCATCGACCGAGTGGTCCATCACGCGCTCTGTGCCGTAGTGGAGCCCATGCTGGAGCGATACGCCATATACGATTCCTATGCATGCCGGGT
>CALFML010000724.1 GCA_937879845.1 uncultured Myxococcales bacterium
GCTCATTCCCGGGGTCTTGGAGCTGGTGGTGGCGCTGCGGCAGCGCGGGCTGCGCATCGGCAGCACCACCGGTTACGCCGCAGAGATGATGGCGATGGTGCAGCCGGGGGCCCAGGCAGCCGGGTATGCGCCCGACTGCGTGGTCTGCGCATCAGACGTACCTATCGGCCGGCCGGCGCCATTTATGTGCTTTGAAAACGCCCGCCGCCTTGGCGTCTATCCCATGGCTGCGGTCGTGAAAATCGGCGACACCGTGGCCGATGTGGACGAGGGACTAAACGCCGGCGCCTGGACCATCGCCCTTGCCGCCTGCGGCAACGAAGTCGGCCTGTCCGCCGCCGCGCTTTCGGCCCTGCCTGAAACGGAGCGGGCCGCGCGCCTTGCGACCGCCCACTCCCGCCTCGCCGCGGCGGGCGCCCATTACGTCGTAAACGGCCCTGCCGACTGCCTCCCGCTCTTTGACGCCATCGAGCGCCGGCTGCACGACGGCGAGCATCCCTGAATCGAGCCTGCGGCGCGGCGAGCGGCCATCGCGCCCGCCGTGCCCGCCGTACTATGGCCCGCTGACTCGCCCTTCCCCTGCGCTGCGGCCTGGGCTCATGCGCGGGCGGCGAGCGTATGATACGATGGGTCAGCTCATGCCGGACTGGGAGCAGCGCGGTGGCTTTCGCTGCTATCGCGATGCAGACATCCTCTTCTTAGAGATCCACGGCGTGTTTTCACTGGAAGACGCGCAGCAGATGTTTGAGCTCTTAGATGGCATACGGCTAAAGTTCGGGTACGTCCTCACCGTATTTGACGCCAGCGACGCCGGAGGAATGAGCGCGGCGGCAAGACGGCTTGTGGGTCAGCGCACACGCGAGGACAACATCCACGGCGCCTCGGCGATCATCGGTGCCAGCTTCCCCATCCGCACCCTGGTGCAGCTTCTGCGCAACGCCATACGTTTGTTCGGCGGCGATCAGTCGCCGATCGTGTTCTGCGCCACCGTAGACGAAGCGCTGCAGTGGCTCGCCGAGCAGCGCCCCATGATGCAGCGCGCCGCAGCGGTGACGCGCTGAGCGCCCAGCCTATTCTTAGCGCCGCTGCGCCGGGCGCGCTTATAAACACCGGCTCAGCGCAGCTTGTGCAGTCGCGCGGCCAGGGCGGCATCGCCGGCGCAGTCGAGCTTTTGCACGTGCGCTTTGAGGGTCGTGCCGCTGGCGACAAGGTGGCCCTCAAGGTGCGGCTGCAGGCTCCGCCAGCGCCGCGTCCACGCCGCCTCTGGGCTCTTGTCTCGCTCAGGACGGGCGCACAGCAGCGCGCCCAGCCGCAAGGTCAGCTCGGGGTCGCCCAGGGTCTCTAGCTCGTGCTGGAGCGCCCTCGCCGCGGGCACTGCCGGCGATTTCTGCCACAGCGCCAGCGCCCGCGTAAACGCTCCCGTATCGAGCTCCAGCAAAAGCGGCATCGCCAAGCGCAGCGGCAGCCGGGAGCGCACCGGTGCGACAACGTGCGCCATCAGCTCATCGAACGCCTGGCCTAGCTCGGCATCCGCGCCGGGATCGCTGCCGGCGATGCGCTCCAGCACGCGCCGCGCCCGCTGCGCCAAAAGGGCGATGCGCCAGCTGCGGTGCTTGCCATCGAGCGTCTGGCCCAAGGTGCGCAGGGCGGCGGCGGCCTGCTTCAGCTCCGCGCTCGTGCGCGGCAAGTGCTCGACGCGCGGCGGCAGAGCGAGGCGCGGCGCCGCAGCGGCGGCTCCTTTGGCACCGGCCGGAGCCGCAGCGGCGGTGGCGGTGGCGGCGACTTCGTGATACCCCTCGCGCAGCTTCTCGGCGATTTTTTTGTCGAGCTCCCGCCGCGCCGCTTCTTCGGTCGGGAAGGCTTTTTCCTTGCGCTGCCCCTCGCTGCCCAGGCGACCAAAGACGACGATGAAGGTCGAGCCTTCCGCCTGGGCCATCCAGAACTTGGCGCTCGTCCCTTGCACGAACTCGAATCTGCGCATTCTTGCGTCCTTTTGAGCCTTCAGTCCGACGTGATGCCGCGGCCACCCGCCACGCGGCTGGCGGTGTTATTGCAAGCCAGGCGTCAGGATAGCAGACTCGGCGGCGCATTGTCGCGGCGGAAAACGGTACGACCTATGAATAAGCTAGGCATCGGCTATGAGTACGCGGATTGGGAAGCCGACCGCTGATGGCTGCAGCCATCGTAATGAGGAATTGGCCCCTCAATATCCGGCGCGGTCCGCGGCCCATGGTCATCGATCCGCGACGACGCCCGACACGCTTTGGCCGAGTTTTTGATTGGCATAGGGAATGCTCTAGACATCTCGGCAGAGAAAGTTTCTCTTTGCTTTTCCAGCACCTTACAACCTTGAACCACTTTGGGCCACCTGGGTCCACCTGCTTGGAGCTCCCATGACGTACGGAATCAAGAAACTCCTCCACTCCCGGTTGCTGCCGTTTTCGCTGACCCTGACGCTGGCCGCGTGCGGCGGCGAGCTCGCCAGCGAGACCTACGAAGACGGTAACGCTCTCGAGCCCGAGACGACGATCTGCGCCGGCTCGAGCAAGGTCTACGGCATCGATGTGTCCTACTATCAGGGAAACATCAACTGGTCGGCGGTCAGAAGCGCCGGCAAGCAGTTCGCCATTGTTCGCGTCAGCGATGGTACCGGATTTAATGATCCGAAGTTCATCGCCAACTGGGACGGGGCCAAGGGAGCGGGGCTCCTGGTCGGCGCGTATCAGTTCTTCCGGCCGGCGCAAGATCCGACGGCGCAGGCGGATCTGATGGTGAACGCGCTCAATGCGCGTAAGTACAGCTCGGCGGATCTGCCGCCCGTGCTGGATGTCGAAGTGACGGACGGAGTCTCGGCGGCGACGATTCTCAGCCGCATCAATACGTGGATGACGCGGGTGAAGTCGCGCACCGGTCGGATGCCGGTGATGTACTCGAGCCCGGGCTTCTGGGGTGGACTCGGCTACCCGACGCCCAATCCGCTGCCCTACCTCTGGGTTGCGCACTGGGGGGTGAGCTGCCCGAACCTGCCCAAGCCGTGGGGACGGCTGCGGTTCTGGCAGTACTCGGACAAGGGGAGCGTGTCGGGAATCTCCGGGGCCGTCGATCTCGATATGTATAACGGTCCGCTCTCTGAGCTCGCCGGTCTGTAGGTGCATGAAGACGCTTTCAGGCGTCTTGGGCAAAAATGATCGCCGCGGCGGCTACCGCTGGCGGCGATCCTCGCGAATCTCGCGGCGGTCCTCGCGGGTCTCGCGGCGGTCTTCGCGGATCTCGCGCTGGTCGCCGCGCAGCTCAGCGGCGGCCATGTTGTTCAGCGAGATCAGGATGGCGCGCTTGCGGCCCACGGCCGGGGGATCGATGCGGCCCGCCAAGCCCGAGTACTCGGCATGCAGCGCCCGCAGGCGGTTGTTGTCGAAGATCTCGCGCTGGGTGTCGCGGCGGTCGTCCACGGCGTCGCGGCGGTCGTCGCGGAGATCGCGGCGGTCGTCGGCGGCCCGCACCGGCTGCCCGCGAACCACGTCGCGGCCCACTTCGCGGCGGCTGCGCCCGACTTCATTCTGACTGCGCGCCGCTTCGGCGCCTTTCTGCACGACCTCGCGGTTTGACTCCGCAATCTCGCCATTTATGGCCTGCAGAACGCGCTGGTCGACGCCGGCCATGGCGGGCGGCTGGCCGACGGAGCGGTCAAACGCCTCAAGCAGCAGGGCGAAGCGCCGCGCGTCGCGTCGATCATCCTGCAGCTGCCGCCGGTCCTGATTGACCTCGCGCTGGTCGGTGCGAATTTCGCGACGATCCTGGCGCAGCTCGCCGCGCGGCTGGGCGGCCGCAATCGCCGGGAGAAGGCCAGTGAGGGCAAGAGCCAAGAACTTGATCTTCATAACGCCTCCAAGAGCTCCTAGATGTACCGAACAGACGTGATTTCTATCGTCCCATTCAGCGTACACCAAAAATTTCCCGGCAAGCGACTTCATACACCGACTATGGTTCGTGGGCCCGACCCATCCAGCAGGTCCACGGGGCTGCACTTATCGATATGGCCGATCAGGTTCTTATACAGGCCATAGCCGACGAGCTTGCGCAGCCGCGGCGAGAAGCCGCGCGCGGTGGCGAGCGGCACGCCGAGCTGCTGATTCTCCTGCTGCCGCATCCACCCGGCGCAGTAGTTCATGGCGATGCCGACGCGGTGCTGCCCGGTGCTGTTGGCGCCGCCGCCGTGCCACAGGCTGCCGTTGAACACAAGAACGCTGCCGCGGCGCATGCAGGCGGCGATGGTGTCGCAGGGGGCAAACGGCACCGGCGCTTCGGCCAGAAGATGCGAGCCGGGGACCAGCCGCGTGGCCCCGTTTTCTTCCGTAAAGTCGGTCAATGCCCACATGGTGTTACAGATGATCGGCACATGCGGACGCGGCAGCGGGATCAGCTGATCGTCGGCGTGGAGCAGCTGCGCGTTCTCGCCCGGGCCGATGCTGATCGAGGACAGCGAAGAGACCAGGCAGCCGCGGTCGAGGACCCGTTCCACGAGCGGCAGCACGTTGTCGTGCACCGGAATCGCCTCATAGAGCTTTCCCAAAGCCAGCAGGTTGTAGATGCGGAGGGTCTTCAGTCCCTCAAATATGTTGGTGGCCGGCTGGACGTTGCGCTCCTCCTGCAGGCGCAGGAGATCCGCGCTCAAGGCATCCAAGAGCGGCGTCTCGATGGCGTCTTCGATAACGGTGTAGCCGTCGCGTTCCAAGCGGGCATGGTGTTCGGCGAGATCGTTGGGGGTGAGCATGGCCTGGCAGTGTAGCGCTAATCGCGCTGCGCCATAGCTACCTGTGTGCGATAAATGACACGCACCGCTTGGGCGATTCCGAGCGTGGTGAAAAGATACCGCGTTCGGAGACACTCCCAGCGCGGTGCGAGTTCTCATCTCAAGCTGAGTCCAGCGGTTGGCCCACCGGGCATGCCAGCGCGTCTTCCGCGGCTGTTTTGGCGGCAGCGGAAGAATATGGTTCCGCAACCTTGTCGCAAGAAGAGAAAGCGCCGATTCTCCGGCGACAACCCGCGCGCGGACCTCGGCGACGCCGAGGTCGCACCGCGGCCGCGGCGCCGCAGCTGCGGCAACGACTGAATTGACAGCGGTGGGCGGTCTCGCAAAACTGCGGGGATGGTTTTCGGCAGCAGTTTCGCCGCCTTATCCGCCCGCCGCGGCTCGCAGCTCGGGTTTGGGCAGCGCAGCACGCGGGGAACTGGAGCACGCATGCCCGGCTCATTTCGTCCCCACCATGTCCTACTTACCGGAGCGGCAGGAGCGATCGGCGGCGCTCTGGCCAGGGTGCTGGCGGCGCGGCATCCGCAGCTGCGGTTATCGCTGGTCGATTGCAATGCCGCCGGCCTTTTGCCGCTTCGCCGCGAGCTTGGGGCGCGCAGCCGCGCCGCGCCGTGCGATCTTGCCGATACGGCGGCGCTGCCAGCGCTGTGGGAAGAGGCCTGCCGCGAGTTCGGCCGCATCGACTGCCTTATAAACTGCGCAGGCTTTATGGAAATCCGCTCGTTCGCAGCGACCTCCTGGGAGCTAGGGGAGAAGCTTTTGCAGGTCGATCTTTTAAGTCCGCTGCGCCTCATGTCGCTGGCCGTAAAGAGCATGACCGCCTCCCCATCCGAGCCGGCGCCGCCGCAAGCGCCCGCTGGCTGGATCGTCAACATCAGCAGCATGGCCGGCCGCGTTCCCCTACGCGGCTGCAGCTTCTATGGGGCGGCCAAGTCGGGGCTGTACATGGCCTCGCAGATCGCCGGCTTGGAGCTCGCGGCCGCCGGCGTTCACGTCCTCACCGTGCTGCCAGGACCGGTGTTCTCCGGACTGGAGAGCCGCGCCCGCGGCCAGGTCGCCCCGGGCCTTGTAAGCCGCTACATTCCCACGGGAACACCCGAAGTCCTGGCGCAGCGGATCGAGCGCGCGCTAAAACGCGCCCAGCGGCGCCTGGTCTACCCCGCAGTCTACCGCGTAGCCGACCGATTCAGCGGCGCCAGCGGCAGGT
Source organism: uncultured Myxococcales bacterium (assembly GCA_937879845.1). Lineage (GTDB taxonomy): Bacteria > Myxococcota_A > Polyangia > Palsa-1104 > JAEUJZ01 > CALFML01. The sequence goes on from CALFML010000724.1 coordinate 6,018, forward strand.
TCGCCGCAACCTTTGGTCCCGAGCCGACAAACGCACCCTGACCCTTTGACGGAGGCAGCACATGGTCCAAGTCGATGTATTCTGGGCATACGGTTGGGGCGCGAGCCTGGCCGCCGCCGCCGGACGACCGCTGGCGCGCAGCGAGCAGCCGCTTGCGACCTCCTACTTCGTCAGCACGGTGTTATTCCTCTCGCTCATCTGGGCGCCGACGGGAATGCTCCTATTGCTGCGCCATCCGAGCTGGGAGACGATGCAGGCCGCGCCGATGTTTTCCTCCCTCTCTGAATGGCTGGTCCTCGGGTTCGGAATCACCAATGTGACGCAGGGAATCCTCGGGTTTTACATCGGCCAACGCCTGCTGCGGCAGGGCAAGGAGTATCTGGCGCACCTCAACTGGCTGTTTGGCTACTTTGGGATGTTCTTCATCCTTTTATATGGATGGGACGGGCTTGGGTACGATCGCTTCCTGTACGATCGCGACATGCTGCCGGGAAGTCCGGCGTGGGTGCCGGGAGCCGCCACCGCGGGCGGCGTCGGCGCCGTCAAGGCACTGGGTCTATTTCTGACCAGCAGCGTAGCTAAGACCTTGTACCTGGATGGAATGTATCTCCTGCCGCCGTTTTTCTGGCTGACAGCAAGGTGGCGGCGCGCCGCCGCAGCGGTAGGCGGAACCGCCGTGCTGACGCCATCTTCACTGTCGATCGTCGGGACATACCTCGGCGGGGTGTTCCTCATCGGCCTCGGTAGCGCCGCCGTGTGCGCGCTCACCGTGCGATCGGTGGCGTATCTGCTTGGTATTCATGATCAAGTGGCGCGCGGTCTGGGGCAGGCGCCGCCCAATTCCTTGGCGCACCTGGTCAGCTATCTGGTCGGACTCCCCCTGGGTCTGGTGCTCCTCTGGGGCACGGTGCTGCGTCCGCGCGGACTCGCAAGCCGCCTGCTGGCCCCACTGCTCCGGCGACCGTAAGACCGCCCGCCTCGCCGGCGAGCCGATCTTGGGCCCACACCGCCCCCGTAACCGCCCGGTCACCGCACTCTGGCCGCTCAACAGCCACTCATAAGCTTCTAAATCGAGCCGATCGCGCAGCCTGAAGTTTTTTGTCAATGGCTTACCTGAGCGATCTTACTGTCCTTTCCCACGTTCGGCTTGGCGATGGAAAAATTATTTCATCCGCGCGCCAGATCGTTTGATCGATCCGGTCTGTTAGCTCGTATTCTGATCATGCTACGTTCTACAAGCAGGGCGTACCTAGTGCGTAGCTGACGGGGGCGGGAGGATGACTTCGAGGAGCGGTCTCACGGGAGACAGCTTCGCTTAGGGCAGCCTGACCGGGCTGCTCCGCCTACGCATGCGCGCTCGGTCACTTGCCATGGGGGGCAGACCTGTGCCTGCAGGCTGCGTACTTCACTACTTGAAGGGAGTTATGGATGAAGCGAAAAAATTGGCTCTTAGGATTAGGGATGGCCGTATCGCTCCTTCCCGCGGCACCGGCTCTCGCTGCCGATCACCGGGACGGCGCGTCCGTTGACACGGATCAGTCGACGGATATTAACGACGTATACGCCTGGATGGACGCCAGCGGACAGTCAGTCTACCTGGCGATGACGGTCTTCCCGATCGCCGCGCAGACCTCTCGGTTCTCCAATTCGGCCTATTACGTATTTCACACGACGAGCCGAGCCAACGCGGCCGCCGCTGCAACGACCCTGGACATCACCTGCGGCTTTGACAATGCCGCGACCCAGAACATCAGCTGCTGGGTCGGTGACAGCACCAACTTCATCTACGGCAACGCCACCCCGACCGCGGGCCTGACCACGAACAACATCACCGTGTTCGCCGGGCCGCGCAAGGATCACTTCTTCTTCAACCTCGCCGGCTACAACCAGGTCCGCGCCA
>CALFML010000725.1 GCA_937879845.1 uncultured Myxococcales bacterium
AGTTCAGACGTGTGCTCTTCCGATCTCATCAGTCCGCCCTGCAAAAGGATTCCCAAAAAGCCGCTGTACGCAAACAGGTAGCCGATCTCACGCGGGCCGAACGGCTGTCCCTGCCAGGTGAAGCGGCGCTCCGCGAACAGCGCGAAGCCGGAGGTGAACAGCGAAAAGGCCAGCGAGAACATAAGGAACTGCGCCCACAGGTTCCAAAGCCCCGGCCGCATGCGTAGCGATTCAAGACGCGAGGGCCGCTCCCCGCCCGCGCCCGGCGCCGCGGGGTTAAACGGCGGGCGGCCGCCCGGCAGCAAAAGGGCCGTGCAGAGCACGCTGGTCAGCGACAGCGCCGCCGCGAGCAGGATCGGCGCATGGAGTCCGTAACGCACCAGATATCCGGTGATCCACGGCCCGAGGAAAAATCCCACGCCGAAAGCGACGCCGATGATGGCGAAAGCGCGGGTGCGGTTCTGCGGTGTCGTGTGATCCGAGATATAGGCCTGCGCCAGAGACAAGTTGCCCGCCGTGGCGCCGTCGATGATCCGGGCGATGAAGAGCATCGGCAGCGAACGCGCCCCGGCCATCAGCAAAAGTCCCGCGAACGTGCCTATCTGGCTCACTAGGAGCAGCGGCTTGCGCCCCATCCGATCCGACAGCCGCCCGAGCACCGGCCCGGAGAACAGCTGACACAGTGCGAACACGGACACGAGCAGCGTCGCTTGGAAGGGCGTGGCGCCGAACGTCTCGGCGTAGATGGCGAGCAGCGGGATGACCAAGGTCATGCTGAACACATCTACAAGGACGATCAGAAAGATTGGCAGAAGCGGTGCGCTGTTCACCGCGCTAGTATAGGGGTCCAGGCCGCAGATACCAGCCCGACTCGCGGCTGGGACGCGGAGACGCTGATTTTGGCTCAACCAAGCAGCAGCCAGACGCCGATGAGCAGGCCCAAGCTGCACAGGACGTAGCCCGGCACCGCGCTGGCGCCGGATAAAAGGATCGTCCCCGACAACACCAGCGCCGCCGCCAAAAGACCCATCGCGATACGCCGCCCGAGCACCGCCGCCGCCTGCGGCAGCGCCGGATCCGTGGTCCGCAGCGTCAAGCGGCCAAGGCGCAGATCGTCTAGCACCTCGCGCAAGTGCAGCGGCAGATCATAGCCCGCCCGCCCGAGCTGCTGCAGCCCGCGCAACAGGTCGTTGCCGAGCCGCTGCGGCGAGTAGCGCTTCTGGATGAGCGCCAGCACATGCGGCGCCGCCTCCCCCAGGACATCGAGCTCGGGATCGAGCTGCTTGCCGATGCCTTCGATGGTCATCAGCGCCTTGCCGACCAGGAGAAAATCAGGCGGGATCTCGATGCTGAACTTGCCCGCGCCTTGCACCAGATCGCGCACGAGCGACGCCACTTCGATTTCCTTGAGCGGCCGGCCCAGGTACTTCTCGGCCAAAAGCGCGACCTCGGTGCGGTAGGCGGTCATGTCGACTTTGGTCGTCGGCCGGCCGATCGCATAAAGGGCATCGGCGACGGCGTAGCTGTCCTTGCGCGCCGCCGCGACGAGCAGATCCAGGGTGCGGTCGCGCAGCTCCGGTCCCAGGCGCCCGACCATGCCCAGATCGATGAGGCCGATGACCGGCTGCGCCGGCGAGCCGAGGATGATGATGTTGCCCGGGTGCGGATCGGCGTGGAAAAAGCCGTCTTCGAAGATCATCTTGACGACGACCCCGACCGCCTGCCGCGCCAGGTTCGGACCGCCAAAGCCCAGCCCGACCGCGGCGCTCACTTTGCAGCCGGAAAAAAACTCCAGCACCAGAATCTGGCGGGTGCTGACCTGGCGGTAGACTTTGGGGAAGCGGACGCCGGGGACGCCGGCGAAGTTGTGGGCGAAGCGCTCGGCGTGATCGGCTTCGATGGTGAAGTTGAGCTCCGTGGTGATGGCGCGCTCGAAGTGCTCGCACAGGGCGCGCGGCGAGTAAAGGCGCGTCTCGGGCACCGCGCGCTCCACCGCCGCCGCCAGGCGCCGCAGCAGATCCAGATCGCGGGCGACGGTCTGCGCCACCCCGGGGCGCTGCACCTTGACCACCACCTCCTGCTCCGACTGCGCCTCGCCGTCTTGAACGCGCAGCGTGGCGCGATGCACTTGGGCGATCGAGGCGGCGCCAAGAAACTGCTCATCGAAGCGGACGAACACCTCTTCCAGCGACGCGCCGAGCCCCGCCTCCACTTCGGCGCGGATCGCGGCGAAGGGAACCGGCGGCACTTCCTCTTGCAGCTTCTTGAGCTCCGCGATAAGTCCGGCCGGCAGCAGGTCGGCGCGGGTCGAGATGATCTGTCCGAGCTTGATGAACGAGGGACCGAGATCCTGCAGGACCAGGCGGATGCGCTCGAACGTGGCGCCGCCCGGTGGGCGGGCTTTGCCGTCGTCGGCGGCTTCGGCGTCCGCGGCCTCGCGCTTGAGCCCGATGCGGGTGGCGATCTCCCCGAAGCCGTGACGGAATAGGACCGTGGAAATTTCGCGCAGACGACCGATATCGCGGACCAGGGCCAACATGTTCGGGCCAGGCTAGCACACCCGCTTTGGGGCTCCGAGCCCGCGTAGTCCGTTACAGCGGAAACACGCAGCTCGCCCCGCAGGTGTTGCGGACTTGGCCGCCGGGGCGGAGGAACTCGTCGAGCTGCTGCACGACCGCGGGAATCCGGCCCAGGGAGCCGTGCGCGCCGTTGTCGATTCCGGTCCCCATGTTGGTCTTGGACGGCGGCGGCATGAGCTTGGTGTCGTATTGCACATAGGCGGAGTCCAAAGGACCCGCGGTTTGCTGCAAGCCGAACACCGGCTCGATGGCGGGAGCAAGCTGCGAAAGTCCCATGGTGCGGGCGATGGTCCGCGTCGCCAGGTTTGGCACCTGCGAGTCATTGTGCGACTCCTGCAGCAGGATCCGCTTTTTCGCCATGGGGTTGCCGTCGGGACCGGGCAGCTCGTCCTCTAAGTTGGTGCGGGCAAAGCTAATCGGATCGGAATAGTCCCAATAGCTCTGCGACAGCGCGACCAGCAGCTGCTGCGCCAGCAGATCCGGATACGCGGCGCCCAGGATGATCTGGAACTGCGCGAACGCCGAAGCCCGCGGCAGCATCATGGAGTAGTTGCCGGCGCCGACATTGAGCACGCCGCGGTCGAGATCCGGCGACAGCGCGACGATCGTGTTGCCGAAGATGCCGCCCTGCGAGCCGCCGAGGTAATACACCTGCGAGCCGTCCACGAGCGGCCGTCCGCCGGCGGTCCCCTCGACCGTGAGCGCCGCCAGATCCTTTAGCTTGGTACGCGCCAGCCGCGCCAGCAGAACGAAGTTGATCTGCGCCTGCTGCAGGCGATCCGTGGTCACTGCGAGCTCGTCGAACTTGCCCAAGACTTGGCCGCCGAGATACGTCAGGTCGTTGCTCGAAAGTCCGATGAAATCCGTCGCGAGCTCGATCGAGCATAGCTTGTTGGCGATGTCGCGATGCAGGGATGAGCTTATCTCATCGGCCGAGCCGAGCAGCCCGTGTCCATACACCACGGCGCGCAGCGGCAGCGGCGCGCTCTTGGCGCACGCCGGAACGATGATCAAAAGGTTTGCCTGATAGTTCCGGCCGGTGTCCTGCGGCCGCCCTTGGCCGTCGAGCTGCATGCCCGCCGAGGGGTCGGTGCCATCGATCAGGAACGACGGCACGGCGAACTCCGCTTCAATCACCCGCAGCACCTGCGAGCCGTCCTTGGGCGTAGTGACGTTTTTGATCGTGATGCCCAGGTCCTCGGCCGCGGCGCGGGCCAGGGCTTTGTCGCGCATTTGCAGGAGGTTTCCCCGGATGCGCGTGTCGGACCCGGTCACGAAGTCCCACGCCAAGGTCAGGCTGTTCTTCGCCACCCCGGCGCTCTCCAGCCGGGCGAAGATCTCATCATAGCGGGCCTTGAGCGGAGAGAGCCGTGAGCCCGGTCCGTAGCCGCCGCTGACCAGAGCCTGGAACGGGCGGACGACCACCGGCTGCTGCGCCGTATCGCGCAGCTTTTGCAAGGCGACCACGTAGCGCGTGCCCGGGCGCAGCCGCACGAGCGGGCGGATGATGAGGGCCTGCGGCACGCCGGGCTCGGCGGCGGCGTAGGCGTCAAGCTCGGCGAACACCGGAACCCGCTCTCCGGTGTCGTAGCGCAGAAGCTGCACCGGCGAAGCGGCCGACATCGTAGGCGCGGGATCTGCGTCTTCCGCCGCGAACAGGGCCGGGTCGAGCCGGACGCCGAGATCGGTGAGGATCTGGCTCGCCGGGCTGAAGCCGTCCAGTTGGTTGAGGCGTGCCGAATCGAATTCCATCTTGCGGGTGTTGCGCGGCAAAAGACCCGCCGGGAAGTTGACGCGCAGCCCGGTCGCGGTCGTGGTGTCGGTCGTCAGATAAAACGACGAGGGAAACGGCAGCGCGCAGCTAGTCGGCGAGGCCGAGTCGATGGGCGCAAGCGGCTGGCAGCGCGGATCCGGATTCGCGCCGTCATCGCTTGCCCCCGGCGGCGGGTTGTTGTCCGCCGGCGCGTCACCGCAGGCGCCGAGCACGCCGCTCAAAAGGGGCACTAGCAGGAGGGAACGCAGGGATGAAATCGGTGATGAAACTGCAGCTGGGCGAGACCGGGCCATGAAGAGCCTCCGAAGTAGAGGCGCAACATACAGCTTCAGGCGGCGATTTGCTTGGAGATCGCGCAGCGGCTTGGCGCAGGGTCACTAAAGCGCCAGTGAATCACGGCGCGTCCTGGCCGCGGACGGCTCAGCCGACTCTCCCCGAACTAATAGCGGCGGTATACCGGCGCCGGCCGGTAGACGGGGGCGGGGCGGACCACCGCCGCCGGACGATAGGCCGGGGTTGCGGGGGACACATAGACCGGGGCCGGGCGGTATACCGGGGCCGGGCGGTACACCGGGGCCGGGGCGACATAGCCGCTGGAGTACACCGGCCGCGGCGCGACGTACACCGGCTGCGGCGCGACGTAGCCGCTGGAGTAAACCGGCTGCGGCGCGACATAACCGCTCGAATATACCGGCGTTGGCGCCGCATAGGCCGGCTGCGCGTAGTAGGCAGGCCGATAAGCTGGCGTAACCTCGGCATAGCAGCCGGCAAGGCCCGCGGCAGCGACGACTGCAAGCAGGATGCGGTTCATGAGTTATTCTCCTTGCTATCAAGCATAGACGATAAATCCGACGACGGCACGCCGGCCAAGCGGCGAATCGCAGAGCTGTTTGCATACGCCGGGTTGGCGCGTCAAGGAGCTTGGACGACCAAGCACCGGCGGCACACGCCTCCCGCGCGCTCCTGGGGCGGTTTGGCCGTGGCTTAGAACGCCTCTCAAATTTCATAACAGGTTTTGAAGGCGTTCTTAAGGGCAGCCTTTCACCAGGAGGGTCTGGCAGGGGAGGGCGCCGCCACGTTGGCACAGCGGGTCAGGCCGATAAAAGACACGATAGGCCCCTTGAAAGATCTCGTCGCGATAGGTCGCCTCACCGGTGGCGGAGAACTGCGGCGTCATCTTGGAGTTTCCCTGATCGTCGACGAACTCGAGTACTCCGCGGCTTCTTTCATCGTCCGGCGGTCTATCCCCTTGAATCGTTAAGGTCCCAGAAAGTCGCGCGGTATGGAGGTCGAAGCTCCACTGGCCATCCCCGCTGATCGCGACACCATCCTGCATCGGCAAGCGCTGGCAGGGCAGGGCGCCGCCGCCTTTGCATAGACGATCGGGGCGATAGAAAATGGAATAGGTACCCTGGAATATCTCGCCTGAATAGGTGGCATCGCCAGCCGGCGACAGACCAGGCAGATCGAATAGCGAGCCGCGGTCGCTGCGAAACTCGATCGCCCCGCGTGAGAGGTTGTCCGAAGCGAGACTGGCGCCGTTTTTCGTCAGCTGCCCCATTACCTTCGCCGTCTTCAAGTCCACATCGAGCGTCGCATCCGTCGTAAGCGGGACTTGGCTGCGCAGCAGCGCGAACTGGCACGGCAGGGCCGGACCTTGATTGCAGAATGCATAGGGATAAAAATACACGTCGTACGTCCCGGCAAACACCTGGGCTTGATAGGTCACCTCTCCCATCTTTGCAAAGTACGAGCTGAGGACGATGCCGTCTTGCCGACGGAACGCCAGCCTTCCGCCGGTATCTGCCACGGCTGGCTCGGACTTGCCGTTTTTGGTTAATTTGCCGGTCGCACGGACGATCTTTGCATCGAAGTCGACCTGGCCGTCCGCGTGTACGGGGATGGCTGCCCCTACCTGGGCAACCTGACAAGGAAGGGCGCTATTTATGTCGCAGACATCACTAGGCCAGTAATAGACGTCATAGTCACCGGAAAACAGCTTCCCTGCGTAGCGTGCCTCTCCCGTGCTGCCAAACCACGGCATCTTGCTCTCTCCGGCGATGGTGGTCACAAAAGAGAGATATCCGCGCTCTTTGGTGTCATCAGGAACCCGGGCTCCGTTGCGGGTCATCCGGCCCGTTATCTGAACCGTCGCTACATCAAAATCAAGCTCGCGATCTAAAAGCAGCTCCAGGGCTTTGCCGAGTCGCACCGACTGGCACGGCAGCGCGCCGTCCGGGTGACAGCGCTCCCCCGGTTGATAGTAGGCATCATAGGTGCCCGGGAACATCTCTCCTTGGTAGGTCGCCTTGCCGGAGACCGCTGGCATGGGGTGCCAGACCTCGCCCGTGTTCCCATCTGCGAACACAATATAGCCGCGGCCGGCCGCATCCTCCGCAGGAGGCTTGCCGTACTCGGTCAGCTGCCCGTGCGCCCGCACTGTGGTCACATCGAAGTCGAAGGCGTCGCTTTTGACGATGGCTAGCTTCTTTTGCAAAAGCAGAGATTGGCAAGGAAGCGCACCGCCCGGTTGGCAGTCGGGACTAGGGGCGTACACCACATCGTAAAGACCGGCAAAAACCTTCGCCGAGTAGCTGGCTTCACCTGTCGCGCTGAACTTGGGAAGATCGACACTGATTCCATCCCGACCGATCAAGCGCAAGTAGCCGCGGCTCCGGAGATCATCCGGGACCCTCTGGCGGTTCTTGGTGAGACGCCCCTGGAACACTACGACGGTCAAGTCGAGATCGAAACGGCCGCTTTCCGTGACGAGCAAGCGGTCGGAGCAGCTAGGACGGATGGGCACGCAGCGACCGAGGTAGCAGGAGTCCTCCGATTGACAGGGCTGATTGCATCCGCCGCAATTCTCCGGATCCGCCTGAAGATTTTTGCAGACGTTGCCACATGGAAGCTGCCCCCGCGCGCACGTGGGCTCCAGGCTCGCCGCGCTGCAGGCGCTTAACAGGCAGCCGAGTAGAAGCACGAGGCGCGGGCGCTCTGCGAGCGCAAGCCCCCTCATGGCGGGCCTGCGCGATGAATGATCATCCCGCCTCCCCCGGCGATGTAGAGGTCTCCGGGGCTGCGGCTGAGGATGTCTGAGAAGCCGTTCCCGATGCCGACCTCCATAGTTGACCAGGTCATGCCGTCAAAGTGCAGCAGGAGTCCTACCTTGGTTGGATCCGCGATGGCTACCCAGACATCGTTTGGCCCAGTGCCTGACAGCCCGGTTATGATCCCGGCTGATGCCAGGGGGACCCGACCAAGGGCCGCTCCATCCCAGTGCAGGAGCACGCCCCCCGAGCCGCCAATCCAGACATCGTCCAGCCCACTTCCCCAGACGTTCGATAGGGTGACGGTGGTGCCGCTGGCCACCGGCTTCAGAGTGGCTGTTCCGTCGGATTTCAGAATCGTACCGCCTTCGCCGACGATCCAGACCGCTTCTTCGCCCTCCACCGATACGGTTCCCCATACTGATAACAGTCTTTTCGTGGTACCGCTTGGCACCACAGTCAGGGTCCCATAGGCGAGATCGGAAGAGCGTCGTGTAGGGAAAGAG
>CALFML010000726.1 GCA_937879845.1 uncultured Myxococcales bacterium
AGTCACCGCTTTCCCTGGTCAAGGAGCAGTTCGGGTCGAAGGAGCAGCTGGTCGATGCGCTGACCGCGCTGCCCGAAGGCGTCCTTGTCCGCGAGTCCGACGAGGAAGACAAGGGCGCGCTGCGGACCCGCCTGCTCACGGCGGCCAACTCCAAGCTGCTGCGCCTGCACAAGATGGGCCGCGTGGTCGCGGAGCGCTTTGGCAGCAAGGACAAGCTCGTCGATGCGCTGCTCATGCTGCAGCGCCGCGGCAAGGATGAGGACTACCGCAACAAGCTCCGCACGCTGCCGCTCGGCAAGCTCTACGATCAGTTCAACTCGCTGGAGCGGGCGACGAAGCGGGCGCAGAAAAAAGCCTAGCTGAAAGACGCCATGCTGCTTGCGCAGGTCGTCGGACCGGTCTGGGGGACGCGGCATGCCGAAGGTCTGTCCGGCTGCAAGGTGTTGGAGCTGCGGACGCAAAACGGCGGCTGCTTGTGCGCCGTGGATACGCTCGGCGCCGGGCCGGGCGAGTGGGTGCTTGTGGCCCACGGCTCGCGCGTGCGCGACCTGACCGTTGGCGCCGAGGTCGCAGAAAAAGACATCGTCATCGCGATTGTCGATGGGGCGGACGGCATACCGGCGCTGCCGCCGGAGCTGCCAGAAGACCCGAGCGGGCGTGCTGGCACGCCGCAGCGCGCGATTGCGGCGGCGGAGGCGACACCACGCCGGCCCGCCGCGGCCGTTCCCTCCGGAGCGGCGCAGTCCGGGAGGCGGCGATGATCCTCGGACAGGTGGTCGGCGAGGTCTGGGCGACGCGCAAGCATCCGGGCCTTGATGGCAGCAAGCTGCTCATCATAAAGCCGCATCTGTGGTACGGCCCGCCGTTCGAGGTCGCCCACCTTGTGGCGATCGATACGCTCGGCGCCGGTGTGGGCGAGGATGTGATCGTATGTATGGGCGAGCCGGCGCGGCAGTGGCTTGCCGCGGCGCAGGGCTTGGCGCTGCCGGAGGGCGGAGAGGGACCGGGCTATGCCGAAGCGGCGTGGTTGCCAGTGGAAGCGGCGGTGATGGCGATCGTGGATCGGGTGGACCTGCCGGCTGACGAGTATTCGCCGCTGCCGGGCGGGCGGCCGCTGCACTTCATCGGGCCGGCGCCGCAGTGGGGGCAGGAGCGGAACCAGGCGATGCCGACCCCAAACCCCCAGCCGGGCGGCCGGCCATGAAGCGCGGTCTGGTCGTGGGAGAGGTCTGGGCCACCAAGATGGCCCCCGGCCTGGAGAGCCGGTCGTTGAAGCTGGTCGTCGAGTATCCGGCGCACGGCGCGGCGGTCGAGCTGAAGGCGCTCGGGTACGCGCCCCTGGTGGTGGCGGTGGATACCCTGGATGCCCGCCGCGGACAAGAGGTGCTTGTGGCGTACGGCTCAGGGGCGCGCAACGTCCTGCGGCCGGGGCCGCACAATCGGCAAGAGCTCTGCGATGCGGCAGTGGCCATGCTGGTCGAAGACAGCGCCGCCAAAGCGCCGGATCAAGCACCGACCCAATCTCCAGCTAACTCGCCTGAGGGCGCCGGCCAAGCGGCCGGCTCTTCTGCCAAGCAGGGGGCCTGATGTTCCTGGGTAAAGTCATTGGCACGGTATGGTCGACGGTCAAGTGGCCGCAGATGCAGGGGTTGAAGCTCCTGCTCGTGCGTCCGTATCACCTCGCCGACCTGGCGGCGAAAAGCGCCGAAGCTGGCAGCGCCTCGCCCTCCGAGTCCGCCGGTGACTTCACCGGTGACCTCACCAATAACCTCGCCCGCGACCCGGCCGGCGAAAAAGCCTGCGCCGCCGAGGCCGTGATCTGCGTCGATCTGCTCGATGCCGGCGTCGGTGATGACGTCGTCGTCGCCTTCGGTCACGCGGCGCGCGTGGCGGCGGAGGCGGCAAGCGGCCAATCGGCGGCTAAGGCGCTGGCTAAATCGACTAAATCAACAACTAAACCAATCGATGCTGCGGTCGTAGCGATCGTCGATAGCATTGCCGTGGCGCGACCGAGCACTTGACGGAACCGCCGATAAGACGGTACCGTTTCGCTATGCGAGTCTATTTCGCCGCTGCCGTCTGCACATGGGGGTATCTCACATGTGCTGGGGCACCTGCCCACGCTGCTGAAATCACCGACCTTGCCAGCTCGTTCGAAAAGGGCAAGCCCTTCGGGTTCAAGGTCGGCGCTGCGTACAAGTTCACGTACAAGACTGCGGCGATCAACCGCGAGTCGGTGCCGCTCCTTCAGAGCACGCAGACGGCCAACGACATCAATGCGCACTATCAGGTAAGACCCGGCGAACAGCTCGGACGCACCGAGATCGTTCCCGACCTCTTGTTCGCGCAGCGGCGGCAGACTCTCTCGTTGGACCTGGCCATCGGCATCTTTCAGGATCTGCAGCTCGCCTTGTCGATTCCGCTCGTCCTGCGCGATGAGCGGCAGTACGACCTGCACCCCAACGCCGGCTGGAACTCGTGCCCGGCGGGGGCGTGGGACTGCGTGGCCAACTCGTCGTCGACGTTTCTCGACGGCATCTATCCGATTCAGCCTTCGGATCAGCTAAACAGCGGCAGCACGGTCTTCCGTCCCCCGGTGCGCGGCGGCTCGGGAGCCAACGTGCTCGACACGATCAACATCTCGCTCACCGGCGCGCCCGTGTCGCAGCGCCGCGATCCGAGCAAGCCCACCTGGGTCATCGGCGTCGAGGGCCAGATCTCGGTCGGGACGATCATGGCCTACGACAACACGCGCAACTACCTCGACCCCAACAACGCGGCGCAAAAGACCCTGATCGATCAGTCGACCGCACTCGATGCGCAGGGTCAGCGCGGCTGGGCCGGCGTCTCCGAGGGCGTACACCGCATCGTCGTCCGCACCGCGCTGTCGCACAAGTTCAAGTACGTCGATCCGTACTTCGGCCTGCACTACATCTTGCCGATCGCCCGCAAAGAGGCCGGCTCGCCGTGGCAGCCCGACTACGGCTTCGCGCAGAAGTTTTCTTCGCCGCAGCAGCAGGCGGGAACCACCTTCGGCTTTGAGGCCACGCCGATCGAGAACAAGGTCAAGGGCCATCGGCTGGCGCTCGATTTCAAGGGCGGCATCAACTTCCACTTCTTGGGCCGTGGCTACTCCGAGGCGTGGGAGGTGTTCGCCTCTTCCAACGCCCTAATCTGCGACGATCAGAATCCGCTGCCGCAGCCGTTCAACTACAAAGATCCGACGCCGCGCCCCAACACCGGCAGCGCCGTCACCCAGGGCACGTTCAACCCGGCCTGCCGGCAGTCCGCCGGCACCGCGCTGTCCGGCGATCCGCGGGCGCTTCTGACCAACGCCAGCGCCTACTACCAGCAGCCGTTCACCGGCCTGACCCTCATCGAGAACTACCTGACGTTCACCGCCGAGGCCTCGGTCATCGTCGAGCTGTTCCATCACGCCCGCCTGCGCCTGTCGTTCAACTACCTGCGCGATCAGGGGCACATCATCACCCAGGACGACGCCGGCTCGATCAACTACCCGGACGGAGCGGACCGCAACACCGCCAACAGCGGCAAGAACTGCAACCCCTCACGCGTCGATCTGAGCTGCCCGGTGGACTGGAACCCGGCGTTCCGGCAGTCGATCAACGTCGCCGGCCGCCACTACCGCGTGGACGACATCAACGCCTACAGCGGCTCGGCGCTGCTGCAGGCTTATTGGTGAGCCGGGGGCTCGCCCGGCATCGGCGAAACCGGCCTCTTATCTGACTCCGCCACCAGCATCCGCAGCCGCGCCATCGTATCCACGATCCCATTCAAGTTGCCGCGCCGCAGCGCCCACTCCGGGGCCCAGCGCTTGAGCTCCATCGCGACTTCATAGGTGACGATGCAGCGCTGCGACTCGGCGGCAGGGTCGGGCGCGATGTGGAAGCGGGCGCTCATGTGCTTGAAGTAGCCGGGGTGCGCGGTGCGCTGCACGACGAAGGTCTTGCCGTCGGGCTCGCGGTGCTTGACCACGTCCTCGACCCACTTCACCGTGCCCACCGGCCAGGGCTTGCGCATCTCCACCGAGACGACCTGCATGTCCGCCTCCGCGGTCAGCACGTCCACCGCGTGGGCGGGAAACAGCGGCACGAAGTTGCGCGGATCGGCGACCAGATCCGCCACGCGCTCGGCGGAGGCGGGCAGGGTGATCTGCGCTTCGGAGCGCACGCCGCTTGCGGCCGGAAGGGAGCGGGCCGTCACCATGGCTTTTTGCTGCGCGCTCGGCTGCGTCTCCGCCCTTGCGGACGCAGGCAGGAGCGCGGCGCCGCCGGCCAGGAAAGCCGACAGAAACCACGAAGCGACGGCGGGACGCAGGCGGACTTTTACCATGGGGGCCGGACCGTACCGAGCTTGCGCGGGCGCGGTCAACTGGGATCGCACGCTCCCGCCGGATCTGCAGGCACCGGCGGTACCGGCGGCATCGGCATTTAGTGATATTTGTCGCCGCTGATAATTTCCGGAGCAGCCGGCGCCAGCACGTTGAAGGTGCTAGCGGCGTTCTGCGTCCTCTCTATACTGATGCACAAGTGGAGGTTCCTTATGTCGCGAGAGCATCGTTTCGGTCTGCGCCACGCCGTACTCGGCGGGCTGGTCGTTTTTGGCTCGGTCCTCGGGGTTGCGGTCGTATCAGCGCCCAAGTGTCAGGCCGCGCCGCCGGCCGCGAGCAAGCTGGCGGCTGACAGCGGCAAGCTGGCGGGAGCCGTGGCGGGAATGCCCTACACCCTGACCATCGCCAAGGTCAGCGCGGTCAAGGGCAAGCCGGCCACGGCGCAGGTCGTGATCAAACCGGCGGCGGGCTACCACATCAACAAGGACTTCCCGACCTCGCTCAAGCTCACCCCGCCGGCCGGCGTCACGCTGGCCAAGGCGGAGCTCAAAAAGGCCGATGCCAAGCTGAGCGAGAACGAAGGTAGCTTCGACGTCACCCTGACTGCCGCCAACGCCGGAGCGCTGAAGATCCCCGGCGAGCTGCGCTTCGCCGTGTGCACGGAGACCACCTGCGATCCGCAGCGCAGCTCGGTCAATATCGAGCTCGATGTGAAGTAGCCTGCGGCATGCGCATCCCCCTACCCGCCGTCAACACCGCCTTCGGCTCCGGCCAGAAGGGCCGCATCGTTCCCGAGGTCGGGTTCTACTTCGACATCGTCTGTCCCTACGCCTACCTGGCGGCGCAGCAGCTGCCGGCGCTGTGCGCCCGCCTGGGGGCGCGGATCGACTATCGCCCGATCCTGCTCGGCGGCGTGCTCAAGGCACTCGCCTCCGAGCCGAGCGCCGCAAGCCCCGCCCGCCAGGCCAGCACCCGGCTGGATCTTATGCGGTGGGCGGCGCATCTGGGGGTGCCGCTGCGATTTCCGGCCGCCCATCCGCGCCGCACCGTGTCGGCCATGCGGCTTGTGTGCTGGGCCCCCGGCGAGGCGCGGGCCGAGCTCATCGCCGCTTTGTACCGCGCCTATTGGGTGGAGGACCGCGACATCACGGTGCCGGAGGAGCTCGGGGCGATAGCGGCGAGCGTCGGGCTGTCCGCCGCCGACGCGATGGTCGGCCTGGCCAGCCCGGCGGCGGCGCAGAAGCTGCGTCAGCGCACCGATGCCGCGCTGCAGGCCGGGGTCTTCGGGGTGCCGACCTTTGTCGTCGATAGTCACAGCGGCCCGCGGCTGTTCTTCGGCCAGGATCGGCTGCACTTCGTCGAAGAGGCGCTGCTGCATCACCCCTTTGCCGAGCCGACGTCGGATCCGCCGACCGCGCGCAAGCGGGCGGGCCGCGGCCCCGGGCTGCGCAGCATTGCCCTTGCGCCGAGCGTGTCGGCCCCGACCACGGCGACTGCACCGGCTGCCAAGCTGCCCCAGGTCGCGGCCGTGGCCAATCAGGCGCGGCAGGTGACGTTCGTATATGACTTCAGCAGCCCGTTCGCCTATCTGGCTTCGACCCAGATAGAGGCGCTGGCGGAGCGCTGCGGGGCGGTGGTGAAGTGGCATCCGATCTTGCTCGGCGGGCTGTTTCGCAGCATCGGCACGCCCAACGTTCCGCTTGCCACCTACCCAGAGGCCAAGCGCCGGCACTCGCTGGAAGACATGGCCCGCTGGGCCCACTACTACGACCAGCCGTTTCACTTCCCGTCGCGGTTTCCCATGGTCACGGTGACCGCCTTGCGGCTGGCGCTGCTCGCCGGAGATAAGATCGCGGAGCTGTCGCAGGCCTTGTTCGCCGCCTACTGGGTCGGCGATGCGGATCTGAACGATCCGGCGGTACTGGAAGCCGCGCTGCAAAAAGCCGAGCTGCCGCTGTCGCTGCTATCGCGGGTCAGCGAGCCGGAGGTCAAGCAGGCGCTCATCGATAACACCGTCGCCGCCGAGCGCCTCGGCGTCTTCGGGGTCCCGAGCTTCCTTGTCCCCCAGCCGAGCGGCCCCGACGCGCTGTTCTTCGGCCAAGACCGCCTGCTGCTGGTCGAAAAAAACCTGCTGCGCGGCACAGCGCAGAGCTGAAGCCGATCAATCCCGGCGCCGAGCCGGACCGCGGACCCCTGCTGCGCAGCGGCGCGGCAGCTCTAGGAAAAGCCGCCGCGCACCCAGCGCCGCCGGCTCCTGCCGCCGGGCACCACCGCCCGCGCGAAGGACGCTATTCCGTCGCGTCCTTCTGATAAAAGAGCGTGATCGTCAGACAGTGAAACTCGCGATCCGAGCTTTGAGTCACCACCTTATCGACGATCCGCAAGCCGGGGTTGGCACGCAGCCAGCGCGTGATGTTCTCCCCCAGGTCCTCCCGTTCGCGCGCTTTGGTTGCCGAAAAGACCTTCACGCCGTTGAACGCCATCTCCCTGTCTCCTTGCCTATCTCCGAGCTGCTAGCCGCCAAGCTAGAGCCAATAATCAAGATGGTTCGTACCGGGATGAAACAGCCTAACTTCTATCATAGCTGCTTCACGGACTCGTGAATTATTTCTCTCGGAGATTCCGCGCCCTCGCCGCCCTCGCCGCACCCTACCTGGGTGCTGCGGGGCCTCTGTGCGCACGAGTGCGTATTGACCAACGAAAAACCGCCTCGCTATGATGGCCGCAACCAAGGTAGACGAGGAATGGGATGCACGTAGCGAGCTCGGATCTGTTTTTTGTGGCGGCCAAGCGCACCGCGTTTGGCACTTTTTGCGGGGCGCTCAAGGACCTTTCGGCGACGGAGCTTGGGGTCGTCGCGGCCAAGGCGGCGCTGGAGGCGGGCGGAGTCTCTCCGGGCGATGTGGATCAGGTGATCTTCGGCAACGTCATCCAGACGGCGGCCGACGCGATCTACCTGGCGCGCCACATCGGTCTGCGCGCCGGCTGTCCGGTGCCGGCGCCGGCGCTGACCTTGAACCGGCTGTGCGGCTCGGGATTTCAGGCCGTGGTCTCGGCGGCGGAGCAGCTGGTGCTGGGGCAGGCCAAGGTGGTCCTGTGCGGCGGCAGTGAGTCGATGACGCAGGCGCCGCATGTCGTACGCGGGGCGCGCGTCGGCCTGCCGTTTGGCAAGCCGAGTCCCCTGTCCGACTCGCTGTGGGACGCGCTGACCGACTCGTTTACCGGGATGCCGATGGCGATCACGGCGGAAAAGCTGGCGGAGCAGTACAAGATCAGCCGGGCCGAGTGCGATGAGTTCGCGATCAGCTCGCAGCGGCGCTGGGAAGCGGCGCACAAGGCCGGCGCCTTCGATGCCGAGCTGTGCCCGATCGAGCTCGCGAGCAAGAAGGGCCCCACGCGCTTTATCGTCGATGAGCACCCGCGCCCGCAGACCACGCCGGAGGGCCTGGCGAAGCTGCCGCCGGTGTTCAAGAAGGACGGGGTGGTCACGGCGGGCAATGCCTCGGGCATCTGCGATGGGGCGGCGGCGCTGGTGCTGGCCACCGGCAAGCAGGTCGCGGAGCGCGGCTACAAGCCCATCGGCCGGCTGCTCGGCTGGGGCGTCGCCGGCTGCGATCCGACGGTCATGGGCATAGGTCCGGTGCCGGCGATCCGGCGCCTGCTCGAAGTGACCGGCAGCAAGCTTAGCGACTACGATCTGTTCGACGTGAACGAGGCCTTCGCACCGCAGTACCTGGCGGTCGAGCGCGAGCTCGGGCTGCCGCGCGATCGCACCAACGTCTGCGGCGGCGCCATCGCCCTTGGGCATCCGCTTGGCGCTTCGGGCGCGCGCATCACCGCCCACCTCCTGCACGCGCTGGCACGCACCGGAGGCAAGCGCGCCATCGGCGCAGCCTGCATCGGCGGCGGCCAGGGCATCGCGGTCGCAGTCGCCGCGGTATGATCAAAGTAGAGGCCCAGCTGCGGCAGCGCGCGATCGTGCCGCCGCCTCGGGCGCAGCAGGGAGTTTCGCTGCTGTGGCCCGGCGGATGACGCCGCAGCGGTGCGGACAAGGAGCGGAAATACCGATGCACAGCGGACAAGAACAGGGCGCTTTCAGCGACATCATCTATGACTGGAACACCCGCGATCTGAAGGCGCCGCTGTGGCCCGCGCAGTTCTCGCTCTTCGACGAGACGCTGCGCGACGGCATCCAGTCCCCTTCGGTGCACGATCCGGATATCGAAGACAAGCTGCGCATCGTCCACCTGCTGGATCAGATCGGCATCGAGTACCTCGATCTCAGCCTGCCCGGCGCCGGCCCGCGCGCCTTGGAAGACGGGGTGCGCCTGGTCCGCGAAATCGGCGAGCAGCGGCTGCGCATCCGGCCCGCGTGCGCCGCCCGCACCCACCTGAACGACATCCGGCCGATCGCCGAGATCACCCAGCGCACCGGCGTGCCGGTCGAGGTCATGACCTTCATCGGCTCCTCCCCGATCCGCCTGTACGCCGAGGACTGGGACGAGCCGCGCATGCTGCGGCTATCGGCCGAGGCGATCAAGTTCTCGATCGAGCACGGCCTGCCTTGCACCTACGTCACCGAAGACACCACGCGGGCGCGGCCGGCGATGCTGACGAGCTTGTTCAAAAACGCGCTCGACTGCGGCGCCCAGCGGCTGTGCGTCTGCGACACCGTGGGTCATGCCACCCCCGACGGGGTGCGCAGCGTCCTTGCCTTCACCCGCAGCGTCATCGACGGCATGGGCCTTGACGGCAAGGTCGGGATCGACTGGCACGGCCACAACGACCGCGGCCTTGGCGTCATCAACGCCTTGTGGGCGCTGCGCTCGGGGGCCGACCGGGTGCACGGCACCATCCTCGGCATCGGTGAGCGGGTGGGCAACGCGGCGATCGATCAGATCCTGGTCAACCTGCACCTGCTCGGAGCGCTGCCCAAAGGTCGCGATCTGAGCAAGCTGGTGGACCTGGCGGCGCTGGTCGCGCGGGTCTGCAAAGTCCCGATCCCGTACAATTACCCGGTGCTCGGCAGCGACGCCTTCCGCACCGCCACCGGCGTCCATGCCGCGGCGATCATCAAGGCGGAGCGCAAGGGCGATGCGTTCCTGGCCGACCGCATCTACTCCAGCGTGCCGGCGGAGCTGTTCGGCCGCCAGCAGGAGATCGAAATCGGCCCGATGTCCGGCGAGTCCAACGTGGTCTACTGGCTGCGCCGCCACAACTTTGCGCCGGAGCCCGAGCTCGTCAAAGAGATAATGGGGCTGGCCAAAAATGCGAGCCACCTTCTATCGAACGAAGAGCTCCTGGCGGTGGCCAAGGCGCCGCGGTCGCGCGCCGGGTAGCCGGTTCCGGACCCAGATAAGACCCGAGTCCGCCCTGATCCAGATGGAGATCCAGCTTTTATGAGCAATGAGCACAAGTTCAACGGGGTGAAAGTCTTCTCGGCGACGATGGCGCAGGAGCGGGATCAGCTCGGTGAGAAGCTGACCGCCTGGCTCGCCGATCGGCCCGAGCTCAAGGTCGTCGATACCATCGTCACGCAGTCGAGCGACGAGGCCTTCCACTGCCTGGCGATCACCCTGTTCTATTTCGACCCGCGGGCTACTGCTTAGGCAGAAACGGCGCGGCCGCGTCATCGTCGAACACGAGGGCGCGCAGCGGCCGCGGGCGGTCGCGATACAAGGCAAAGACCAGCTCCGTGAGCCGGCCGCGGCGCAGCCGGAACAGAAGCTCGCTGGCGGAGGTGGTGATGAGGAACAGGCCCACGCCGGAGCCGCTGATCTTGGCTTCGATGGGGCTGCGCCGCAGCCGCTGCGACTCGGCACAGCGGATAAGATAGCCGAGCACCGTGGCGGCGCGCAGCGCGCCGAAGCGATCGCGCACGGAGATGACGATGCGCTTCGCGTCGGCGCCAAAGCGCACCACGGCCTGCTCATCCAGGGGCGCTTTGATGAGCAGCCGTTCGGCGGGCGGGAAGTGGCTGTAGCGCGGGATGCCGCTGTCGCTGCGCGGGGCGGCGAACAGCGCGTTTAGCAGCATCTCATCCAGCGCCTGCTCGACCGCGTCGCAGTAGCGCGGCGATAGCCCGAGATCGCCGGCCCAGGTGCCGATCTCGGCCACCGTATAGTCCTTGCCGCGGTAGTCGCTGACCAGACGCGAGTGGATGGTCGTAGTCGGCGCGAGCAGCGGATGCAGCGGCCGGCGTACGCTCAGCGGCCGACTGAGCCCGGCGCGCAAGGCGCCGACCTGATCTTCGGGGATGCCCTGCGTGCACAGGACGCCGCGGGCCGTGCTGCGGGCCAGGGCGCGGGTCATGGCTTCCAGATCCGACTCGGGCAAAAGCACGAGCTGGGCGCTGGGCCGGGGCCGCAGCGACACGGCGCTTTTGCCCGCGGGAGGCGGGGCGGACTCGCTGGACGAGCCGGTCTCGCCCGGGGACGCGCTCTCTGGCTTTCCGGAGGAGGCTCCGGTTGGCTCTTGCGGGCGCGTCATCCGATTCAGACCCTCTGCCTTGCGATGACCTGCCGCCAGATTCCGCCGATGAGCAGTCCCACGCCGATCATCCTCGCCGCCATCCACAGCTCTTCGCCTTTGACGAAGCGCAGAAACGCGCAGCAGCCGAAAAGCGACGCCAGCGGCACGAGCGGTCCAAACGGAATGACGAACGCATCCGCCGGGGCCGGCGACTTGCGCCGCAAAACGAGGACCGCCAGGCAGGTCGCCATGTACTGTACTACGACGGCCACGTTAGCCACATCCGCCAGATCCTGAAACGGCAAGCCCGAGATCATAAGCGCAAAGACCAGCCCCGAGAGCACCACCACCGCCCACACCGGTGTACCCAGCCGCGCCGGCCGGTGACGGAAGAACTGCGGCAGGAAGCGGTCCTCCGCAAAGGCCTCTAAGTACCTGGGTCCCACAAGCGCACTGCTGGCACAAAACCCAAATGATGATATCAGACCTGCGACGTTCATCAGCACCCGACCGCTGCTTCCGCCGAAGTGCTGCGCCGCATCGGCCAGCGGCGTCTTGGATTCGCCAAGGCCCGGGTGGACGCCGCCGGCGACGATCTGCACGAGCGCGTAGAGCAGGGTGGTGACAAGGACGCTCGCCACCATCGCCTGGGGGACGGTGCGCCGCGGGTTTTTCGCTTCGCCGGCGGGGACCGGGATGTACTCGAAGCCGGTGCAGGCGAACAGGCCGGCGAAAGCGGCGGCGACCAGGCCCGTCTGCTCGCCCTTGCCCGGCTGCGCCACCGCGGTGAGGTTTTGCGCCGAGATGAAAAACAGGCCGATGCCGACGAACGACAAGAGGCTCAGAAGCTTGACGGCGCTGATGATGTCGCTCGTCCGGGCGCTGCGGCGCACCCCGAGGATGTTGATGAGGCACAAGAACCCGACCCCGGTGCAGCTGATGGTGGTCTCCAGCGAGGTCGCCCCGCCTTTGCCCAGGAGCACCGCTCCGGTGATGCCGAAGCCGCGCGCCACCGCCGCGAACCCAAGGAGGGTGCTGATCAGGGTCACCCAGCCCACGGCGAAGCCGACGTACGGGCCGAAGGCGTCGCAGGCGTAGCGGTAAGGGCCGCCGGAGCGGTCGGTGCGGGCGGCCGCCTCGGCAAAGCACAGAGCGACCAGACAGCACAGACCACCGACGATGAGCCAAGCTATCGGCGCCTGGCCGCCGGCAGCGCGAGACAGCGCAGCGGGAAGAAAAAAGATGCCGGAGCCGACGATCCCGTTGATCCCGATGCCCAGACAGTCAAGGAGCGTCAGCTGGCGCTTAAGAGGGGCGCTTTCAGGGGTAGACACGGCCGCAGAGTAGCGACACCGGTCGGCGACGCCAAGCACTCTCTGCGCAAGGTCTAAAAAAGCCCCGGCCGGGCGGCGTTCCGGCGCGCGCAGCTACCGCCGGCGGTCCGGCGGACCTTAGCGGACGCGCGGATCGAGGCCGCGCTTGAGCGGGGCATCGACCACGATGAAGCCCGGACCGGTAAACGCCGGGAACTGCCACCCGCGGACCAGATCCATGGCGCAGTCCAAAAACGCCGACTCCAGGCCGCTCGCCGCCGCCGCGATGGGGGTGGCACCGGCCACGCGGCCGTCGGGGAAGATGAACAGACGGGCGACCGCGCTGGCGAACGCATCGGGCGCGGGGTTGCGCAGCGGGCAGGAGGCGAGCGGGCTTAAAATCGCCACGCTGCCGGGGCTGCCCTGGCCTTGCAGGGTCTGCGTCTGCTCGGCAAGACGCTGCGGGTAGCCGGCCGGGGGGCTGAGCGGTCCGGGGGCGGGATGCGCGGCGCTGCCGATGGACCACAGCCAGGTCACGGTCGGCCCGGAGTAGGGCGGCAGGCGGGCTTTGACCGCTTCTTCCGTGATGCAGCGCTGGCTGGCGGCGCTGCCCAGCCACTGCAGCGGTCCCAGATCCAGGGAGCCGTCCGGCTTGCCCAGGACCGTGAGGATGCCGCGATCATCGGGCTGCAGCCGATCGGCGCAGGGCCGCAGGGCGGTGAGAGCCAGGGACTCCAGGGCCTTGCTGCGCTGCTGCAGCAGCGAATCGGTGAGCTCCGAGTCGCTCGTGCGCGTCGGCCCCGCGGCGCAGCCGGCGGTTAAAAGACCAGCAGAGAGCCCGAGCCAGGAGAGCCGCGGCTTGCAGAAAGCGGGCAAAGACCGCCTCATCCGCTGCGCTTCTTGATGTCTTCGGCGTGGCGCCGCTGGATGATCTCGACGAGCTGCTCCGGGCGGCGCAGCTTGTTCTGGATCTGCGCCTCGGTGACATCGTAGTTGGTCTGGAAGTCGACGCCGTCTTCGTAGAGCTGATCCCAGCAGCTCTGGTCGTCCACGTACTGGCTGGCGCGCTTGCCCTTGAGCGGCAGGCGGCAGAAGGTCCCAAGCCGGGCGCCGAGCCAGCTCCACAGCTCGGGTCCCAGGCACTGCTCAAAGACGCGCAGGTCGTCTTCGAGCTTGCCGTAGACTTCGCCGAAGCGGGTGCAGAAGCTCTCCGCCCCGTCGCCGCCTTCCTTGGCGATACGCGAAAGGGCGATGCGCAGCAGCACCACGTCATCGACAAAGCGCTCGGGCCCGCTGCCTTCTTGCGGGCTGAGCGAGCTGATGAGGATGGAAGCGGCGAGCTCGCGAGCGCTGCGCTCGAGGTCGGGCTCGGTAATGGCTTCCTGCAAGATCTTCAGGTCGAACGGAAAGGTCACCAGATACTCACTGACTCTGGTTAGAAACTCCCGCCCAATCTCAGTCGATTGCATGGTCTTGTCTTTACTCGATAAAGTGAGGCGCTTTCAACTAGTTCTCGACAAGCTCGCCTGGTCAGGGGCCCGTGCCCCATTCCTCAGGCTCTCTTTAAGACACTCTATGATCAAAAGCTATCTGATCAGGCGGCATTGGCCTAGAGGGGTTCCAGCCGACCGGTATTAATCCAGGCTTCCCCGGGGGTTAGTGCCGCCGCGGTCCGCCGACTGCGGCGAGTTCCTGCGGCTTCCGCTGACTTGCGGCCGCGGCCGATGGTTTTTAGACAGGGTTAGACATTTTTTGACAGGGTCAGGCATGGCTAGCCTGCGCCCGGGCCGCCGGCCGGAGCGCAGGGGCGGGTCGCGGGAACGCTAGGACTCCGACTCGCTTGGGCTGTGCGGGCGCGGGGTGGCGGGACCGCCGCCGGCTGGCTGGGAGTCGCGCCCCTCGGGTCCGCGGCGTCCGGGGCCGCCGCGGTGGCCGTCGCGTCCTTGGCGCCGGCCGCCGCCGCGTCCGGGCTCGCCGTGTCCGCCCTGCGGTCCGTGACTGCGGTTGTCGTTATAGGGACGGTTGTCGTGGCGCGGGCGGTTGTCGCCGGGGCCGCGGCCATCGCCGCGCGGGCGCCCGCCGTCGGACTCGAGCTTGCGCACGTAGTCGACGAAGGCGGCGCGATCCTCCAGCATGTCGTGGAAGCGGGCGGCATGGTTGCCGCGGCCGCGATCGCCGAAGTCGCCGCGGCCGCGCGGGCCTTCGTTGCCGATGCTGTTGCCGATGTTGTCGTTGCCGCTGTGGCGCCGGCCGCTGCGGCCGCTGTGGCGCCGCCCTTCCAGACCCGCGGCGAGCAGCTCCGCCGCGAGCTGGTTCAGGTCCACGCCCTCATTATGCGACTGCCAGGTCAGCTCGCGCTGCAGGCTGGCCGACACCTTGACGGTGATCTCGCCGGAGAACTCGCGATCGGCGTCATCCAGGGCGCTCGGCGGGCGGGTGCCGCGATCGGAGAAGCCCTGGAGAACCGCATTGAGCTCCTCTTCTACGCGGGTGATGGCTTCGCCGCGCGTCGCTCCCTCGGCAGTGCACTGCGGCAGCTCGGGGATGCGCGCGGTAAAGAGCTTGCGCTCGCTATCAAACGACAGCACGACCCGATAGTTCGGTCTGGACATTTATGATGTTCCTTCACGGAGTCGATGGAGTCCGCGGGGCAGGCCCACGGTGCTAATACCCGCGCTGAGAAGAGGGCGGCAGCCAGGCCCTACGGCACGGCCACAGCGAGTCAGGGCAGCAGCGGAACACAGAGTGTGTGCCGGCAGTTTCGCGGGGGGAAAGAGGGTCTGTCAAGCGATTTGCGCGGAGCCGCATGTTGCCTGGCTTTAGTTTGCGCCTGAGGTTTTGGCCGGGCGATTCGAGCCGCGCGGGTGGCGCAAACAACTGGCTTGCGAACTACGCCGGACAAGGATACACACCGCGGCCCAGGTGATCTAGCATGGCGCTTGCATAAACGCAGAACGTCGACCTCTTGCGGGGACCTGTTTCAGCCCCCCGGGTGCCGTATGGGCCCAGGAGGACCCCGCCACATTAAGTGAGAATGAGCCGGAGTACTCCGGAAGAACCCAGAATGGGCTGGGCGACTCCGGCCGGGCCAGGGGCGGATTATGGATTTTGGTGAGGCATGAGCGAACAACACCCAAACTGGATGTGGTCTGTTTTTCGGTTCATCGTCGCAAAGCGCCTCTACGTGGTCGCGATCTGCGCGCTTTTGCTCGGCCCGAGCGTCTACTTTGCGATCAAGGTGCCGCAGGACAACTCGATCGACCGGCTCATCGTCCAGAGCGATCCTGACTACATCGCCGCCCACGACTTCGAGAAGGTCTTTGGCTCCGCGGAGTACGTGATCCTTTTGGCCGAGGCGCCTGACCCATTTGCGCCCACCGTGCTCGCACGCCTCACCCAGATGGAGACGCGGCTTGCCGCGCTGCCCATGGTCACGGTGAACTCGGCGCTCTCGGTCTACCGCCGCGCCAAGGCCGGCTTCAGCGCGACCGAGGAGCAAGCCGCGGGCTTCAAAAAGTTCGTCACCGGCACTGAGCTCTTTTCGCGCCAGCATCTTTACGGCGAGCACTTCCTCGCCATCCCGCTTGTCATCGCGATAAAAGGCACGACCGACAAAGGCACGAGCGAGCGCACCGCGATCCTCGCCAACATCGACGGCATCATCAGCGAGCTGGAGCAGCACCCCGAGCCGCTCACCCGCCTGCGCAAGGTCGGCCAGCCGTACGTCAACGACTACCTCGACAAGGACACCCGCGAAACCGGGATCCGCTACTTCCCGCTGTTCTTTCTGTTCGTCACCGTGCTGTGCGTGGCGCTGTACCGGTCGTGGCGGACGCTCCTGGCGTTTATCATCACGCTCGGCATGAGCGCGGCGATGACGGTGGGCTTCGTCGGCATCACCGGCGGCGTGTTCACCATCGTGTCGTCGCTCGTGCCGATGACGATTCTCATCACCTGCACCGCGACGCTGGTCTACCTGCAGTCGCGCTTCGTCGACCGGCCGCCTGAGCGCTCGGTCGACGACCATCAGATCTTCGCCTTGTGTAACAAGTTCCTCGCCTGCACCGCATCGATCTTCGCCGCCGCGGTGGGCTTCGCCGCCCTGGCCGTGTCGCGCATCCGCCCGATCCGCGAGATGGGTCTGTGGGTGGCCGTCGGCCTGGTCTTCACCTGGCTGCTCGTGTTCACGCTGTTCCCGGCGCTGCAGAAGCTCTTGCACACCCCGACCCGGCAGGAGCAGCACGGCCAGAGCAGGTGGTTTGTCGCCGTCGCCGACTTCGTGCCGCGGTTCTCGTTCCGGTTCCGCTTCGTGCTCGTGCCGGTGGCGCTCGTCATGTGCGGGCTCGGCGCGATCGCGCTGCTCGGGCTGCCCGGCGGGCTGCTGCCGCCGATGACCTTGCAGACAAACCCCGTCGATTACATAAACCACGACTCGGAGATTTATAAGAACACCAAGGAGCTGGAGAAAAACCTCGGCGGCCTCGCGGTCACCAACATGTGGCTCGTCGGTCCGCAGGGCAGCGTCAGCAAGCCGGAGACGCTGCGCGGGCTTGTCGATCTGCAGGAAGCGCTGCAGAAGGATCCGCACGTCGGCTCCGCCGCCAGCGTCGTGACGATCCTTGGCACCCTGCGCTATATGAGCGGCAAGGGCGACACCCTGCCCAAAGATGACGAAGCGCTGGAGAAGCTGACCGACGATCTGGAGACCTTCCTCCAGCGCGAGACGACGCTGCAGAGCTTCGTCGAAAAGACCAACCTCGGCCAGACCCAGTTCACGGTGATCTCGCGCACCGAGGATTACGAAGGCTTCGTCGAGCTCACCCGCGTCCTTGAGAAGATCTGGGCGGACACGGTGGCGCGCCACCCGGCGCTCAAGGAGTTCAAGATGCGGCCGGTGGGTCTGGCGCCGCTGCAGGCCAAGATCTCGCACCACATGGTGCCGACCCTGGTCGAAAGCTTCGGCCTGACGGTGGCGATCATCTTCGGCACCTTCCTCCTCGTGTTCCGCAGCGGCATCGCCCGGCTGATGGCGATGATCCCGTCGTTTTTCGCCATCTTGGTGATGTTCCTGGTGATGCGCGTGACCGGGGTGGCGCTCAACGTCGCGACGATCCTCATCGCCTCCACGGTGCTGGGGACGAGCGAGAACGATCAGATCCACTTTTTCTACCACTTCGGCGAAAAGCGCAAAGAGGGCACGGTCGAGGAGTCGCTGCACCACACGATGCTCATCTCCGGCCGGGCGATCTTTTACGCCACGCTCATAAACGCCGGCGGGTTCCTCGCCTTCGCCCTGGCCAAGCTGCCGCCGGTGCGGCAGTTCGGACTGCTCTCGGCGCTGGCGTTCGTGCTGTCGATGATCGCCGATTTCACCGCCCTGCCCGCGGCGCTGTGGCTCCTTTACCGCAGCCGTCCTGATGCCCCTGGCGATGCCAAGGGCGGCACCGCTGGCGAGGCGAAGGGCGCGACGGCGGCGGCGTTGCCGGCAGCATCCACGGTTCCCCCGGCTCCCTAGAAAACCTGGCTGCTCCTTGTCTCCGGGGCTGCGGGCGCGCCGCGGCGCGAGGCTCTTTTCTTGCTCGGCGTTTCGCGCTACTCAGCTTTGCCGATTGCAAAAGGGGCAGCCATGTCGCTGAAAGAGGCCCAGCGCAGCGCGATTAGCGAAGCGCAGGCAGTGCGCAACACCACCCGCCGGCCGACCGTGCCGGCGCTGGAAGAGGTACTTCTGGAGCCGATACCGGTGCTCGATCACGGCTTTGTCCGGGTCATCGACTACATGGGCGATGACGCGGCGATCGTGCAGGCGGCGCGGGTCTCCTATGGGCGGGGAACCACCCAGCTGCGCGACGACCGCGGCCTTATCCGGTATCTCATCCGCCACCGTCACACGACGCCGCTGGAGATGTGCGAGCTCAAGCTGCACGTCAAGCTGCCGATCTTCGTCGCCCGGCAGTGGATCCGCCACCGCAGCGCCAACGTCAACGAGTACTCCGCCCGCTACTCGATCCTAGACCGCGAGTTCTACCTGCCGGAGCCGGCGCAGCTGGCGGTGCAGTCGACCACCAACCGCCAGGGCCGGGAAGCGCCGCTATCCCCCGCGCAAGCGCAGCAGGTGCTGGAGCTGCTCCGCGACGACGCCCAGCGCTGCTACGACCACTACGAAGAGCTGCTCAACGAAGGCGACGACGGCAAGCCCGTCCGCCCCGAGTCGCCGCAGCTGGCGCGCGAGCTGGCGCGGATGAACCTGACGCTGAACTTCTACACC
>CALFML010000727.1 GCA_937879845.1 uncultured Myxococcales bacterium
TTGAGCGGCACGGTATCGACCTTGCGGTCCCCGGTGAGCCGCGCCAGCGCCTTCAGATCGAGCTGCGCCCCGCCCGGCAGGACGGCCAGGCAGACGCCGCCGCGGTCGCCGCGGACGACCAGGGTTTTGAAGACCTGGGCCAGCGGCATGCCGATCTTGCGGGCCACGGTCTCGGCCGACAGGTCGTCGGCATCGACGGCGTAGGTCGCAAGCTCATAACGGACTCCCAGGCGGTCGAGGATGCGGGCGGCGTTGGTCTTCATGGCTAAGGCGCAGCGGCGATGGGGTTACGCCGGCGGGGCTCCGGGCGGACGGGGGCCGGCAGGACTCGGCGGCGGCAGCGGACGCGGCGGCGGTGCGGCGGGACCAACCGCGGCGGGCGGCGGCGCCGCCGGGGCTTGCGGCGGGCTCGGCGTCGAGCTAGGGGTCTTGCCGCGGCTGCGGACCTTCTGCACCACGTTATGAGCGCCGTTTACCACCTTGCCGGCGGTCTGCACGTAGTTGCCGGCTTGCTGGCCGCCGAACTTGGTCGCCGCGGCCTGGCCGACCTGCTCGATGCGACCGACGGTGCCGCCGGGGGGGCTGCCGGCGAGGTTGTTGGCGGCACTGCTGGCGAGATTGCCAGCGGGGCTGCCGGCGGGGCTAGCGGCCGTGTTTCCGGCTGGCGCCCCCAGCGCCGCGGCCCCCGCGCTGGCGGCAGGCTGACTGCTCGGCTGGCCGCCTACGACCTTTTTGACCGCCGCGGTTCCGGCCTGTCCGAGCTGCTGGAGGACCTGCTGCTGCGCCGCTGCTTCGGGCAGCGGCGCCGCCAAGCCGAGCAGCGAGCCCGCTACCGCAGCCGCCACCACCACCAGCCCACCTTTGCGACCAGACAAGCGACAAGACTTGGAGCCCATGGGATCACCTCTGCCTGTAGCGAGCCGCCTATCCGCGCACCGGTGCGGCGCTATAAAGCCGATCGTAACAGGCTCGCCCGCCGACAGCTAGCGCGGTGGTGCGGTACGCCTTGGGGCGGGCGCGGCCGCGGGGCCAAGCGGCATCGCGTCGCGCCGCCCGCCGCGCGGCGCTCAGTGCAAGGGCGAATCGGCGGGCGACGGCAGCGGTACGTACAGCAGGTAGCGATCGTTGTCGAGCTCCGGCGTGTCGACCTCCAAGAGCAGCTCATAGCGCCCCGGAAAATAGGCGCCGAGCGGCAAGATGCCCGTCACGGCACCGACTCCTTGCATGAGCACGCGCGCGGTGCGGGCCGTCTCGTCGATCAGCGTGACGCGGTTCTGGGTGCCGATGACCGCCAGGTTCTCCGCGACCAGGAGCCGGCCGTCGGGCAGCTCCTGGTAGAAGCCGGCGTTGCGGGCCAGCCGCAGCCGCTGCGCCGCGCTGAAGTCGCCGGCCGGCGGACGGATGAGCGACTGCAGCTCGCCGAGCTTGCGCAGGTCGGCGGCGTGCTCCTTGAAGTGCAGGTGCAGGCAGTCGGGTGAGAAGCGGACGTCGCGGCCGCGCTCCATGAAGCGGAAGCCGCCGAGCCAGCCGTCGCCGATGCCTTTGCCGTAGCGGTCGGGCGAGTCGAGCGAGTAGGCGACCGCCTGATCCTGGCAGATGCCGAAGAGCTGCTGGCTGCCCGGCTGCGTCAGGATCCGCGCCGGGGAGGAGCCGTCGAGCCGGACGGCGCGGGTCTGGGGGCCGTGGCTGTAAACCAGGATCCCGGTCTGCGGCGCCAGGCTCGAGTACTCGGCTGAGCACGGCTCGGGATCGAGCACCCGCTGCGTCGCCACCACCGGGGTGCCGCGGCGCACCGGCCGGATCGCCACCTGGCGCACGCCGTCCCAGTCGCAGGTCAGCACCGCCAAGTTGTCGACATCAAAGCCCAGGAGCTGCCCGTCGGGCGACAGCCGGAAGCCCAGGTGCAGCGTGCGCTGCTCGGCGAGCACGAACGCATGCAGGAACCCGTCGAAGTCGATGTAGACGTAGTGCCCCGCCACCGTCGCCCCCAGATACACCGGGCCCAGATCCACGACCTCCTTGGTGTCGAGGTAATAGATCTGCGTGTGGTAGTCGCCGTTGATGACGATGAGCACGTCTTCGTCCTGGTCGAAGCCGCGCGGCCCCTGGTCCCAGTCGGGGTTGGCGCCGCGCGGCCAGGGCAGCCACAGCTGCGTCACCTCACCGTTTGGCAGCCGGCGCTGGACATCCAGGTGCGTCGGGTCGAGCCCCGTCGGATAGGCGACCAGCGTGCGCTGACCGCACAGGACCACGGGGTTACTGGGCAGCGGCGTCAGCAGGGCGCCCTTCTGCTCGCCCGGACGCATGAGGCTCACGGTATAGGTGTTCTCGCGCGGTTTTTTGAACACCGCGCACAGCGACTGCGCCGGCGCCCCCGGAAACAGCACGTGCTCGACCGGGAGCAGCGTCTGCGTGAGCGGCGGCGACAGCCGCTGCATGGCCACCGCGGTGCCGTCCCCGATGCGCACCGCCGCCCACGGCGCGCCGTCGGCGCCGCGCATGAAGATGGCCTCCTTGAGCGAACCCTTTATCGACGCCGGCGCGCTCACAAGCGGCGGCTCCGCCAGCATCTCCACGTCCAGCACGTCGGGATTTAGCACCTCCGAGCAGCCGGCGACGACCAGCAGCAGCGGCAGCAGCCAAACTCCATGTATCGCGCCGAGCCACGCCCCCCCGGGCCTGTGCATCGTCAGAACCCTCCTCGTACTCCGATCGACGGTAAGATCCACGAAAAGCCGACGACCTCGGGCTTGCCGTACGTTCCGCTCGCGGCGCCGGTCTCGGCGTCGGGGTAGGACAGGTACAGGTTGGTGCGCGAGAAGGTGGCGTTTATCACTTCCAAGAACGCGGCGATGTAAAAGCGCCGGAACTGCCAGGTCTTGTCGGCCCGCACGTCCAGCTGGACGAACGTCGGCAGGCGGATGTTGTTGCGCACGCCCAGGCTGCCGTCGTCCAGGCCCAGCATCGAGCCGTTTACGTGCAGAGTCGGCGGCACCAGCGTCTCCGGCCGGCCGGTGGATACGAGCAAGCGGGCGCCGACGGAAAAACCGCGCGGCAGCTGCACCTGGGCGACGACGTTTAGCACGTGCGTCTGGTCGTAGTCGGCGGGGCGGACGCCGCACGGGTAGGCGCGCTCGGAGCGGCTGAGGGTGTAGGCGAGCCAGCCGGTGAAACGGCCGCGGCTGCGCCGCAAAAGCACTTCCAGGCCGTAGGCGGCGCCGTCGGTCACCCGCATCAGCGTGGCGGTGGTGCCGGTGAGCGACTCGGGCGGCGGCGGGGCGCAGACCAGCACCCCGAGCGGCGGCAGATCCGTGACGTTGTTAAAACGCTGGTAGAAGCCGGTGGCCGACAGCGTCACCGCCTCCGGCAGCTTGAGCTCTTCGGTGATCGAGCCGCCGGTGGCCCGCTGCAGCCCGAGCTGCAGGGCGAACGTATCGATGCCCGGCAAGAGCAGCGGAAAGCTCGGCGGCTGCTGGTACACGCCGCCGCCGATGTGCATGCGCAGCCAGGGAGTCAGCACCAGGTCGAGCTCCGCCCGCGGGTCGACCCCGAGCAGCGTGACCCCGTCGGCGTGGTACACGTCCAGGCGCCCGCCCACGGTCAGCGTCGCCCGCCGCGGCACAAGCTCCAGCGAGCCCTGGAGCCACACGGAGTTTGTCACCCCCGTCCGCGAGTGCCCGAGCGCCCCGAGCTCGTCGGGGGTGTGGTCCGGGTCCTTGCCGCTGACCCGCGCCGGCCCCTCGGCGTCGCGGACGAAGGCGAGGTTGCGCAGGCCCAGGTCGAAGCGCTCGCCCTCGAAGTGCGAGAGCTCGCCGTCGACGCCGCCCTGCAGCTTGAGCCGCCAGAACTTCGCCTCCAGCCGTCCCCGCCAGCCGAGCGCCAGCTTGCGCACGCCGCGTCCGGCGACATCGCCCGCCTCGTCGTAGCCGCCGATGAGGGCGGCTTCGATCTGCAGAGGGCCGCGATGCAGCCGCTCGCGCACCTGCACGCGATGGAACATGAGCCGCGAGTTCTGCGCCGAGACATACGTGCTGTCCGGTGGATTCTTGATCTCCAGCGAGTCGAACGACCCCAGCGCCTGCACCGTCAGGCCGCGCCAGTCCAGGCGCAGCTGGTAGTCCCAGTACGACAGGCGGATGCGCTCCTCGACCGCCTGCAGGATCGGTCCCGGATAGCCGTAGTGGCCTGAGGCGGTGATGCGCACCCCGTGCGGTAGCTTCAGCTCGACCAGGCCCGAGACATCGTAGAGCCGCACCCCCAGCTCGACGTGCTGCCCGTCGTCGCGCGCCGGCCGCGTCGTCGCCGTGATCGCCCCGCCGGCCAGGCGGCCGATCGAGGCGTCGTAGCCGCTCGGATAGAAGTCGACCTGATCGACTAGGTTGGCGTAAACGACAGCGCCGCCGATCAGCAGGTGGAACAGCTGCGGCAGCCGCATGCCGTCGAGAAAAAAACCGCTCGTCCCCGGGCTGGCCCCGCGAATGGCATAGATCGGCAGCCCCGGCAGCGGCGAGGCGACCCCCGGCAGCAGCGATACGACGCGGAACGGATCCCCCAGCGTCCCCGGCGCGGTGCGCAGCGGCTCGCCGCTCAGAGAAAAGTGCTCCGACTCCCGCGAGCCGGCCGCCCGCGGCGCCCGCACCTGCGCGGTGTACCGCCTGCCAGCCGTCTCCGCCTTCTTTGCGGGCACCCTCGCCGTCCCCGCGGCATCAGCAGCCGCCGCCGCGCCCGGAACCGCTGCCGCGGTTGATCCGGGCGCCGTTGGCGCTACGCTGGCGTCAGCTGGCACGGCGGTGGGTCCGGACGCCGCTGGAACCGCGCTGAGGTTAGCAGCGGCGGCTGGTCCGGACGCAGTCGCCGCGCTGGAATCGGCTGGTGCGGCGGTTTGTCCAGACGCCGCGGGAGCCGCGTTCGGCTCGGGCGGTGCGGCGTTTTGTCCGGACGCCATCGCGGCGCTGGAATCGGCCGGTGCGGCGGTTTGTCCAGACGCCGCTGGAGACGTGTTCGGCTCGGGCGGTGCGGCGGTTTGTCCGGACGCCGCGGGAGTCGCGTTCGGCTCGGGCGGTGTGGCGGTTTGTCCGGATGCTGTGGGAGCTACGCTGGGGTCGGTGGTAGGGGCTGTGGAGGGAGAGGCGGCGGCGGGAGCTGACTGGGCGGTGCTGGACGAAGCCTGGGCTTGGGTCGTAAGGAGTAGGGCAGGGGACACGGCGAGCGCGGCGAGCAGCAGCACGCCGGCGCGGCGAGCGTCCCGACCGCGCAGCGAGCGGTCAAAGCGCAGCTCTGGGAATGTGCCCCCCTGATGCCCGGGGACCCCCCCCGCGGGCAAAGGCGAAACCTGCCTTACCACAGCATAATTTGTCGCTTGCTTTGGAAATTTGGTCCGTACGCAAGCCCACAGAGCCGGGCAATTAATGCAGGCAGATATGTGCGCCTAAAAGCCCCACGCCCGGCAGGCTCCTACAATCCGGGTGCTGTGTGGAATCAGCGGCTTACGGCAGGCGCGATGCTGCGGCGCAAGGTCAGGGCGAAAGCCCTGGACGCCCGTTCAAGGCATGAGGCTGCGGGCGAAAAACGTCGCCACGTGCTCGACGTAGGCGTCGGGCTCGCGGACGAAGGCGGCGGCATGGCGCACGCCGGGCAGCACCCACAGCTCCGACTGCGGGTAGGCGGCGTGCAGGGCGTAGGCGTGCTGCACCGGGATGAGCTGGTCGGCGTCGCCGTGGATGATGAGCAGCGGCCGCGGGGCGATCTGGGCGACGTCGGCGATCGGCCGGACATCCATCAGGTCGTGGCCGTCGATGAGGCGGTTGAACAGGCGCGCCGGCCACAGCACCGCGGCCGGCAGATGGGTGACGCGGGTGAAGTTGTCGCGGAGGATCGGCGCGAGCTCGGCGAACGAGCAGTCGGCGACCGCGGCCCCGATGGCCGGCTCGCGCGCCGCGGCCTGGATCGCCGAAGCGCCGCCCAGAGACACCCCGAGCACGCCGATGCTGCCGGCGGGATAGCCCTGGGCGCGCAAAAAATCCACGGCGCCGAGGATGTCGCGGTGCTCATTGACGCCGAAGCTCAGGCGGGCGTCGCTGCTCTGCCCGTGGCCGCGCAGATCGATGGCCAGGAGCGCAAAGCCGCGGCGGTACAGGCGGGCGAGCAGCTCCGCCGTGCGCCCGGAGTGCTCGCGGGTGCGGCTGGAGTCCTTGCCGTGCACGATCACGAGCGCGTGGCGGCCGGCGGCGTGCTCGATGTACCAGCCGGCGATCTCGGCGTCGCCGCCGCGGGCCTTGAAGCGCACGTCTTTGTAGGCCAGCTGCTGCGTCGCCGGCGAGCGCTCCGCATCGAAGCTGCGCCGCGGCCGGGCGATCTTGAGGACCACCACCGCCCCAAGGCCCAGGTAAAGGACCATGAGTAGGGCCAGCACGCCGCCAAAAAGATACGCCGCGCGGCGCCGCAACCCGAGGCGGGGCGGCGGCGTTGGGGCTAAAGACTGCACGGTCGATGCAGGCATGGACGGGAACTCCCGGGCCGGAAGCACTTTCCGGAAAGCCGAGCTAAGAGACTACGCAAAATCACACGCCGCGGCGAGCGCTCCGCCGCAATGCCCAGCTTCTACGGCCAGCTGGCCGCTTCAGATCATCCACTCGCGGAACCCGCGGCACTCGCGGAACCCGCGGCACTCGCGGAACCCGCGGCGCTCGCGGAACCTGC
This sequence comes from uncultured Myxococcales bacterium, assembly GCA_937879845.1. Taxonomy (GTDB): domain Bacteria; phylum Myxococcota_A; class Polyangia; order Palsa-1104; family JAEUJZ01; genus CALFML01. Next base: position 6,700 of record CALFML010000727.1, read on the forward strand.
GGTCGCCGCGGTCGCTGCGGTCCGCAACTTCACGTTCAAAAGCGCGGCGGCGATGAACTGGCGGAACAGCGGGTGGGGCTCCATCGGCCGGCTCTTGAACTCGGGGTGGAATTGGCAGCCGACGAAATAGGGGTGATCGGGGAGCTCGATCATCTCGACCAGGGTGCCGTCCGGCGACAGGCCTGACAGGGTCATGCCGTGGCGCTCGAGCTCGGCGCGGAAGCTGTTATTGACCTCGTAGCGGTGGCGGTGGCGTTCGCTGATCTGGTCGCTGCCGTAGGCTTTGTGGGCGCGCGTGCCGGGGGTGAGGGCGCACGGGTAGGCGCCCAGGCGCATGGTGCCGCCCATGTCCTCGACATCGCGCTGATCGTGCATGAGGTCGATGACCGGGTACTTGGTGCCGGGGTCGAACTCGGAGGAGTTGGCGCCTTCCATGCCGCAGACGCTGCGCGCGAACTCGATGACGGCGATCTGCATGCCGAGGCAGATGCCGAAAAACGGCAGCTTGTGCTCGCGCACGTAGCGCACCGCGGCGACCTTGCCTTCGATGCCGCGCGCCCCGAAGCCGCCGGGCACGAGCACCGCATCGACATCGGTGAGAAACGGCGCCGGGCCGCGCGCCGCGACCTCTTCGGCGTCGATGAAGCGCAATCGCACCCGCGCGTTGCCGGCGATGCCGCCGTGGATGAGCGCCTCGTTGAGGCTCTTGTACGACTCGGCGAGATCGACATACTTGCCGACGATGCCGATCGTCACCTCATGCTGCGGCCGCATCACCGTGTCCACGACCCGCTGCCACGGTTCCAGCGCCGGGGTGCGCGACCAGATGTTGAGCAGCTCGCAGATCTTGTCGTCCAGCCCCTGATGGTGCAGGTGCAGCGGCAGCTCATAGATCGTCGCCACGTCCTGCGAGGTGTACACCGCGTCGTCGGGCACGTTGGAGAAAAGGGCGATCTTCTGCTTCTGGCCGGGCGGGATCGGGCGGTCGCAGCGGCACAGCAGCATGTCCGGCGAGATGCCGATCTCGCGCAGCTTCTGCACCGAGTGCTGCGTCGGCTTGGTCTTGAGCTCTCCCGCCGCGGCGATATACGGCACGAGCGTCAGGTGCATCGCCACCGAGCCCTGCGACCCCGCCTCATGGCGCAGCTGGCGGATCGCCTCCAAGAACGGCAGCGACTCGATGTCGCCGACGGTGCCGCCGACCTCGATGATCGCCACGTCGTAGCCTTCGGCGCAGGCCTTGATGTTGCCTTTGATTTCGTCGGTGATGTGAGGGATGACCTGGACGGTGGCGCCCAGGTAGACGCCGCGGCGCTCCTTGCGGATCACCGACTCATAGACCTGGCCGGTGGTGAAGTTGTTGCGGCGGGTCATGCGGGCGCTGAGGAAGCGCTCGTAGTGGCCCAGGTCGAGGTCGGTCTCGGCGCCGTCTTCGGTGACGAAGACCTCGCCGTGCTGCAGCGGGTTCATCGTGCCGGGATCGACGTTGATGTAGGGGTCGAGCTTCTGGATCGTGACCTTGAGGCCGCGGCTCTCCAGAAGCGCTGCGATCGACGCCGACGCCAGGCCCTTGCCCAGGGACGAGACGACCCCGCCGGTGACGAACAAATACTTGGTCTGCTTCGCGGAGTGTCGCCGATTGGCCATATGATCCCCAGGCCGCCGCGGGGGCGGAATAGTCCGCGCGCTTAGTTGCCACACAAGGGACCCTGCCGTCAAGCCGGCGCCGGCGCCACCGGCGGCGCCAGCAGAGGGCGGCAAAACCCCTAGGCGGGTCCGATTTTTGCGTCCGTCCGTGATCGCGGCCCAGGGGCTAGTCCGCGCGGTGGAAACCGAACCCGGGCCGCTCGCTACGTTTTGCCGCCGCCGGCTAATCGCGCTGAAGTAAGCGCAGGGCGCGACGCAGGACGGCTTCGACCGGGGCGCCGGGATCTTCGGCCAGGGCGGTCGCGGCCGCCCGATCCGCTTCGGCCGGCTTATAGCCAAGGTTGCCGAGCGCCATCGCGACATCGGACTCCAGGCCGCCGCCGCCGCCGGAGCGGGGCGGGGTGCGGGCCTCGCTGCGGGCGGCGCCGGGCTCGGGCGCGACGCCTAGACGGGCGACCTTGTCGCGCAGCTCCAGCACCAGGCGCTCTGCGGTCTTGGGGCCGATGCCCGGCACGCGCTTTAAGCGATTGGAGTCCCCATCGGTGATGACCTTGGCCAGGCCGCGTGGATCGAGCCCGGAGAGCACCGCCAGGGCGATCTTGGGGCCGATGCCCGACACGGCGATGCACAGCTCGAAAGCGCGGCGCTCTTCCGGGGTGGCGAAGCCGTACAGCTGCAGCGCGTCCTCACGCACCTGCAGATAGGTGTAAAGCCGCACCGGCTGCCCGACCTGCGGCAGCGCGGCCAGCGTGTTCAGCGAAATCGACACCGCAAAGCCGACGCCGCCCACATCCACGACGACGGCGTCGAGTCCCTTTTCGACCAGTGGGCCCTTGAGTTGTGCAATCACCGGCCCGGCTTACACCGCCGCGCGCCTGCGGTAAAGGGCCTAAAAATAGCCGTCTGCGAAGAACGCCAGCACCGCGGCGACGGTGCGCTTGCTGCCGAAATCGCCGCAGCAGCCCGAGGCGCTGCCCCAGCTGGAGCCGTCTTTGCGGATCGTGCCATCGCTGTCGATGCGGCCGATCGAGCTGCCGCTTTTGCGCATGGTGCCGTCGTTTTCGACCCGCCCGACCGAGCTGCCTTCCTTGCGGATGGTGCCGTCGGACTCGACGCGGCCGATGGCGCTGCCGTTTTTGCGCACGGTGCCGTCGTTTTCGATCTTGCCGACCGAGCTGCCGCCGATGCGCACGGTGCCGTCGTTTTCGATCCGCGCCCAGCTGGAGCCGCTGCGCCGGACCTCGATGTCGGCGTGGGCCAGGCTGGCGGCGGCGAGGCAAAAAAGTCCGGCGATGAAGGGAAGGGTCGCGCGTCGGGCAGGCATGGCGGGCTCCTTGGGTCGTGGGGGAGTCGGTTCCCCGAGCAGCATACTCAAAGGCGCGGGCGATTGCCGCGATCGCGGCCGCCAAACGGTGGTAAAAGGTCGTGCTTTTTTCGCAGGAGCCGCGGACGCGGCGCACGCCGCCGCTTATTGGTTCAGGTTGGGATGAAGCCGCAGACAGGAATGGCCGCGGGCCTCTACTATCAAGTTTACGCTGGGCAGGTTTACGCCGGGCATGCGCCGCAAGCGGCAGCGGAGGGGGCCGCGGCGCCGCCGCTTGTGGTCTTGCCGGGGCTACTCAGCGACGGACGGCAGTTTCGCCGCCTGATGCGCGACCTGCAGCGGCCGGCGGTGGTCGTCGATCCGCTCGGCTGCGGTCGCAGCGAGCTGCCGGCTGCAGCCGAGGATGCCGAGTACGCGCTGGCGCGGCAGGCCGGCCGGCTCCTGGCGCTGCTCGATCAGCTGGAGCTGCAGGTGGTGGATGTGGCGGGGATCTCGATGGGCGGGATGTGGGCGCAGCACGCGCTCCTGCAGGCGCCGCAGCGCTTCCGCCGGGCGGTGCTGGTCGGCACGGCGGCGCGCATCGAGCCGCGGCTGCGCAGCGTGCTGCTCGGCCTGCAGGCGCAGTGGCGGGCGGGGGTGTCGCCGCTCGATCTGTGGCGCATGCTGCAGGTGCTGTTTTTCTCCGTCGACTTCCTCGACCGGCCGGGGATTATCCCGATGCTCGAGAGCCTGGCGACCCTGGAGGAGCGGCCCACCGGCTCGATCCTGGGCCAGCTGGAGGCGCTTTTGCGCCACGATCTCTCGGCGCAGCTGTCGCGGCTTGGCCAGGTGCGCCTGGTGCTGGCCGGCGCCGAAGACTTCATCATGCCGCGCGGCACACAGGAGCGCCTCTGTCAGGCCTTGGGCTACGGCACGCCGCGGCTATGTCCGCGGGCCGGCCACGCCCTTTGGATCGAACAGCCGAGCGTTCTGGCGGAGGAGCTGGCGGCGGCGCTGGCTTAGGACAGCCGCCCGCAACTTCCGGCGCGGCGGTGCTTCCGAAGTTACGGTCTGCTGTACCTAGTCGAAGCAGGTGGACTGTTTGCGCGGCGGCGGCCGGCGCGGCTCGACCTTGCTCTGGCCTTTGAGGATGATGCCGACGCAGCCCTGGACGCGCTGGGTCTCGCTGCACTCGCCTTCTTCGCGCGCGTCGCTGTCGTAGCGGCGGAACAGGCACAGGCCCTGGCACTCGTCGCCGTCGTAGCAGGTCTTGCCGGCGTCGGGCATCTTGCAGTTGCAGCTCTGATACTTGTTGACGCCGTAGCGGCCCCAGGTCCCCTCGCACTTGACGCAGGCGTCTTTGGCCGCCTGGAGGGCGCGGTTTACGACTTTGAGCGGGCCGCGGGCGGAGAAGTCGCCGCTCTGGCCGGGCGGGTGGTAGTAGACCACGGCTTCGAGCTCGCCGGGGGTGCTCCACGGCACCGACTCCTTCCAGCGGCCGCCGCCGGGGCTGGCGATGCCGGCGGGGTCGAACTCCAGCACCTGCTGGCGCCGGCCGCCTTCGAAGATTTCCAGCTTGTAGAAGCTCTGGAACTCGCCGGTGCAGTTGGTCGCGGAGAGCTCGAACTTGCCTTCGCAGTCCTCAAACTCGTCGTTGCACTTGATCTCGCCTTCGGCCGGCGTGAGGACCACCTGGCCTTCGCTGCCCTGGCAGGAGACCTTGGTCGCGGTGATCGCGCCGGGCGGCGTGGCGGGGCCTTTGACCGGGGCCTTGACCGGGGCCTTGCCGGCGCCGCCTGGTGCCGGCTTGACCGGGGTCTTGCCAGCGACGCCCGGTGCGGGCTTGGCCGCCGCGGCCGGACCCGGCTTGGCGGCTGGCGGCGCCGCGCCCGGAGCGGCGAAAGCTTGGGTGAATAGCAAGACTGCGGCAGCGGCTCCGCCCGTGATTTCGGGCGCGTAGCGGCTCCCTGAGCTCAATCGGCGCAAAAATCCCATAATCTCCTTTGTAGCATGGGCGCTCAGCGCCCGATATCCTCTTAAGGTGAGCCGCAAGCCCAGCGCTTGGCGCGCTCAGCCCCTTTCAGCCGATGAAAAAGCCGAACCTGAATTCGCCGTTTGAAGGCGCCGCCCCCGCCTCCGCCCCCGAGCCTGAGCCGCCGCGCAATCCCTCCCGTCCGGGCGGGCTGGCGCGCGCCCGGGTGAGCGCGCCGGAGGGCCAGACGTCGCCGTTTCCGGGGATCTCGCCGCATCTTTATTCGCCGCGGGCGCGGGTGCGGACCTGGTTCATCGAACCGGCCGGCATGTTCAATAAGACCGACGCCGGGACCCAGATCAACGCCACGGTCGCGACCTACATCTCCGAGCAGGTCTATAACCTCATGCGCGCCCGGTTTCCCCTGGCCAGCCGCTATCTGTACATTCACGACTTTTCGGAATCGGCGGGCTACGACACGCAGGGGCGGCAGATCCTCAGCCAGTGGGCGCTGCGGGTGCGCAGCCAGATCGAAAACGTCATCGTGATCACGCCGCCGACCAACTCAATCTTTCACATGGGGCTCGATACGGTGGCGCTGCTTCTGCGCATGAGCGGCATCCCGTTTGAGATTGCCGCCAACATGGAAGAGGTGCGGGCGCGCCACCCGATCAAGCCGAGCAACGACAACGTACTGTAAGACGATGCCGCGCGGGCGGGCCGGCTACTCCACCGGCTCGAAGTCGTCTTTGGTCGCGCCGCAGTCGGGGCAGATCCAGTCGGCGGGCAGGCGCTCGAACGGGGTGCCGGGGGCGACGCCGGAAGCGGGATCTCCGACGGCGGGATCGTAGACGTGGTCACAGATTACGCAGCGGTACTTTTTCATCGCGGTCATCGCATTCCTCGCAGGTGATTCGTTGTTCTCAGCTAGGGGTTAAGCGCCGGCGGTATGGGAAGCCGGGGCGGCTTCCGGACGCGGCAGCGGTTGCGACTTTTTGGGGCGGGCCGTGCGGTAGTAGGCCAGCCACACCATGAGCCCCGTGAGCGTCGCGACCATCAGCGTCCCCGTATAGGGGTTTAGCTTGTACTTAATCGGATAGGACCAGATGTTGTAAACAAGATCGATGTGGACCATATACACCGTCATCGACGCCTGACCGAGCCACAGAAGCGGGGAAAAGCGCTCCCAGGCCTGCGCCAGCGGGGCGTCCGCGGCGGCCGGCCGGCGGCTGCGCCACTCTAGGAGAAAATAGGCCGCGGCCAGACCGGCCATGCACGTCCCGGTGCGGAAAAGGTACGAGACCGGCGTCGCCGGAATCGGCACGAGCGCCGTCGGACGATAGATCGGGATGTCGACCCGGCCGCCGAGCTTGCCGATGATGCCTACCGCCGCGCCGACAAGCCCCGTGATCAGCATGGTGCGCCCGAGCTTGCCCGCTGCCGCCCCGCGGATGTAATAGGCGCCGAGGCAGCAGCCGGTCAGCGCATAGCTTACCCACGGCATGAGCGGAAACGGCATGAGCGCGTGCTCTCCCCACAGGAAGATCGACAGCCACGCCGGCAAGTAGCGCGGCTGGCCGAGCCCTTGAAACAGCGGCGTCGTGAGCGCGATAAGGAGCGCCAGCAAAAGCGGCCGCAGCGGCAGCCGTCCGGGCTGCGTATCGCGCGGCGATGCGACGACGGCAGCGATCATAAGCGACACGCCGATGCACTGCAGCACGTCGAACTTTAGCAGCGCCCACATCGCGGTGGGCCGGGCGCCGCTTATCACCCACTCGCCCAAGCGGAAGGCGAAGCCGAGGAGCACGACCTCCAGCCCGCGCTTTATCGCGCCGCTACGCGCCTCGGCTTCGCTGCGGCCGCGCCGCAGATCTCCAGCGAAGCGCAGCATCAGCGACACGCCGGCCAGGAGCAAGAACATACGCGCCGGAAACCCGCCGAGAAACGGCCGCGCCAGCCACCACCACATCCCCTGGCGGTACGGCTCGGCGGTCCAGGCGTCGTATGCGTGCGTCTGGAACATCAGCACACAGGCGAGCCCACGGAACCAGTCGATGAACCCGAATCGCTGCGCGGCCACTTAAAAACCGCACGCTATCACCGCTCCCGGCGCCTTGGCAAGGCCAAGGCTGGACCGGCCGTTTGGCGGCCGGCCTTGACGGGGCGGGCAGGCTCTGGTCAGGCGGCTAGGAAACGTCCTACTATGGAAGTCAAATGCGCTTGGCTGACCTTTGTGCCTCGTGGGGTTCCTTGGAGATGCGGATGATGCAATCGGGGCCGTGCTTGGGGCGGCGCGCCGGACGGATGACAGGCTGGCGTGGAGTGCTTGGGATCGTGCTTTGGGCCGCGGCAGTGGCGCTTTTTTCGTCCGGCCGGCCGGCCGCGGCCGAAGAGATCAAGGTCCACCTGGAGAGCGCGAGCATCGACAAGCTTCCGGAGCTTAAGACCTACGTCTCGCTCATCAACGGCGAGAACAAGCCCCTGCGCGTCAAGAGCGGCTTCAAGCTGTTCCGCGACAACACCGAGCTCAAAGACCTGGTCATCACGGCGACGCCGCTCGCCGAGGCCAAGGAGCCGGTCGATGCCATCGTGGTGGTGCAGACCTCGGGGGCGATGGAGGCGGCGCTCAAGGAGGTCAAGCGCGGCATCGAGAAGTTCGCCAAGTCGCTCGCCCGCCACCCGGACAGCCGCCTGGGTCTGGTCAGCTACGCCGGGGAGGCCAAGAAGCTCGAAGATCTCGGGCGGCCAAACGAAGTCGCCCGCGAGCTCGACCGCCTGGTCATCGACAACGACGCCACCGAGGTGCGCATGGTCGACGGGGCGCGCCTGGCCATCGACCTATTGCGCGAGCAGCAGGGCCACCGCAAGCTGATCATCCTATTTTCCGACGGCATCGACGCCATGCAGAGCAAGGATGCCTACGAGAGCATCGGCAAGCGCTCACGCGAGGCCGGCATCGTCGTGGACACCATCGGCTACGGCCCGTTCGAGCCCGGTCGGCTGCGCACCCTCATCGACATCAGCAAGCTCGGGGCGGGAACGCCGCGCGGCATCCGGAACCCGCGCGAGCTCATCGACCGCTTCGCCGAGATCGCGGAAGAGCTGTGGGGCACCTATATCGTCCGCTACAACCTCACCGAGTCCGGCGACGGCCAGCCGCACACCTACCAGGTGGCGCTGCGCCAGGGCAAAGAGGACATCCTCTCGGAGCCGCTGACCTTGACGCTGCAGCCGTTCACGCCGGCGGAGCCGCTCGGCTGGCCGTGGTGGTACTACGTGCTCGCCGTGGCCGGTGGCCTCTTGGGGCTGATTATCGTTTTGGCGATTATCGGCAGCTTGATGGGGCAGAAGCGCTAGCCGCGAGCGTAAGCGGACTAGCCGATGGGCGGGACGCAGCTGCCGCCCATGCAGCGGAACTCAGAGGGGCACTGGGTGTCGTCCATGCACTTGACGTCCGTGGTCCAGGTGCCAAGGTGATTGCTCTCGCTGGGGTTTTGGAACGGCAGCCAGAACGGGGCGAAGCTCGGATCTTCTTCGGGATGGGCCTCGGCTTTTTCTAGATCGACGCCGGCCATCCAGATCTGCGGGTTGCTGCCGCTTTTGACAAAGCCGTACGGGAAGCGCGCCGAGAACGTGAAGAAGATGAGCTTGCCGCCCTGGATAAACGGCGTCACCCGCGGCCAGTTGGTCCCCGAGTTGCCCATGTAGCCGGCGCGAGCCAGCTCCAGCGGCTGGCTGCCGGGGGCCGCTTTGACGATGCGCAGCACGGTGTTGGTCGGATCGTAGGTGTTGCAGCCGCTGCCGCCCTTGCACGGGACCTTGCCGGTGTTAAACACGATCCACTTGGAGTCCGGGGTCCACGACGGGTAGAAGTGGTACTCCTTGTTGGCGACGAGCGGCACGATGACCTGCGGCGCCCCGAACGCCCCGCCGTTCCACGGGATGGTCATGATGTCGCCGATGTTGTTGGCGTTCCACTCGCTGCCGCTGCCGCCGGCCGGGTAGCTGACGTAGACGATGTTCTTGCCGTCGGGCGACCACTCCGGCTGGGCCATCCGCACCGGGACATCGAACAGCTTCTGGCCGGTGGTGCTGTCGATGATCCGCGCCTGCTGCTGCCAGTTGACGATCAGCATGTCGCCCATCGGCGAGAAGCTCTGCAGGTTCCACTGCCCGGACGAAGGCGGCTTTACCACGTACTTGGTGCCGTCGGCGCCGTCGACGATGCCGCCGCCCGTGCCGTCGGCGCTGCCGAACTCCAGGGCGACTTTCTTGCCGTCGCGGGACACGGCGTGGCAGCCGGAGCAGCCAAACTCGTTGCCGCGGTTGATGAAGACCTGGGCGGTCTTGGCGCCGAGCGGCACGCGGTAGATGCCGGTGATCGTGGTCGACCAGTAATAGAGGCCGCCCTTTACGTCCTCGGGCGAGAAGGCGAGCTTGCGCACCGCGCTGCCGAACGGCTGGCCGGGTCCGGCGCTGGCGCTGAGGGTGAAGGTCGAGTCGCCGCCGGCCAGGGCGAGCGCTACCTCCGACCACAGCATGTCGGCGGCGGTGTACTGGCAGCGGTTGCTGCTGCAGACGCTGGGGGCGAGGTAGATGTTGCGGGAGTAAAGGGCGCTCTCGATGTGGATGCGGTACACGGCGGCGGTGCCGGTGCTGTTCCACTGCAGGTTCACCTGCCCGAGGTTGCGCGGCAGGATCGTCCGCTCCAGCGGGTAGACCCAGCTCGGCGCCGTGCCGCCGTCGGTCCCCGAGAAGTAGTCCTTGGCGTTGGGCGGCGCCCCGGACTCGATCACGTCGGGGGCGTTGAACTTGATGTTGACCACGCCGGCGCCGCTCTGCACGCCGTAGCTGGCGTAGACCGACACGCGGCCGCCGCGGCTCGTGCCGCCGCGCACGGTGATGAGGCCCGCTTGCACGATGCCGACGCTCGGGTCGGAGAGAGTCCAGCTCGCCTTCTTGGTGATGTCGCCCAGGCTCGTCGACACCGCCCGCAGCTGGACCTTGACGTCGCCGCCGGTGGCATCGATGTTGACTGGGTTCGGAGTAATGACGACGGTGCCGGCCTGGGTCGGCGGCATCATCATCATCGTCGGGTCGTTTCCCGGATCCTCATCGCCGCCGCCGACTCGCGTCGGGGTGCAGGCCACGGCGCTCAGGAGCAAAAGGCCTCCCAGCAAACATCCGAAGCGGACCCGGCTCGGGCCACCCGAGCCGCGGCGCGGGGAAAGGCGCTCTAGCTGGTACGACATAGGGACCTCCAAGAGCTGCAAGGACGACTCGCCAGATTGGCGAATAATCTCGGTATCTTACCTTCTTTTACCCACAACGGGTCAAGCTGTGCCGCAAGGGCAGCGCGAAGGTCGCGGCGCGAGGCGGCCGGACGCGAAAATGCGCGAAGATGGGCGATGCTGCCCAGGCCCAAGGGAACTGTGGCATGCTGCTTCTACCGGCATGCTGCTGCTGTGGACACCGACTTGCGAGGGACGCTTTGCTTAAGCCAGCTGGGCTTCTGAACGCCGGGCTTGTGACGGCAGCGCTTTTAAGCGGCGGCTGTCAGAAAACGTCGGCGCCGCTGCCCAGTCCCACCGCAGTCCCCTCGGGACAGACGCTGCAGGTGCTGTCCTTCCCCGGCTACTTCGCGCCCAACACGCTCGCCCGCTTCGAGTCCGAGACCGGCAACAAAGTAGCCGCCGCGACTTATGCGACCAATGAGGAGCTGCTGGAGCGGCTCACCCACGACGGCGCCGCCTACGATGTCGTGTTCCCGTCGAGCTACGCCGTCGAGCGCCTCATCCGCGAGGGCAAGCTCCTGCCGATGCAGCGCGAGCGGGTGCCAAACCTGGTCCATGTGACGACGGACTTTCGCAACCCGCCCTATGATCCGAGCCTGCGGCACTGCATCCCCTACGCCTGGGTGGCGGCGGGCATTGGCTACGTGTTCAGCAAGGACAGCACGCGCCAGCCGGACTCGCTGAGCGCGCTGTTTGCGCCGACCGGACCGCGGCTTGTGTGGCTTGACGACATGCGCGCGACCCTGGGCATGGCGCTGCGGTCGCTGGGCCGGTCGGCGAGCACGCAGCAGGCGGCGGATCTGCTGGAGGCGCAGAAGCTGCTGCTGGCGGCGCTGCCGCGGGTCGATGGGCTGGTCGAAGATCCGGTGCCGCTGCTGCAGACCGGCACGACGACGCTGTCGCTGGCGTGGTCGACGGAGGTCTACAGCATCCACCGCGAGCGCGACGACATCCGCTTCGCCGTGGCGCAGGAAGGCACGATCCTGTACGTCGACTACGCCTGCGTGCTGGCCGGAGCCAAGCACCCGGATGTCGCCTTCGCCTTCCTCAACCACCTGCTGGAGCCGCAGGTCGCCGCCGAGATCACCAACACCATCATGCTGCCGGTGCCCAACGAACCGGCGCGCCGGCTGCTGGAGGGTGAGGGCCGCACCATGTGGGGCCTGTTTGAGTTCATGCGCAACCACAACCGCAGCTATGAGACGCTGCGCGATGTCGGCCCGGCGCAGGCGGCCTACGAGCAGACCTGGAGCAAGCTCAAAGAGAGCCTGGCGGCGCAAAAGGCCCGCCGCAGCGAAGATCCCGCCGGACGCGGCCCGGTCGGCCCGGCGACCAAGAAAGCAAAAGCGTCCGGCAAGCCGCCGGGCAAGTCTGAACCGGACCCACCAGAAGACGAAACGAGCACTCCCGGTGGGCAGAAAAAGCCGCGCTAGCAGACCTGCCAAACCGCGCCCCAGTTGAAACCCGAAGTTATGGTCCAGAGAGCGGGTGGCACCGG